>NZ_KV835622.1:97035-109654 GCF_001838065.1 Neisseria sp. HMSC078C12 | reverse complement strand
CGTACCGGCAACCTGACCCACAGTACCGACCAACGGACGGGAACGACCCATTTCGACTACGACAAACTGGGCCGGATTACCAAAGCCGGAAACGAACGGTTCGCCTTCGACCCTGCGCACAATATCCTTTCAGACGGCCTCAATCCCATCACCCGACAACCGCCTGAAAACCTACAACGGCACGACCTATTACTACGACGAGCTCGGCAACCTGATCCACCGCGAGCTGGCCGACGGCGAAGTGCAGAACTATTTCTACGACCTGCATGACCAACTGGTTAAAGCGGAAATCTTCAAAAAAGACGGCACGAAAGAAACTTGGGCCTACACCTACGACGCCTTGGGCAGAAGGATAGGCAAAGGCCGTCTGAACAGCTAAGAAAGTTATTTAAAAAACTAAATAACTATAACTTTTTAAATGTGAAAAATAAGCCATCACTAAAGAATAGTGATGGCTTATTTTCAAGTAACTGGCACGCCCACGGGGAATCGAACCCCGGTTACCGCCGTGAAAGGGCGATGTCCTAACCGCTAGACGATGGGCGCGGAGATTTTCTGTGGCGCACCCGGAGCGATTCGAACGCCCGACCCTCTGGTTCGTAGCCAGATACTCTATCCAACTGAGCTACGGGTGCATCAAGAAAGATTCGAATTATAGAGAGTGGGCTGTTTCCTGTCAAGCGTTTTATTTGGAAAACTTGCAGACAGCGTGTAAAATGCGCATTTGCTATTGAATTTACAGAGAATAAAATGTCAGATTTCGCACGCTGGCCGCTCTTATCCGAAGCATTTTCCCGTTTGGGACGGCCTGTGGTCGTGGTGGATTTGGAGACGACCGGTGGAAATTTCTATGAAGACAGGATAACGGAAGTCGCCCTTGTTCGTTTTGAGCAAGGCCACGCCACACATTACGAGCAATTGGTTAATCCTTGCCGCAGCATTCCCGAATTTGTTGCCAGGCTGACCGGAATTCATGATGAAACGGTGAAAAACGCGCCTGTCTTTGCCGATATTGCAGCTGATTTGTTGCCGTTGTTGCAAGGTGCTGTGGTTGTTGCCCACAACAGCCGCTTTGACTATACCTTCCTGCGCCACGAGTTTGCCCGTATCCATACTGACTTTGCCGCACCCTCGCTCTGTACGGTTCAACTGTCGCGCCGCCTCTATCCTGAGTTTTACAAACACAGCCTTGACAGCATTATCGAACGCACCGGCATTCAGACGGCCAACCGCCACCGCGCCATGACCGATGTTGTCGCATTATGTGATTATCTTGAATTAAGTTTGGCAGAAAAAAATCATCAACAATGGGACGAACACGTCCGTGTGTTGATGAATCCGAAAATGTTGCCCACTTGGCTGCCTGATTCGCTCGCCCAGCAACTCTATGCACTGCCCGACAGTTACGGCGTATTGGTTTGGTTTGACCATTTCGGCAAAGCCCAAGCCATTGAAGCACACGAACGCGCATACAGTGAAACCGCCACCCTGCTGCACAGCAAAAAACTGCCGCCGCACATCAAAGCCGCAGCCTCCATCCGTTTTATTCCGGCACTCGGACAGCTCCATACATTATGGCTCAAAGCCCAGACCATGCAGGAATACCAACTGATGCCGTCTGAAAAATCCACATCGTTTTCCACCGTCCGCTTTATCGCTGACGAACACGGCAGCCTTCAAGCACGCATTGTCTTATTAAACAGTGGCACCAGAAACTGGCGTCCTTACGGTTTGTTTGCCCACAAAAAAGCAGCCAAACACGCTTTGGCACAATGGTCGCAAGAACACAGGCTCTGCCCGGATTCGCTCAATATTTTGCCGACCGGCTACGCAAAAGGCGAACCCTGCCCTGTCGAGGCCGTCGGAAAATGCAACGGCGACTGCCGCCAACCCGAAGGCATCAAACATCAAAACCAACGCATTACCGAGCTTGCCCATCTACTCCCCGTAACCGATTGGGGCAAAGCGCATGAAATTGAAATTACCGAAACCGATCCCCTGACCGGAAACAGCATTACCCTGCTCTGCGCCGGCGGCGCGTTGGCATTGCCTGACGGCAGCTGGTATTTCGACAGCAGCCTGCCTCTCGTGATCAAAAACAAATTCAGGCAAGACAAAGAAAATATCCGTCTGATTGCTTAAAACAAGGCCGTCTGAAAACCAAATTTTCAGACGGCCTGGTGTGGATAACTTTCCGCTTTATTCTCAACACAAAACTGCCTAAATTTTAATCAGAACTTATTTTTATAATAGCAATCAAATACTAAACCAATTTATACACAAGCTGTTCACACAATTTTCAATGAAAGCTGTGTATACCCGGCCCGACGAGTGAACCATGAACAATCCTGCAATCATCTTCTTTGACATCGACGACACCCTCTACCGTAAATACACGGATACCTTACGCCCTTCGGTTGCCCAAGCCATGCGCGCATTGAAAGCCAAAGGCATTTTGACTGCCATTGCCACCGGCCGTCCGGAAGCCGCCATTCCCTCCAAAGTCAAAGCATTGATTCAAGAATGCGGTATCGACATGCTCGTTACCATCAACGGCCAATATATTTCCTTTCGCGGCGAATCCCTGCAAAGCTACCCCTTGGATATTGCCGACATCGAAACCGCCATCCACCTGCTTGAGCAACACAAAATAGACTACGCATTCGTCAACAACCAAGAAATTGCCGTCTCCTCCAACTCTCCGCGCGTTGTCGAAGGTTTATCGCATATCCTGCCCAACTTTTTAACCGACAAAGAATATTTCCGCAAACAACCCGTCTATCAAATGTTGGTCTTTGTGGATGAGGAAGAAGAAAAAATCCTGCAACCGCTGATTCAACAACACGGCTTCAAATCCGTCCGCTGGCACAAACATGCCATGGACCTCCTCAAACAGGAAGGTTCAAAAGCACGTGGCATCGCCCACGCAGTGGAAAAACTGGGGATTGATATGAGCAAAGTGATGGCATTCGGCGACAGCTTCAACGACTTGGAAATGCTGTCAACCGTCGGCTTCGGCGTTGCCATGGGCAATGGCGAAGAAGCTGCCAAAGCCGCTGCACAATTCGTCTGCCCAAGTGTCGATGAAGACGGCGTATTGCGCGGCTTGCAAGAATTGGGCGTAATTTAATTATCAAATCAAAAGGCCGTCTGAAAATGTTTCAGACGGCCTTGTTCTATCTATAAACTTCCTGCCTACTTCGGCAATACCAAAAAGCTAATCAGCAATTCTTTGAATACAAATCCAAACACGCCCAAGCCCAAAACCAAAAAGAGCATGGCAATGCCGAATTTGCCGGCCTTGGATTCTTTACCCAAGTTCCAAACGATAAAGCCCAAAAAGATAATCAGGCCGGTGAGGAGGATTTTCATTGCCCACGAGGCGAATTCTGCTTCAGACATTATTTTTTTCCTTTTATTCTTAAGATGTGTGTTTGATTGCTTTCAGACGGCCTATTAAATTTTAAGGCCGTCTGAAATTTGTTTTTAGATTATTTGTTCAATGCTTGTTGCAAATCATCAATCAAGTCGTCGATGTGTTCCAAACCGACAGAGAGGCGGATTAAGCCCGGGCGGATATTGGCGGCGAGTTTTTCTTCAGGCTGCATCCGGCCGTGCGTGGTTGTCCACGGATGGGTAATGGTCGAGCGCACGTCGCCGAGGTTGGCAGTACGGGAGAAAAGCGCCACGCCGTCCACGACTTTCCATGCGGCTTCTTGATCGGCCACTTCAAAGCCGATGACGATGCCGCCGCCGTTTTGTTGCTTGCGGATAAGCTCTGCCTGCGGATGGTCGGGCAAACCGGTGTAGTACACGGCTTGGACTTGCGGCTGTTGTTGCAGCCATTGGGCGATTTTCAGGGCGTTGTCGAATTGTTTTTCCATACGCAGCGACAGGGTTTCCACGCCGCTCAACAACTGCCATGCGTTAAACGGAGACATTGCCAAACCGCAAGAGTTGCAATATATGGCAACTTGCGTCATCAGCTCTTCCGAACCGGCCAATACGCCGCCCATCACGCGGCCGTGGCCGTCGATGGCTTTGGTTGCGGAAGAAACGGAAATATCCGCACCGTGTTTCAAAGGCTGCGAGCCGACGGGCGACAAGAGGCTGTTGTCCACCACCAAAAGCGCGCCGATGCTGTGCGCCAGTTCAGCCAGCGCTTCCAAATCGGCAACTTCGCCCAATGGGTTGGACGGAGTTTCCAAGAAAAACAGTTTGGTATTGGGCTTGATGGCCGCTTTCCATTCATCTACATCAACCGGCGATACATGGCTGACTTCGATGCCGAACTTGGTAACAATGTTGTTGATGAAACCGACGGTCGTGCCGAACAGGCTGCGGCTGGAAACAACGTGGTCGCCTGCTTGCAAGAAGGTAAAAAACGCCGCCTGAATTGCAGACATACCGGTCGAAGTGGCTACCGCGCGTTCCGCGCCTTCCAATGCGGCAATGCGTTTTTCAAAAGCGGCAGTAGTCGGATTGGCTGTACGGGTATAGGTAAAGCCTTTAATTTTTTTGGAAAACAAATCTGCCGCATGTTGCGCGCTTTCCCACATGAAGCTGCTGGTCAAAAACAGCGCCTGATTGTGTTCGCGATATTCGGTCTGCTCTTTGCCGCCTCGGATGGCCAGCGTTTGCGGATGAAGTTTTTTGTTCATTTATTCTCCAATCTACTGTGTATTCCAATGGACGGAACAATATTTTTCCGTCTGTTTAACTTGTTAACATTTTGCGCCGATTTCTACCATCTTTCAAGCCGAAGGCCGTGTTTCAGGCCGTCTGAAAAAACAGGAAAACCGTTTTTACTGATAAAGGCGGCCGTCGTGTTTCAACCAGCCGTCGGTATGCCGGCCTGACGGGTCATGGTGCGTCCAATGGATAACGCCGCCCTGCTCCGACCATTCGTATTCGCCGTAAAACGCTACTTTGTCGCCTTTTTTCAAGCCTTTAATCTTATCGGCAAGGTCGATATTGTGTGCCACCAAAAGCGTCTGTCCGCTGGAGAGCTTCAAGATAAAGCGTTGGTGGCGCGTGCCTTTGTTGTCATCCGGCAGGGTTTTCCATACCGTGCCCTCACCCTCAACCTGAATATCGCTTTGTTCGTTTTCAAACGCCTGTTTCAAAACCGCTTCTGCCGATTGTTTGTCCGAACCGGTTTGCTGTTGAGCCGTATCGGCGTTTTCTCCGCCCGCATTGTTTTGTTTTTGAACGGCTTCTATTTTCTGCTGATTCTGCGATTGTAGCGACTGCTTGTTTTGCATTTTTTGATAGGCAAATACGGCAACCAAAGCAATCAGCAATACAATGATTTTGTTTTTATTCATAACAATCTCAAAAAAAATGCCCGATTCTGCATCGGGCATATCAACTATTTAGAAAGGATATTTATCACGAAAACGTGAGCCGCCATTATACACGCTTCGCAAAATTTTAAGGGAAATTTATGCCAAAGGCCGTCTGAAACTTTTCAGACGGCCCGGATACTCAGCGGCGGTATTTCATTTCAACCTTCATATCGTCCAGAATACGTTTGACGTTGTGTTCCAATACATCTTCCACCAAACCCGGCGCCTGCTCGTTGAGCATTTGCTGCAACTGGTAAGTGAACACGGCCATTTGTTTTTGCACGGCAATCCGAATCATGCCGTTGACCGCATCGGCCACATGGGGGCGCAAACGCTTAATCAGACGCTCGGTCAAATCTTTTTCAGAAACGCAGAATACTTCCCGACGGCCAATCGCCTGCGGGTTCAATACATTGATATGGACATTGACTGCCGGTTCTTTTTCAGGTTCAAGGCCGTCTGAAACTGCTCCTTCAGCCGCTTTCGTATCATCATTTTCCGGTTTTTCAATTTCTTCCACTTCAGGTACATCAAAATCTACGACACCTGATTTCGGATTCAGTCTGACGGTGCGCGTTGATTCGATATGACGCTCTGAAGCCGCAGCCTGCAATGCCGATTGCGCGCTCAACCAATTATCCTGCAAAACTACCATCGCATCGGTTTCCACTGCTTCGCCATCTTCGGCAAGGGCGGTATTGTGTTCCAACTGCCAGCGGTACAAATACTCTTCCAATACTTTTTCACGATTGTCAGCATCCAACTTATATTCTTTTTTAGGTGCGGTTTTGGGCGCAGCTTCGACAGCTTCGTCCGATTTTTTGACCAATGGTGCATGAGTCGGCGCAGTATTAAATTGTCGTGCCTGACGCAATCTTTCCAAGCGTTTTTCCCAATTCAGGTCTTCTTCCTCGAGGGCTGTTGGGTCAAGACGGTTGTTTTCCATAATAATCTCGTTTTTTCATTTTTATTGTGAACCGCATTCAAACAAAAAACGCTTGAACTGCGGCCGATGGTTGGACATATCCGGCAAACCGGCGCAAGCGTAACATTTTAATATTAATTCACTATATAATCACTATTTTATTTAATACACCCTCAAGGATACATCATGAGCAGCATCGAACAACGCCTCGAATACTTGGAAGAAGCCAACGACGTTTTGCGTATGCAAAACCACGTCCTCGCCACCGCCCTCAAAGGCCTCATCCGTTCCCTGCCCTCCGACATGGCCAACGATGCCGTAGAATCTATCCAGCTTGCCTTTGAAGACGCGTTGGCAGAATTGAGCTACGAAGACAGCCCGCACACTGACCTCTTCCATGACGTAACCTACGCATTTTTCCGAGAAAAAGACCACTGATTTCGGCTAGTTTGTTCACAAAATTATGCTAAACTAAGATTTTATCCGTTAACATTTTATTAAGAAAGCACATATCATGAACATGAAAAAATGGCTGGCCACCGCCCTCGCTTGTTCCGCTCTTGCCCTGACTGCCTGCGGCGGTCAAAGCAACAATGCCTCTGCTCCTGCCGATAAAGTGTACCGTGTCGGCTCCAACGCCGAGTTTGCCCCATTTGAATCTTTGGATTCTGCCGGCAAAGTGGAAGGTTTTGACGTTGACTTGATGAATGCCATGGCCAAAGCCGGCAACTTCAAAGTCGAATTCAAACACCAGCCTTGGGAAAGCCTCTTCCCTTCTCTGAACAACGGCGACGTGGACATCGTTATGTCCGGCGTAACCATCACTGACGACCGCAAACAAAGCATGCTCTTCAGCGACCCATACTTTGAAATCACCCAAGTTGTCCTTGTTCCGAAAGGCAAAAAAGTAACTTCTTCCGAAGACCTGAAAAACATGGCCAAAGTCGGCGTGGTAACCGGCTACACCGGCGACTTCTCCGTTTCCAAACTCTTGGGCAACGACAATCCGAAAATCGCCCGCTTTGAAAGCGTTCCTCTGATTATCAAAGAATTGGAAAACGGCGGTCTGGATTCCGTAGTCAGCGACAGCGCGGTTATTGCCAACTATGTGAAAAACAACCCGACCAAAGGCCTGGATTTCATCTCCCTGCCTGACTTTACCATCGAAAACTACGGTATCGCTGCACGCAAAGGCGACGAAGCAACCATTAAAATGCTGAACGATGCGCTGAAAAAAGTACGCGAAAGTGGAGAATACGACAAAATTTACGCCAAATACTTTGCTAAAGAAGACGAAAAAGCAGAAAAAGCCGAAGCAGCCAAATAATCCGGTTTAACTTCTTAAACTTAAAGGCCGTCTGAAAACTTTTCAGACGGCCTTTAATCTGGTTAACGCCATTAAACGCAAGCCACCCCTATAATCCGCTTGTTTTTATCCTTCAAATGAAAGACACGCCATGATCAAACCCCTTATCCTCAGCCTCGCTGCCGCCACTACTTTGGCTGCCTGCTCCGCTTCTGAAAAACAAGAATCCCCCAACGTCGGCGTGGCCAATCCGGCTTCTGAGTTCTGCGTCAAACAAGGCGGCAAATCCGAAATCAAAAAAGACAAAGACGGCAACGAATACGGCGTGTGCCACTTGCCTGACGGTAAAGTCGTTGAAGAATGGGAATATTTCCGTCAACACAACAAATAATTGCCCAATCATATAAAAGGCCGTCTGAACCCAAGTTTCAGACGGCCTTTTCATTTAAACAGCGATTATTTTACTTCCAGTTTGGTCACGCCGCCCATATACGGTTGCAACGCGGCAGGAACATTAATGCTGCCGTCGGCGTTTTGATGGTTTTCCAAAACAGCCACCAAAGTACGGCCGACTGCCAAGCCTGAGCCGTTCAAAGTATGTACCAAACGGTTTTTACCGTTTTCATCTTTGAAACGCGCTTTCATGCGGCGAGCTTGGAAATCTTCGCAGTTGGAGCAGCTGGAAATTTCGCGGTAAGTATTTTGCGCAGGAACCCAAACTTCCAAGTCATAGGTTTTGGTTGCACCGAAGCCCATATCGCCGGTACACAAAGTGATCACGCGGTATGGCAGTTCCAACGCTTTCAAAATATTTTCAGCGTGTCCAACCATTTCTTCCAGCGCTTCGTATGATTTTTCCGGATGAACGATTTGTACCATTTCCACTTTGTCGAATTGGTGTTGGCGAATCAGGCCGCGTACGTCTTTACCGTATGCGCCTGCTTCGGAACGGAAACATGGGGAATGCGCAGTCAATTTCAACGGCAAATCGCTGCCGGCCACGATGCTGTCGGCAACAGTATTGGTCAGCGTCACTTCGGCGGTCGGAATCAGATATTGCGTTTTTTTGCTCTCATCGCCGCCGCGAGTAACGTGGAACAAATCTTCTGCAAATTTAGGCAGTTGGCCCGTACCTTGCAGGGTCAGATCGTCCACGATGTAGGGTGTGTAATGCTCGGTATAGCCGTGTTTCAGCGTGTGCGTATCAAGCATGAATTGCGCCAATGCGCGGTGCAGACGGGCGATTTGGCCTTTCATCACGGTAAAGCGCGCGCCGGAAAGTTTTGCACCACCTTCAAAATCCAAGCCCAAAGGCTCGCCCAAATCAACATGGTCTTTGATTTCAAAGTCAAATTCGCGCGGTGTGCCGACTTTGCGGACTTCAACGTTTTCGGTTTCATCTTTACCGACAGGCACGCTTTCGTGCGGTAAGTTTGGAATGGTCAACAACCATGCGTCCAATTCTTTCTGAACGGCATCCAAATCAGCGGCCGCCTGCTCCAAATCCACTTTGATTTGAGCAACCTGATCCATTGCAGCTTGAGCCTCTTCGTGTTTGCCCTGTCCTTTCAACGCACCGATTTGTTTGGAAATACTGTTGCGTGAAGCCTGCAACTCTTCTGTTTTCACTTGAACGGCTTTGCGTTGTTCTTCCAAAGCGTTGAAACGCGCAGTATCAAACTCGTAACCGCGGGCGGCCAAACGTTCGGCAACTGCGGCGGTATTGCTGCGGAGCAATTGGATGTCTAACATTGTTTTCTCTCGTTAAGATTCAGAATGGCATTATTGTAAACCAATTTAAAGATATTTTCACAGCGACAGGCCGTCTGAAAACAAAAAACGCCCCTGCAAAAGCAGGAGCGTTTTTTTTAAGAATTTTGGCACGCCCACGGGGATTCGAACCCCGGTTGCCGCCGTGAAAGGGCAGTGTCCTAGGCCTCTAGACGATGGGCGCGTAACCGAAGCGCGAACTATACAGAAAGCCTTTTCTTCTGTCAACGCCTTTACTGCATTTTTAAAGATGCTGCCGATTTCCGTATGTTATTTTCCCTGTATAATGCCGGTTTTAATAAAAAGGAAAACTCACCATGTGGTTTAAGCAAATCAGTTTTTATCCGTTCAACAAAGACAAGTTGCCTGAATTGGAAGTCCTTGCCGACAAATTGGCGCAATCCGAATTCGCCCATTGTCAGGGTTTGGACTGGTTTAGCGAAGGCTTTGCCACGCCGGTTTCCTTTTCGCCCGAACTGGTTTTCCCTGCCGATTATACTTGGCGCGTGGCCCTGAAAAAAGAAGAAAAAGTCCTGCCTGCCGGCGTCATCCGCGATATATTGGATGAAAAGATTTTGGAAATCCAAAACAACGAAGCGCGCAATGTCGGCCGTAAGGAAAAACAAGAGCTGAAAGAACATATTACTGACGATCTGCTGCCCCGCGCCTTTACGCGCAGCAGCCGCACACAGGCAATTTTCGACACACGCCACGGCTATCTGCTCGTCAACAATGCAGCTTCCGCCAAAGCGGAAAACATCCTGACCAAACTGCGCGAAGCCTTGGGCGGTTTGGAAGCCTCGCTGCCGAATACCAAGCAATCGCCCTCTTCTCTGATGACCAGTTGGCTGTTGCAAGGGCATTGCGAAGGCGGTTTTGAATTGGACAGCGATTGCGAACTCAAAGGCGTGGGCGATGTTGTTCCCGTCGTCAAAATATCCAAACAAGATTTGACCGCCGATGAAGTGGTTCAACACGTCAAAAACGGCAAAACCGTGACCCAACTGGGCTTGGTGTGGCGCGAGCAAATCGCCTTCATCCTAACCCAAGACTTTACGCTCAAACGCATCCAGTATCTGGACGTTTTGCAAGAAGAAGCGGAAAGCAACGGCGACGATGCCGCCAGCCTCGCCTTTGCCTCGCAAATCCTGATGACCGAAGCCATCAGCACCATGTTGGAAGAACTGGTTTCTTATTTGGGCGGCTGGCAAGAGTAATTTTTCAGACGGCCTTTCGATTGGGAAATATCAAAGGCCGTCTGAAATATAAATAGAAGTATCAGAAAGGATGTCATGATGTTGGGCGCAGTCATCGGCGATATTGCCGGATCACGATTTGAGTTTGACAACTACCGTCATACCGATTTCGATATTTTCAGCCCCGACAGCGACTTTACCGATGACACGATTTGCACTGTTGCCATTGCCGATTGGGTTTTACAAGGCTGCAACGATCATTTGGCCTCTATTTTGCAAGGCTGGTGTAGGGCATATCCCTGCCCTAAAGGCGCATATGGCGGCCGCTTCTCACAATGGATAGAATGGAAAGATCCAGAACCTTATAATAGCTGGGGCAACGGCTCGGCCATGCGTGTTTCTGCCGTCGGTTGGGCATTTGCCACATTGGAAGAAACCCTGCATTTTGCCGAACAATCCGCCGCCGTAACGCACAACCACCCGGAAGGCATTAAAGGCGCGCAAGCCGTAGCCGCCGCCGTCTTTTGGGCGCGCACCGGTATGGGCAAAGCGCAAATCAAAGAAAACATTACACGACAATTCGGCTATGATTTGAGCCAAAGTTGCGACCAAATCCGCCTGCATTATCATTTCAATGAAAGCTGTCAGGAAACCGTACCTCAAGCAGTTACCGCCTTTCTTGAAAGCGATGATTTTGAACACGCCATCCGACTGACGGTTTCCCTGGGCGGAGACAGCGATACCTTGGCGGCCATTACCGGTAGCATTGCCGAAGCCTACTACGGTATCCCTGCATCCATGCGCGAACACGCTTTAGCCATATTGCCACGCCGCATTGCTGAAACCCTGCTGACTTTTGAATCCCAATATCAGGCCGTCTGAAACCGCCTGCAAAAAGGAACAATCATGATGAAATACCTTGCACTACTTCCCGTCGCCTTCATGCTGGGTACGCCTGCCATTGCCGAAACCATCAATCCTTATCAGGAAAAAGGTTGCGTTTACGATGGCGATGTCGGCAAAGACGGTAAACCATCCGGCAAAGGCACATGGAAATGCCAAGACGGCCGCAGCTATGTCGGCGCCTTTAAAAACGGCAAATTTGACGGCAAAGGCGTATATACCGTTTCCAGCAACAGCGAAACCTTTATTGAACCTTTCTCCTCCAACAGCGCTAAATTACGCAATATGACGCTGGAGGGCGTGTTCAAAAAAGGCAGGGCGCACGGAAACTTTACCGCCTCTCAAAACGGCACACCCGTCTTCATCATGAAATGCGAAGACGGTATGATTAAAGAAGTCAAACTGGCTAAGAAATCTGCTTCCAAAACTAAATAAACAGCCTTTCAGACGGCCTTATCCGGCTTTTAGGCCGTCTGAAACATCAATTGACAAGCCTGTCTAAAGGCTGTCGTGTTGATTTCAAAGAATTCCCAAACAACCCTTACCCCAGGACAACCACCATGAGCATTAAATCCGACAAATGGATACGCCGCATGGCCGAAGAACACGGCATGATTGAGCCGTTCGAGCCCAACCAAATCAAAGAGGCCAACGGCCAGCGCATCATTTCCTACGGCACGTCCAGCTACGGCTACGACATCCGTTGTGCCAATGAATTTAAAATCTTCACCAATATCAACAGCACCATCGTCGACCCGAAAAACTTCGACCCGAAAAACTTCGTTACAGTTGAAGACGACTGCTGCATCATTCCGCCCAACTCCTTTGCTTTGGCGCGCACAGTCGAATATTTCCGCATCCCGCGCAACGTCCTGACCGTCTGCTTGGGCAAGTCCACCTACGCACGCTGCGGCATTATCGTCAACGTTACCCCGTTCGAGCCGGAGTGGGAAGGCTACGTTACGCTTGAGTTTTCCAACACCACGCCGCTACCGGCAAAAATCTACGCAGGCGAAGGCGTGGCCCAAGTCTTGTTCTTTGAAAGCGATGAAGTCTGCGAAACCTCATACAAAGACCGCAACGGCAAATACATGGGGCAAACCGGTGTTACCCTGCCCAAAACCTAATATCAAAGACCAAACAAAAGGCCGTCTGAAACTTTCAGACGGCC
>NZ_KV835622.1:0-96935 GCF_001838065.1 Neisseria sp. HMSC078C12 | reverse complement strand
AAAGGCCGTCTGAAACTTTCAGACGGCCTTTTATCATTTCAGTTAAAAACGGCGTTTCAGCTTGCAAGCCTGCAAGACATGCACGGCAAGCTCTTCCACAGATTTGTCCGTAGTATTGGTAAACGGAATACCGTGGCGTTTAAACATATTTTGCGCATCGGCAATCTCGCTGCGGCAAGTATCGATTTTGGCATAAGTCGAATTAGGACGGCGTTCCTGACGGATTGCCTGCAAGCGTTCAGGCTGAATGGTCAAACCAAACAGCTTGTCTTTATAAGGCTTGACCATACGCGGCAAATCGGTGGACTCCAAATCATCGGGAATCAGCGGATAGTTGGCAGCACGGATACCGTATTGCAAGGCCAGATAGAGACAAGTCGGCGTTTTGCCGGAACGGGAAACCCCCATCAAAATCACATCGGCTTCTTTCAAATTCTTATCACTGACACCGTCATCATGATTCAGTGAAAAATTGACCGCCTCCATACGCGCATCATAGCGTTGGGTATTGCCGATACTGTGATGCCCCTGCTGGGCGGCAACCGCCTCCGTATTGAGTTCCTTTTCCAAAAGACCGAGAAAGGTTTCAAAGAAATTAATATGGAACGCATTGGCTTTCTTGATGATTTCACGGATTTCGTCATTGACCACACTGACAAAAGCAATCGGGCGCACGCCGAATTTTTCGGCAGACTGGTTGACTTTGTCTACAACAGCACGCGCTTTTTCAGGCGTATCGATAAACGGATAGGTATGGCGCTTGAACTCAACATTGCCAAATTGGTTCAGCAAGGCTTCACCGATATTTTCAGCGGTCAGGCCGGTTCGGTCGGAAATATAGAAGACTTGGCGTGGATCAGTCATAATGAATCCTCTTGAGGGTAACGTTTCAGACGGCAATCATAGCAGTTACAGCCTTTGCAATAAAGCGACTCCCGGCAGATTACACAGGATTACAACAAATTTGAACAATTTTTAAATTGGCACAAAATTTCATTTTTTAATTTTTTTGTAGAATTTTGTTCTAAAATTGCAAAATAAATCTTATTTATCAAATTTATTAACTTATTTTGTTTTCCATATTTAACAATAGGATAACTCACAAAAACATGAATCTGATATTCACATTTCAGCAGACTACACGCTTGAAAAGCACAGTATCACAGACGAATTTGTGATTTTAAAAAAGATAAAACACATGACAGCCATCAAACGAATGGCTACAATAAGCAGGCGGATTTGTTTCTTTTTTAACATTTTTGGATTGGATTGGACACACAAATGGCCGAAAACTACGTTATTTGGTTTGAAAACCTGCGTATGACTGACGTTGAGCGAGTGGGCGGTAAAAATGCCTCTTTGGGCGAAATGATCAGCCAACTGACTGAAAAAGGCGTACGCGTTCCCGGTGGTTTTGCGACCACTGCCGAAGCCTATCGCGCTTTCCTGGCTCACAATGGTCTGAGCGAGCGTATTTCCGAAGCCCTGAAACAACTGGATGTTGAAGACGTTGCCGAGTTGGCGCGCGTGGGTAAAGAAATCCGTCAATGGATTTTGGATACCCCGTTCCCTGAACAGTTGGATGCTGAAATCGAAACAGCTTGGAACAAAATGGTTGCCGATGCCGGCGGTGCGGACATTTCCGTTGCCGTACGTTCTTCCGCAACAGCAGAAGACCTGCCGGACGCTTCTTTCGCCGGCCAACAAGAAACCTTCCTGAACATCAACGGCTTGGAAAACGTTAAAGAAGCCATGCGCCATGTATTCGCTTCCCTGTACAACGACCGTGCCATTTCTTACCGTGTCCACAAAGGCTTCGAACACGACATCGTTGCCCTTTCCGCAGGCGTACAACGCATGGTGCGCTCCGACAGCGGCGCGTCCGGCGTGATGTTCACCATCGATACCGAGTCCGGTTACGACCAAGTCGTTTTCGTTACCTCTTCTTACGGCCTGGGCGAAAACGTCGTACAAGGCGCGGTCAACCCTGACGAATTCTATGTATTCAAACCTACTTTGAAAGCAGGCAAACCGGCTATCCTGCGCAAAACTATGGGTTCGAAACAAATCAAAATGATCTTTACCGACAAAGCCGAAGCCGGTAAATCTGTCACCAACATCGATGTACCTGAAGAAGACCGTCAACGCTTCTCCATTACCGACGCCGAAGTTACCGAGTTGGCCCATTACGCGCTGACCATCGAAAAACACTACGGCCGCCCAATGGACATCGAATGGGGCCGCGATGGTTTGGACGGCAAACTCTACATCCTGCAAGCCCGTCCTGAGACCGTGAAATCCCAAGAAGACAGCAGCCGCAACCTGCGCCGCTTCTCCATCAACGGCGAAAAAGTTGTCTTGTGCGAAGGCCGTGCCATCGGTCAAAAAGTCGGCCAAGGCAAAGTACGCCTGGTGAAAGATGCTTCCGAGATGGATTCCGTTGAAGCAGGCGACGTACTCGTTACCGACATGACCGACCCGGATTGGGAACCGGTGATGAAACGTGCTTCCGCCATCGTGACCAACCGCGGCGGCCGTACCTGCCACGCAGCGATTATCGCGCGTGAATTGGGTATCCCTGCCGTAGTCGGCTGCGGCGACGCAACCGATCTGCTTTCAGACGGCCAAGAAGTTACCGTATCTTGTGCCGAAGGCGATACCGGCTTCATCTACTCCGGCCTGCTGGACGTACAAATTACCGATGTTGCTTTGGACAACATGCCTAAAGCCCCTGTCAAAGTGATGATGAACGTTGGTAACCCTGAGTTGGCATTCAGCTTCGCCAACCTGCCTAGCGAAGGCATCGGCTTGGCACGTATGGAATTCATCATCAACCGCCAAATCGGTATCCACCCGAAAGCCTTGTTGGAATTTGACAAACAAGACGACGAATTGAAAGCGGAAATTACCCGCCGCATCGCCGGCTATGCTTCCCCTGTCGACTTCTATGTCGATAAAATCGCAGAAGGCGTAGCAACTTTGGCTGCTTCGGTTTACCCACGCAAAACCATCGTCCGCATGTCTGACTTCAAATCCAACGAGTACGCCAACTTGGTGGGCGGCAGCATTTACGAACCGCACGAAGAAAACCCAATGTTGGGCTTCCGCGGCGCGGCACGTTATGTCGCTGACAGCTTCAAAGACTGCTTCGCACTCGAGTGCAAAGCCTTGAAACGCGTCCGTGACGAAATGGGTTTGACCAACGTCGAAATCATGATTCCATTCGTCCGCACTTTGGGTGAAGCCGAAGCTGTTGTCAAAGCCCTGAAAGAAAACGGTTTGGAACGCGGCAAAAACGGCCTGCGCCTGATCATGATGTGCGAGTTGCCAAGCAACGCTGTATTGGCAGAACAATTCCTGCAATACTTCGACGGCTTCTCCATCGGCTCTAACGACATGACCCAGCTGACCCTCGGCCTCGACCGTGACAGCGGTTTGGTATCTGACTCCTTCGACGAACGCAACCCTGCCGTTAAAGTGATGTTGCACTTGGCAATCTCTGCCTGCCGCAAACAAAACAAATACGTCGGTATTTGCGGTCAAGGCCCGTCAGACCATCCGGACTTTGCCAAATGGCTGGTTCAAGAAGGTATCGAAAGCGTATCGCTCAACCCTGATACCGTGATTGAAACTTGGCTGTATCTGGCTAACGAATTGAACAAATAAGTTCGATGAGACAAAAATCCCCTGCCCGTTTATCTCGGCAGGGGATTTTTATTGCCTTATTCAATGCCGTCTGAAAGAACTTTCACGTTCTTTTACCTTTTCAAAAAAGTCCCTTTTCATCAAAAAGATATAGAAATATTCAGCCATATCTACAAATTCTCAATGGTACTATATTGCCTCTCCGCATTTTATCCCATGCCTTTTGAGTGAACCTTTTTTCACTCTTCCTATCTATCATATACAGTATAACGATACATTTAGAAACAACTCATGAATACAAATTTTATTTCCACCTTTCAGACGGCCTTAAAACGTCTGGCACTCATCAGCACTATTGCCGTCTTAGCAGCCTGCGCCGGCAACAACACTTCTTCCAACCGCGCCGTACCCGACGGCTACTACAAAGTCCGTCCCGGCGATACCCTGACCCAAATCGCCAAACGCTACGGGCAAAACGTCAATACACTGGTTGCATGGAACAACCTTCCCAACGCCTCACAAATCGAAGTCGGCCAAGTATTGCGCGTCCGCCGTCATGTTGCCTCCCGCAATACTGCTACGCAGCAACGCCAAGCAACCGCCGTTACCCCGATCAACCGGTTAAGCTTGCAATGGCCGACCGATAACGCCTCATCTTCCATTATCCAACGCTACAACGGCACAACCAGCAAAGGCATAGATATTGCAGGCACACAAGGCCAACAAATCCGTTCTGCCGCAGCCGGTACCGTCATCTACGTTGGCGAAGAAGTCCGCGGTTACGGCAAGCTAATTTTAATCAGCCACAACGACTACACCATTACCGCCTATGCCCACAACGACACGCTTTTAGTACAAAAAGATCAAAAAGTCCAAGCCGGCCAAGTTATCGCCACCATGGGCAGCAGCGATACAGACAGCGTCAAGCTACATTTTGAAGTTCGTCTAAACGGCAAAGCAGTCGATCCCCTGCCTTATTTGACCAGAACAAATTAATGTCCCAATCAAAAGGCCGTCTGAAATACTGTTATTTCAGACGGCCTTTTGATTATCTTGCTATAACAGCTATTTCAACAAAATCTTTTCCTATTTAACTTATGTTGATTGAGTGTAAACGCCGTTATACAATAACAACTCTTTTTAACATTCCATTTCAGGTGTCCTACTATGTCTCCTAACCGTATCCTTGCAACCGCATTCTTGTTTGCATCTGCATTTGCCAGCGCGGATGTCCATATTGATGAAAGCATTCCTTACCGCGATAAAGAAGAAATCGATACCCGTATTGTTTCCGAGTGTTTAGAAGTGGGCAGCATCATGTCCAAATCTTTGCAAGAAACCGCAGCCAAAAGCGATGTAACGGTTGTCCGTGACGGTAAAAAACAAGGTACATACGCAGACATCGCCATTACTTCCGCCATGAGTGCAGGCAATGCCTTTATCGGCCACGCCAAAGGGATGGCTGTTTCTGCCACTTTGTATGTTGACGGTAAACAAGTCGGCAAAAAAACCTTTACCCGCAACTCTTCCGGCGGCATGTTTGGCGCTTATAAAAGCTCTTGCGCCGTCTTGAACCGCACTTCTAAAGTATTGGGTTCAGATATTGCCCAATGGGTGGTCCGCGAACAAAAAAATGCTCAAGACAAATAAAACCCCAATTTGATAAAGGCCGTCTGAAAAACCGTATTTCAGACGGCCTTTATATTTTCTATTTTTCTAGAAACAAAGAAATAAATTATCCATTAATCATTGTCAGAAATAGAGAATTTTATTTCCAACGCCCTTGATTTTAGAATATCTACCCTCAATTATTAAAACCATAAGAATTTTGTATATGAGCAGTCAAAGGAATAACATGGCAGAAAAAAACTATTATGAAATACTGGGCGTTGCCAAAGATGCGGATGAGGCCGAAATCAAAAAAGCCTACCGAAAACTGGTGCGCAAATACCACCCCGATGTCAGCAAAGAACCTGACGCAGCCGAACGTACGGTAGAAATCAACCGTGCCTACGAAACGCTTTCCGACAAAGAAAAGCGGGCCGAATACGATGAAATGTTGGCTAATCCTTACGGACGCAGCGTCGGAGGCAATCCGTTCGGTCAAGGCAGCAATCCGTTTGGCAATGGATTTAACGGCGGCGGCTTCCGCTATGAACGTCATGAAGGCGAGCCGTTCGGAGCGGGAGATTTCAATTTTGAAGATCTGTTTTCATCATTCCGCCAATCCCACACTCGTTCCGAGCAACCCCGAGGCCCAATAAAAGGTGAGGATCAACATGCTGAATTGAGTATTGATATTTACGCAGCGTATGTTGGCGCAGAACGTAGCATGACTTTGAATGTGCCGACTCTAGACGAATACGGACGTGCGGTTTATCAAAATAAAACCCTCAACGTCAAAATCCCCAAAGGCATTGCAGAAGGCCAACAAATCCGTTTGGCCGGCCAAGGTTTGCCGGGATATAACGGTGGAGAAAACGGTGATTTGTACTTAAAAATCAAGTTCCACGACCAACCTGATTTATACGTCAAAAACAGGAAAGACGTATATCAAACAATAGATGTCAAACCTTGGGAAGCCGTATTGGGCGGCAAAATCATCGTCCCTACCGCATCAGGCCGCTTACAGGTCAATCTGCCTGCCAACAGCCAAAGCGGTAAAAGCATCCGCCTCAAAGGCAAAGGTATTCCTGCAAAAGAAGCCGGAGACCTTTATCTCAATATCCGCATTAATGTTCCGCCAGTAGAGAGCGAAGCCGACCGTGCCGCATGGGAAAAATTGGCCGAACACTTTGCCGCGAAACAAGCATAAGAGAAAGGATAAATTATGATTCAGTCCTCCGATGTTACCCTTACTTTTGAAGAAATCGTTGCCGCCAGCCGCTGCCGTCGCGATTGGCTGTTGGAACTTATAGCAGAAGACATCATCAGCATCGATGGTGCGCCCGAAAAAAGCACCTTCAGTGGTTTTCATCTTGCCCGCATCCGTCGCGCACAACGCTTAAGCCGTGATTTTGAAGCCGGCATTCCCGCATTGGGGCTGATTATGCGGCTGTTGGACGAGGTGGAAGAACTCAGAAAAATACAGCGTCCGCTGGTACTGCTCGAAGATGAGTAAATATTGGCAAGTTGTTCGATTAAATATTGATGACAAGACAAAGTTTTTGATGTTTATTGATATTCCATAATAAAAGGCCGTCTGAAAATATTTTCAGACGGCCTTTTTATACCTTCATTAACAACAGCGTCCGCCGTTGCCGCCGCAACGGCGTTTGCGGCAGTAGTCTTGGAATTGCAGCTCGGTCATGACCGGCGCATTGGGATTATGTTTACGCTGACGGGCAACGTAGTTTTCATAATCCGGGACACCGGCCATCAAGTTTGCTGTCAGCTTGATGGTTTTCCACCAAGATGCGAGCTTATGCTTCACTTTGAGCCTCCGGCTGTTTACCGTCACGGTACACTGCTGGAATTTCTTTAGCAGTTGGCCAACCGACTTTACGGGCTTTCATGGCGGTACGGAAACCGTACACGGCGACAATCACGACAACCGCCAAGAACAAAGCGGTCAGGCCGGCATTGATTTGGTCGTTGAAGATGATTTGTGACATTTCGCCGATGTCTTTAGCCGGGGCAAGGACTTCGCCTGAAGCCAAGGCATCGCGGTATTTGCCTGCGTGCGCCAAGAAGCTGACGCGCGGGTCGCTGTGGAACAGTTTTTGCAAACCGGCATAGCAGGTTACGAACAATACGCCGACAGCCGGAACCAAAGTTACCCATACATAGCGGTCGCGTTTCATTTTCACCAAGACAACGGTACACATAATCAACGCTACGCCTGCCAGCATTTGGTTGGCGATACCGAACAGAGGCCAGAGCGAGTTAATGCCGCCCAGAGGGTCGGTTACGCCGGTATAGAGGAAGTAACCCCACAATGCCACGGCAAAGAATGTGGCAACCAGGTTGGCAGGGATAGAGTCGGTGTTACCGAATGGTTTGTAGAAAATACTGCCCAAGTCTTGGATCATGAAACGGGCTACGCGCGTACCGGCGTCAACGGCGGTCAGGATGAACAAGGCTTCAAACAGCAAGGCAAAGTGATACCAGAACGCCATCATGGCTTCGCCCGGAATCAGACGGCTCATGATGTGTGCCATACCGACTGCGAGGGTTGGCGCGCCGCCTGCACGGGACAGAATAGTGTTTTCGCCCACTTCTTTAGCAGTGTGCAACAAGGTTGCGGCATCAACAGAGAAATTCAGTTTAGTGGTGATAACTTCGGCAGCCGTGTTGGCATCTGTACCAATCAGTGCAGCCGGGCTGTTCATCGCGAAGTACACGCCTGGCTCAAGCGAAGCGGCGGCAGCCAGAGCCATAATGGCCACAAAGCTTTCCATAATCATGCCGCCGTAACCGATCATGCGGACGTGGGTTTCGTTTTCCACCATTTTTGGCGTAGTACCGGAAGAAATCAGCGCATGGAAGCCTGAAACCGCACCACAAGCAATGGTAATGAACAAGAATGGGAACAACGCACCGGAGAATACCGGGCCTGAACCATCGATAAAGTGGGTAACCGCAGGCATTTGCAGGGTTGGGTTAACAATAACGATACCCAAAGCCAAAGCTGCAATCGTACCGATTTTCAGGAAGGTAGACAGATAGTCGCGCGGAGTCAGCAAGAGCCAAACCGGCAATACGGAAGCCACGAAACCGTAAATCATAATCGCCCAAGTCAGCTGAATGCCGTCAAGGTCGAACCAATGGCCGAAGGAGCTGCGGGCAACATCTTCACCGTAAATCACGGCCAACATCAGCAAAATAAAGCCGACGATGGAAATCTCGCCGATTTTGCCCGGACGGATATAACGGGTATAAATACCCATAAACAGGGCAATCGGCATAGTCGCTGCGATGGTGAACGTACCCCAAGGGCTGTGAACCAATGCTTTCACAACAATCAACGCCAACACCGCCATAATGATGACCATAATCATCAAAATACCGATGGATGCAATCACGCCGGGGACAGTACCGAGTTCTTGTTTCACGATATCGCCCAAAGACTTACCATCACGACGCATAGAAACAAACAGTACCATCATATCCTGTACAGCACCGGCAAATACCACGCCGAAGATAATCCACAAAGTACCGGGCAGATAACCCATTTGCGCTGCCAATACAGGACCGACCAAAGGGCCTGCGCCGGCAATCGCGGCAAAGTGGTGGCCGAACAGTACGCCTTTATGTGTGGGCACATAGTCCAAGCCGTCATTGTGGCGTTCTGCCGGAGTCAGACGGTTAGGATCAAGCTGCATCACACGGTTGGCAATGTAAAGACTGTAAAAACGGTAGGCAATACAGTATACCGAAATGGCGGCCGTAACCATCCAAATCGCACTGACCTGCTCGCCGCGACTGAGGGCCAAAGTGGTAAAGGAGGCCAGGCCGACCAAAACCACAATGCCCCAAATCAAAAATGATTTGAGCGATTTCATTGATTTATCCTTAAAACGTGATACACGAAAGCTTGTTTTAGCAACAAACTGCCTTCATGCGCTTTAGAAAGACCAATCATTTTAGTCTTCATGATTGATGAGTGAAATGTCATTTCAACCCGAATTCGACAAAAAACAAAATGATTAGTTCGCCCGTAAGGTTAACACAAACAGACAATATACCCTTCATTTTTTACTTCAAATCCAAATATTCCTTAACATATAGCAAACGCAAGGCCGTCTGAAAACCCAAAAATTCAGTTTTCAGACGGCCTGACAAACGGTCAATGCTATAATCCGACATTCCCATTTCTCTATATTGCCATACCATGCAAAACAATGATTCCGAAACCATGCGTCTCTCCAAACGCATGGCGCAATTGGGCTTATGCTCGCGCCGCGAGGCAGACAGCTACATCGAGCAAGGCTGGGTCAAAGTCAACGGCCAAACCGCCGTACTCGGTCAAAAAGTCACCGAGCGCGACCGCATCGACCTCAACAAACAAGCCCACGAAAAACAAGCCGCGCGCGTAACCATCCTACTGAACAAACCCGTCGGCTACGTCAGCGCGCAGGCAGAAAAAGGCTATAAATCCGCCGCCGAACTCATTACCGCCGACAACCATTGGGAAGGCGACGACAGCCGTATCCCTTTCAGTGAAAAGCACAAATTCGGTTTGGCTCCTGCCGGCCGCCTGGACATCGACTCTGTCGGATTATTGGTGCTCACCCAGGACGGCCGCATTGCCAAACAGCTGATTGGCGAAAACAGCAGCAGCGAAAAAGAATACCTCGTCCGCGTCCGCGGCAAACTGGACGACAAAGGCCTCGCCCTGCTCAACCACGGCTTGAGTTTGGACGGCGAAAAGTTGCGACCCGCCAAAGTCGAATGGCAAAACGAAGACCAATTGCGCTTTATTTTGCGGCAAGGCAAAAAACGCCAAATCCGCCGTATGTGCGAGCTGGTCGGCCTGCGCGTTGTCGGTTTGAAACGAATCCGCATGGGCAAAGTCAAACTCGGCAGACTGCCGTCGGGCAAATGGCGTTATTTACGCGCTGACGAATCGTTTTAATTGCAGATAACAAAAAGGCCGTCTGAAAACACATTTCAGACGGCCTGATCTTTGACTGCCTACTCGATATAAGTGAACTTCGCACGTTTAATATTGCAGAGGATTTCGTACGGAATCATACCGGCAACTTCGGCAACTTCATTAATATTAATCACATCGCCCCAAAGCTCGACTTCCGCGCCCAAGCCCTCTTTTGAGGCTTCCAGCTCAACCGTAATCATATCCATAGATACCCTGCCGATAATGCGGCTGCGTTTGCCATCGATGGAGACCGGAGAATTAGTGGAAGCGCGACGCGGATAACCGTCGGCATAGCCGCAGGCAATCAAACCGACACGAGTGGATTTGCTGGTGTAGAACGTTGCACCGTAACCAATCGGAGAATGCGGCTGCAACACACGTTCGCCGAAAACGCGGGAAGTCAGGCGCATAACAGGTTTCAAACGCTCATCCACGCCACCGAAAGGCGAAATACCATACAAGGCCAGACCGGCACGACCCCAATCGCGGCGCGCTTCAGGCACGTTCAAAATCGCAGCGGAATTGGCCAAGCTCTCTTCGCCTTCCAAACCCTCGCAAGCCAAATCAAATGCTTCAAGCTGCATTTCGGTCATGCCATTTTCCGGCTCGTCCGCACAGGCAAAATGGCTGAATTTCACAATGTTTTCAACCGATTCGGATTGTTTCAATGCCGTATAGGCGGCGGCATAGTTATGCGGAAAGAAACCGGCACGGTGCATACCAGAGTCCATTTTCAGCCATACGGTTGTCGGACGTTGCCACTCATGATGTGCAAACGCCTCCAACTGCCATTGACTGCCGATTGCCGGCCACAAATCATAACGGTCAACATCCGCATACTCCGCAGCATCAAATACGCCTTCCAACAAAACAATCGGGTTTTTAATGCCGTTTTGACGCAATTCCACACCTTCATCTACCGTTGCCACCGCAAAGCCGTCGGCAATATCCGCCAACGCGTGTGCACATCTGACCGCACCATGCCCGTAAGCATCGGCCTTAATCACAGCCAACAATTTATTGCCGTGCAACTCTTTGAGAAGACGATAATTTTGACGTAAATTATCCAAACGGATTTGCGCATTGAGCGGACGCATAATGTATTCCTCTTATCGGCATCCGTTTCAGACGGCCTGCCCTATTACTTTGAAGCGAATATTATAGGTCAAAAACCATACAGGATTCCATGAAATACACAAGATTAATATCTTCCTTCCGCCTTACCTTTAAGGATTTATGCTTCTTCTGAGCCTGTTTTAAGGTTATGATGTCATCCAAATTGAAAACGACAAGCATCAAAGCCATGAAAGAACTCGACAAAACCGACTTAAAAATTCTCAAGCTCCTGCAACAAAACGCACGCATCCCCATGACCGAATTGGCTGAAAAAGTCGGCCTCTCCACTACGCCGGTAACCGAACGCGTCCGCCGCTTGGAACGCGACAACCTCATCACCGGCTATCACGCCCATCTGAATCCTCATGCCTTGGGTCAAAGCCTCTTGGTCTTTGTCGAACTGAAACTGCGTTCAAAATCCGGCAATATTTTTGAAGACTTCAAACGCGAAGTGCTGAAGATTCCGCAAATTTTGGAATGCCACTTGGTCTCCGGCGAATACGACTACCTCATCAAAGTCCGCCTGCCCAATATGTCCGCCTATCGCGATATGCTCGGCAATATCCTGCTGCAACTGCCGGCTGCAGCCGAAAGCCGCAGCTATGTTGTCATGGAAGAAGTCAAAGAAGAAGTAGTATTAGACATCTAATACCATTCAACCAACAAAGGCCGTCTGAAAGATTACAACATTCAGACGGCCTTTGTTTTAAACAGACAAAAAAAATGCACACATCCGATAGAATGTGTGCCAAGTCTACAAAGGAGAAATAGAGGAGAAACTATTAACTGACTACTCGAACCAGCTAACGAAACGAATTATGCAACAAGAGATTCAACCATGCAAGTATTTTTCTTGTAAAGTTTCTTAATTATCCAATTTACAGAACTTAAATGTAATCATGTTTCAATGCAGATAAAAAAATGCGCATACCGTTTCGATATGCGCCAAGTCTACAAAGGAGAAATAGAGGAGAAAAATCAAGCTGCATCAAGCAACTCAACGGCGCGAATTATCCTAGCCTTCTACCCGACTGTCAACTGTTTTCCTACCTATTTTCAAGCATTTTGCCAAAAAACAACAAATCCGCTATTCCCCTCTTTTTCTGGCTATTTTCGCCCATATATAAAGGAAATTTAGGGCCGTCTGAAACACATATTGCCACTGCAGGCAAACAGCCCCATACTCACACATTCATAGCCCATATCCGTCCCAACCCACGACCATGACCACCCCACTTTCCCTTGCCGTCGTCGGCCATACCAACACAGGCAAAACCTCACTCTTACGCACGCTTTTGCGCGACAGCACCTTCGGCGAAGTAAAAAATGCGCCCTCGACCACGCGCCATGTCGAAGAAGCCCTCATCAACGACGGTGATGACAGCTTGGTTTACCTCTACGACACACCCGGCCTCGAAGATGCCGGCGGCGTGTTGGACTGGTTGGAAACCCACACATCCGCACGCGATGACGGCATCGAGCGCATCCAGCAATTCCTCAACAACCATGAAGCGCATCACGAATTCAACCAAGAGGCCAAAGTGCTGCGCCAAGTCATACAAAGCGACATGGCCATGTATGTCATCGATGCGCGGGAGCCCGTCCTTAACAAATACAAAGACGAGCTGACCATTTTGTCTTGGTGCGCCAAGCCCATCATGCCCGTGTTCAACTTCACTCAAAATCAAGACCTGACCGCTTGGACCAATATGCTCGCCCGCAGAAACCTGCATGTTTACGCCGGTTTCGATACCGTTGCGTTTGACTTTGAAGGCGAAATCCGATTGTGGGACAACCTTGCCACCATGTTACCTAAGCGCGACATCCTCGACCGCCTCATCAATATGCGCCGTCGCGAGTGGCAACGGCTGGATACGGAAGCGCGCCGTGAAATTGCCGATTTTCTACTGGATGCCGCCGCATTTACCCAAGAAATTGCCGAAAACGACGACCCTGCCCCGACTTTGGAAGTCATGCAATCGGAAATCCGCCAACTTGAGCGGCAAATGCAACAACGCCTGTTCACACTTTACCGCTTCTATCACGACGAAGTCGGCAGCGACAGCACATGGATGCCCAAAGCCTTCAAACAAGATCCGTTTGACAGCGAATTGCTCAAACATTACGGCATCCGTACCGGTACCGGCGCAACCGCAGGCGCACTCATCGGCCTAGGCTTGGACATTGCCACGCTTGGTGGTTCGCTTGGTTTGGGTACGGCCATCGGCGGCCTGTTGGGCGGCATTTTGCCCAATGCCCAAGACATCACCGACAAAATCAACGGCCGACAAACCCTGCATACCGATCCAGAAACCCTTACCCTGCTCGCCGCGCGTGCGCTGGATTTGTTGCACGTCTTGCAAACGCGCGGCCATGCCGCCCAATCGCATATCGAGCTAAACGAACGCAAAGCGCCATGGAATGCGGCCAAACTGCCAAGCGAACTCAACAAAGCACGCAGCAACCGCAAATGGTCTTCGCTCAACACACACCAGCCCGAACTCAGCCGCAATGAACGCGCAGCCTATGTCGGCTCTTTAAGCGAGAAATTAAAAGTTTAAAATCGCTGTTTAACAAAAAGGCCGTCTGAAACCCAAATGTTTCAGACGGCCTTTTGATTTTAGCTGACAAAACTTATTCGGCAGCTTTGGTCTCACGTTTCAAACCGCCGCCAAGCGCTTTATACAAGTCGGCAAGGTTTTCCAGACGGGTCAGCTGATTGGCTAAAAGAGCAGTTTCTGCGTTGTAATTGCTGCGCTCGGCATCCAGCAAATCCAATGCGCTGGATACGCCATGTTTGTAACGCAGGCTGATGAGGCGCAGGCTGTCGTTGTAGGCACGGCTTTGTTTGCTCAACGCTTCATAGCTTTTATCCAACTGTTCACGCGCAACCAAAGCATTGGAAACGTCTTTGAATGCGGATTGAACAGCGGCTTCATAAGCAACGATTTGTGCCTGTTGGCGCAGTTTGGCTACGTCAAGATTGGCTTTGTTTGTGCCCCAGTCAAAGATAGGCAGCGTGATGGACGGTGCAAAAGCCCAAATACCCGTGCCGCTCTTAAACAGGCCGCTCAACTCGCCGGAAGCCGTACCGACAGAACCGGTCAGACTGATGCGTGGGAAAAATGCCGCACGTGCCGCACCGATATTGGCATTGGCTTGTTTGAGCGAGTGTTCGGCCGCGCGGATATCCGGGCGGTTGAGCAACACGTCCGAACTCAAACCAGCAGGCAGTTTGGTGATTTTGAACTGTTTGCTCAAAGGCAGACCGGCAGGCAAATCTTCGGGCAGAGGTTGATTAATCAGCATAGCCAAGGAATTGCGCGCTTGCTCGCGGTTTTTCACCGCAGAGGCGTAATCGGCTTTGGCCGATTCAATCAACGCTTCCTGTTGGCGCAAATCAACGGCGGAAATCACGCCGGCTTTATGGCGCAATTGCGAGAGCTTGTACGTCGCTTCACGGGTTTGCAACACACGTTGTGCCAATGCCATGCTTTCTTCGGCGTAGCGCTCGTTAAAGTAGGCTTTGGCCACGGTAGAAATCAAGGCCAGATGTGCGGCATCGCGGTTGGCGGCTACATTAAAATAACCTTGCAAAGCGGCTTCGCTGGTACTGCGGACACGGCCGAAGAGGTCGAGTTCATAAGAGGTTATGCCCAAACCAACGCTGTATTGGCTGCTGACGTTGCCGCTGCTCAAGCTGCCTTGACGCGAACCTGTACCGCTGGCGTTAACGGTCGGCAGCAGGTTGTTGCGCGCAATCATGTGCTGCTTGCGGTAGATTTCGGCATTCAGCGCGGCTGTACGCAAATCGGTATTGCGTTCCAATGCGATGTCGATCAAGCGGTGCAGGCGCGGATCGGCAAAGTAGTCTTGCCAACCCAATTCAGCGGCGCGGATACCGTCGTCAACAGTGTCGTATTTAAACGTATCTGCAACGGCAACTTGAGGCTGCTCATATTTCGGCATCATGGTACAGGCCGACAAAGCCACGGCGGCGGCAACGGCGGTCAGTACAGGTTTGAATGTAATCTTCTTCATTTTAGAATCCTTTAGCATTTTGAGGCCGTCTGAAAATTTTCAGACGGCCTTTGCTTTAGTGCTTGTCTGAATCGTGTTTACCGTCTTCAATCATGCCGGCTTCAGCGGCGTGTTTGACAGCCATTTCATGCTCATGCGCACTTTCTTTAAAGAATTTGCGCACAATCACATAAAACAAAGGCACAAGGAACACGGACAGAACCGTACCGATCAACATACCCCAGAACACGGTCGTACCAATCGCACGTTGGCTCGCGGAGCTGGCACCGCTGGAGAAATAGAGCGGCACCACGCCCAAGATGAAGGCGAACGAGGTCATGATAATCGGACGGAAACGCAGGTGTGCGGCGGCAAGCGCAGCTTCCAGCGCACTCTTGCCTTGCGCTTGCAGGTCTTTGGCGAACTCGATAATCAAAATCGCGTTTTTCGCACTCAAACCCATCACCGTAACGAAACCGACTTGGAAGTAGATATCGTTGGCGTATGCCGGAATGCTGCCCAGCAGGGCTTCAAACATATTACGGCCGGTTACACCCAATGCCGCGCCAACCAAACCCAACGGAATCACAAGGATAACCGCCAACGGGATAGACCAGCTTTCATACAAAGCAGCCAACACCAAGAACACCGAAGCAGCAGCCAATGCGTACAATACAACCGTTTGCGAACTGCCTTTGGCCTCTTCACGAGACTGACCGCCCCATTCCAGACTGTAACCGCCGCCCATTTCGTCAACCATTTGCTGTACCGCAGCCATTGCTTGGCCGGAAGATACGCCGCTGATAGGCGAGCCGGAGATCTCCATGGCGGGATAGCCGTTGAAGCGCACACTTTGTTCCATACCGTTTTCCCAAGAAACAGTAGCAATGGTAGAAAGCGGTACGGCAACACCGGATTTATTCGGTACGGTCAGGTTCAGAATATCGGCAGGCTGCATACGGGCATTCGCATCAGCTTGTACCATCACGCGTTGCAGACGGCCTTGATTCGGGAAGTCATTGACATAAGACGAACCCAAAGAAGAAGCCAGGGCAGTACGGATATCAGAGAACGAAATACCTTGCGCTGCTGTGGCAGAGCGATTGATGTCAATCTTCAGCTGCGGCGCATCTTCCAAACCGCTCGCACGGACGGTACTTGGGTCAAACAGGCCGCTTTTGCGCATTTTGTCGATCAGCTCGTTGCGTTTGGCCAACAATGCGGCATGACCGGTATTGTTGCGGTCTTGCAGGTTGATGGTCAAACCGGAACCGTTGCCCAACTCCATAATCGGAGGCGGAACGATGGCGATGCCAAAACCGTCTTTCAGCGTACCCATCATCATGCCGGTCAGCTTGCCGGCAACGGCAGTCGCATCACTGCCCGGCGCTTTACGCTCGCTCCAGTCTTTAAGCACGGCAAAACCCATCGCCATATTTTGACCGCTGCCCGAAAAGCTGAAACCGGAAACAGTAATAATATTTTCAATTTCAGGAATGTTTTTCGCCAACTGGGTAACTTGAGCCAGCGTCGCATCAGTACGCTCTTTGGTCGCACCCGCCGGCAGTTGCACGCTGACCATGACGAAGCCTTGGTCTTCGGTCGGCAAGAAAGAAGTCGGCAGACGCATAAACAGGAATACGCCGACAACCGCCAAACCGATGTAAACCACCATCATGCGTAAAGTCTTACGCAACACTTTGGCCACCCAGCCTTCGTAACCGTGCGTCCAGCTGTCGAATTTTTTGTTAAACCAACCGAAGAAACCTTTTTTCTCTTCGTGATGCCCCTTCTGAATCGGCTTGAGCATGGTGGCACACAATGCCGGCGTCAGCGTCAAGGCAAGGAATGCGGAGAAACCGATAGATGCCGCCATGGTCAAGGCAAACTGTTTGTAAATGTTACCGGTTGCACCGCTAAACATTGCCAGCGGAACAAATACGGACATCAAAACGGCAGTAATACCGACCACTGCGCCGGAAATCTGACCCATCGCTTTTTTGGTTGCAGCTTTAGGCGGCAGGCCTTCGCTCGCCATAATACGCTCAACGTTTTCAACGACCACAATCGCGTCATCGACCACGATACCGATCACCAATACCATTGCAAACATGGTCAATACGTTAATCGACATAACCATGTAGGAGATAAAGGCAAAACCGCCCAACAGGGAAATCGGTACAACAATAGTCGGAATCAGCGTATAGCGGATGTTTTGCAGGAAGAGATACATCACCAAGAATACCAAAACAATGGCTTCCAAAAGCGTGTGGATCACTTTTTCAATCGAAATATCGACGAATTTGGAAGTATCGTAAGGCGTTTTCCAGCTCATGCCTTCCGGGAAATATTTTTGCAGCGTCGCCAATTTTTCTTTTACAGCAGTCGCCGTAGCCAAAGCATTACCGCTGTTGGACAGCATCACTGCCATACCGGTGGTGTTCACACCGTTCAGGCGGGTGGAAGAGGAATAGTCTTCCATACCCAGGCCGACTTTCGCCACATCTTTCAGATAGACATTTGAGCCGTCGGTATTGGATACCAAAATAATGTTTTCGAACTCTTCAGCCGTACTCAACTGGCCTTGTGCAGTAACGGTCGCCGCAATAGTCTGACCTTCAACAGCAGGTAAAGAACCGATGGAGCCCGCAGAAATTTGGATGTTTTGCGTTGCAAGCGCATTGGTTACCGCAGAAAACGACAGGTTGTAGTTTTGCAGTTTTTTCGGGTCAACCCAAATGCGCATGGCGCGTTGCGCACCAAACAACCGAACCTGACCCACGCCGTCGATACGTTGCAATTCAGGTACGATATTGCGTTGCGCGTAGTCGTTCATTTCCTCGGTGGACTGTACGTCTGACGAAAGCATCACAATCATCAGGAAGTTGGAACGCGCTTTGGATACGGTGACACCATATTGTTGTACGGTAGAGGGCAATGTGGACAATACTTCAGACAGTTTGTTCTGTACGTCTACCTGTGCCAAATCTTCATCGGTCTCAGGCGTAAACGTCAGACTGACGCTGCCGCTGCCGCTGGAGTCGGCGGAAGTACTCATGTAGTCCAAACCTTCCACACCGTACATATTGCGTTCGATAACGGCCAGTACGCTGTCTTCCATTACCTGGGCAGAAGCGCCCGGATAAGTAGCGCGCAAAGTAATGGTTGGCGCGGCAACGGACGGATATTGGGAAACCGGCAATTTTTGAATGCCGAAAATACCCGCCGCGATGATAAAAATCGCAATAACCCATGCAAAGATGGGGCGGTCAATAAAAAACTTAGACATTCGCGCGTTCCTTATTTGGCTTCAGATGCAGCTTTAGCTTCAGGCTTGGCCTCGGAAGCAGCCTTGCCGTCTGAAACTGCCGGGGTTGCCGCTGTGGCGTTTGCAGGCGGCGTCCATTCTTTCGGCGTTACCTTTTTAGCACCCGACATAGCGGCAATGCTGGTACCTTCGACAACCACTTTGTCGCCGTCTTTCAGGCCGTCTGTAATCACCCAGTTGGTACCTTGCTGTTGGGCAATGGTCACGACGCGCGCTTCCATTTCGCTCTTGTCATTTACCACCATCACAGTATCTTTTGTACCGCGGCTAACTGCTTGTTGCGGAACTACAAATGCATTATCCACTGCCACTTGTTCCATCAATACGCGTACATACAAGCCCGGCATCAAGATATTTCTGTCATTAGGAATGGCAGCGCGCAAGGTAATTTGACCGGTCGTTTCGTTAACAGTCGGATCTGCAAACAGCAGACGGCCTTTTTCAGGATAAACCGCACCATCGTCAAATTTGATGTCCACTGCAATCGCGCCGTTTGCCGCCAACAATTTGCCTTCAGCAACCTGTTGACGCAGTTTCATAACCTCACTAGCAGATTGGGTAACGTTGACATACATCGGATTGGTTTGTTGGATGGTGGCCAAAACGGTGGTATCGCCGGCATTCAACAGCGTACCTTCAGAAACTTTAGATTGACCGATAAAACCGGAAATCGGCGCAGTAATGCGGGAGCGGTTCAGGCTGATACCGGCAGATTTAATGGCTGCTTGTGCAGATTTGACGCCTGCCTCTGCTGAACGCTTGGCCGTTACGGCCGCATCATATTCTTGTTGGCTGATGGCATCGGCGGCAACCAGCGGTTTGTAGCGGGCCAGGTCGGCGTTCGCTTTAGCCAAAGTCGCTTGCGCACTTGCCAACTGGGCGCGTGCGCTTTCTAAGTTTGCTTCATAAGTAGAGCTGTCGATTTGGTACAAAGGCTGACCGGCTTGCACATAGCTGCCCTCTTGGAACAGGCGTTTTTGCAGAATACCGCCGACTTGGGCGCGAACTTCGGCAGTACGCAACGATTCCAGACGGCCCGGCAACTCGGTTGTCAATGCAACGGTTTCCGGATGCACAGTAACCACACGGACTTCAGGTGCAGGTTGTTTTTGCTGTTGCTGACTGCCTTGCGCCTGTTGACCGGCTGCTTTTTCATCGCCTTTGCCGCAAGCGGAAAGCGCCAACGCAGTAGCTGCTGCAATTGCCACGACACGCATCATTTTAGAAGCATAAAGAGCCATAATTTTCCTATCTCTATGATAAATAAGGGTTTGACTAATTAAAAATTGATTACTTTAATCTCATATTTCGCAAACAGAAATTGCCTGCTTTTGTGAAAAACAGGCTGATTATATAGTGTTGAGAAACACTATCAAGTATTGAATTGAATTATACATACATTCTTGCATGTTCAGAAGTAATTTTTTATAATCCGAACCATAAATTTACATTTCCTACAAAAAACCATGAGAAGAACCAAAACCGAAGCCTTAAAAACCAAAGAATATCTCATGCTTGCCGCATTGGATACGTTTTATCAGAAAGGCATTGCCCGCACCTCGCTTAACGAAATCGCCCAAGCCGCAGGTGTAACGCGCGGCGCGCTGTATTGGCATTTCAAAAACAAAGAAGATTTGTTTGACGCCTTGTTCCAACGGATTTGCGACGACATCGAAAGCTGCATGAAAGAAGACTCGAACAACAATAACGAACAGGCCTGGCCAAGCTTCCGCCTGACCCTGACCCGTTTTTTCGAGCGCCTGCAACACAATGAGCTTCACTATAAATTCCACAGCATTTTGTTTTTAAAATGTGAACACACCGATCAAAACGAAGCAGTCATTGCCATCGCTAAAAAACACCAATCGCTATGGCGTGAAAAAATCGTTGCGGTACTGACCGACGCAATACAACAAAAAGCCCTGGCGGATAACTTAGACATCGACATGGCGGTCATCTTCATCAAGTCTTCATTAGACGGCTTGATTTGGCGTTGGCTCTCTTCCGGGCAAGGATTCGATTTGGCACAAACCGCCCCCCGCATGATTGAAATCATCATTGATACTTTGGAAAACCATCCGCAATTAAGAAAACAATCCTAAACATTAAGACTAAAGGCCGTCTGAAACATTAAAAGTTTCAGACGGCCTTTTGGTTTAAACCCAATTAACGTGTTACCGGCTTGTAACGGATACGTTTCGGTTTCGCGCCTTCTTCACCCAAACGGCGTTTCTTATCGGCTTCATATTCCTGATAGTTGCCGTCGAAGAACACCCATTTCGAATCGCCTTCGCAAGCCAAGATATGCGTGGCGATGCGGTCGAGGAACCAGCGGTCGTGCGAAATCACCATTACGCTGCCGGCAAATTCCAGCAATGCGTCTTCCAACGCGCGCAAGGTTTCCACGTCGAGGTCGTTGGACGGTTCGTCCAGCAGCAACACATTGCCGCCGCTCAATAAGGTTTTTGCTAAGTGCAAACGTCCGCGTTCGCCGCCTGACAATTGACCTGCGATTTTGCTTTGGTCGCTGCCTTTGAAGTTGAAACGTCCCAAATATTGGCGGGCGGGAATTTCAAACTGTCCGACCTGCAAAATATCGCGACCTTCGGCGATGTTGTCGAACACGGTTTTGTCGTTTTGCAAACCTTCGCGGCTTTGATCAATCAGGCTCATTTTCACAGTTTGCCCGATTTTCACTTCGCCGGAATCGGGCTGCTCTTTGCCCGCAATCATTTTGAACAGCGTCGATTTACCCGCACCGTTCGGGCCGATGATGCCGACAATCGCGCCCGCAGGCACTTTGAAGCTCAAATCGTCAATCAACACTTTATCGCCAAACGATTTGGAAACGTTCACAAATTCAATCACTTCGTTACCCAAACGCTCGGCGACGGGAATGAAGATTTCCTGCGTTTCATTGCGTTTTTGGTATTCGTAGTTACTCATTTCTTCAAAACGCGCCAAACGCGCTTTGGACTTGGCTTGACGGCCTTTGGCATTTTGGCGCACCCATTCCAATTCCTGCTTCATCGCTTTCACGCGCGCGGCTTCGGATTTCGCCTCGTTTTCCAAACGTTTTTCTTTCTGCTCCAGCCAAGACGAGTAATTGCCTTTCCAAGGAATACCGTGTCCGCGGTCGAGTTCCAAAATCCATTCGGCGGCGTTGTCCAAGAAGTAGCGGTCGTGCGTTACCGCAACGACTGTGCCGGGGAAACGCACCAAGAATTGCTCCAGCCATTCCACCGATTCCGCATCCAAGTGGTTGGTCGGCTCGTCCAGCAGCAGCATATCCGGCTTACTCAACAAGAGTTTGCACAAAGCAACGCGGCGTTTTTCACCGCCGGACAGATTGCCGATTTTGGCATCCCATTCCGGCAGGCGCAGCGCATCGGCGGCGATTTCCAATTCATGTTCTGCCCCGCCGCCCGTGGACGAACCTGCCGCAATAATCGCTTCCAAGCGGCCCTGTTCTTCCGCCAGCGCGTCAAAATCTGCATCGGGATTGGCATACTCGGCATACACTTCTTCCAAACGTTTCTGCGCGGCGGCCACTTCGCCCAAACCGCTTTCCACTTCCTCGCGTACGGTTTTTTCAGGATCAAGCTCCGGCTCTTGCGGCAGGTAGCCGATTTTGATGCCGCCCATCGGCACGGCTTCGCCCTCAAATTCCTTATCCACACCCGCCATAATCCGCAGCACGGTGGACTTACCCGCGCCGTTCAAACCGAGCAGGCCGATTTTCGCGCCGGGGAAGAAGGAAAGGGAAATATCTTTAATGATGGTTTTCTGCGGCGGCACAACCTTGCTCACGCGCAGCATAGAATAGACGTATTGTTGGGACATGGTTTTTTCTCGATTCGGTCAAACAAATTTCAGACGGCCCATTTTAACCGATTGCTCAAATACTTGCTTGTTCAAATGCCGTCTGAAAATAGAAATCGGCATCACAATATGCAGCAAAGCCGAACCAATGCTTTCATTCTCCAAAATTTTCAATACGAAACCGTAAAAAATTTGATTTAAGCCAGTTTATCTTTGAACAAACATTGCCAATATTCGATACGCTCCATAAAATGCGCCTATATCCTTGAAAGTACATAAACAAATAATAACGACAAAGAAACACCGCGCTAAAAACAATTTCAGATTTCCCAATACAAATACTTTTAAAATAAGGATTTGCCTCATGTCTGAACATACGCAAAAAACAACAAAACAAGGTTTGCCCTCACTGGCAAAAAGTACGATTTGGATGCTGAGCTTCGGCTATCTCGGCGTTCAGACGGCCTTTACCCTGCAAAGCTCGCAAATGAGCCGAATTTTTCAAACGCTAGGCGCTGACCCGCACAATTTAGGCTGGTTTTTCATCCTGCCGCCGCTGGCCGGTATGCTGGTTCAGCCGATTGTGGGCTACTATTCAGACCGCACTTGGATGCCGCGCCTGGGTGGCCGCCGCCTGCCCTATCTGCTTTACGGCACGCTGATTGCGGTCATCGTGATGATTCTGATGCCCAACTCGGGCAGCTTCGGTTTCGGCTACGCTTCTTTGGCAGCTTTGTCGTTCGGCGCGCTGATGATTGCGCTGTTGGACGTATCCTCCAATATGGCGATGCAGCCATTTAAGATGATGGTCGGCGACATGGTCAACGAGGAGCAGAAAAGCTACGCCTACGGCATTCAAAGTTTCTTAGCGAATACGGGTGCGGTTGTGGCGGCGATTCTGCCGTTTGTGTTCGCGTATATCGGTTTGGCGAACACGGCCGAAAAAGGCGTCGTGCCGCAGACTGTTGTCGTAGCATTCTATGTGGGCGCGGCATTGCTGATTATTACCAGTGCGTTCACCATCTTCAAAGTCAAAGAATACGATCCGGAAACCTACGCCCGCTATCACGGCATCGACGTCGCTGCGAATCAGGAAAAAGCCAACTGGTTCGAACTTTTGAAAACCGCGCCTAAAGCGTTTTGGACGGTTACTTTGGTACAATTCTTCTGCTGGTTTGCCTTCCAATATATGTGGACTTACTCGGCAGGCGCGATTGCGGAAAACGTCTGGCAGACAACCGATGCTTCTTCCGTAGGCTACCAAGAAGCGGGCAACTGGTACGGCGTTTTGGCGGCGGTACAATCCATTGCCGCCGTTATCTGCTCGTTTATTCTGGCAAAAGTACCGAATAAATACCATAAAGCCGGTTATTTCGGTTGCTTGGCTTTGGGTGCGCTCGGTTTCTTCTCCGTTTTCTTCATCAGCAATCAATACGCGCTGGTGTTGTCTTATACCTTAATCGGTATTGCGTGGGCCGGTATCATTACCTATCCTCTGACGATTGTGACCAATGCCCTCTCAGGCAAACACATGGGTACTTATTTGGGCCTGTTTAACGGTTCTATCTGTATGCCTCAAATCGTCGCTTCGCTGCTGAGTTTCGTCCTCTTCCCTATGCTGGGCAGCCATCAGGAAACCATGTTCTTGGTTGCCGGCGCAGTCTTGCTGATGGGGGCTTTCTCAGTATGCCTGATTAAAGAAACCCACGGCGAATAATCCGTTTCAACACCATCGGCAAAGGCCGTCTGAAACCTTTGCCGATCTGACAATTTTAATAACAGGAGCTTCATAAATGTACACAAGAATCATGGAAGTCAGCCCTTGGACACTGCGTTCGACAAAACTGGAAAAAGAGCACAAACGGCTGCAAGAGAGCCTGACCAGCTTGGGCAACGGCTATATGGGTATGCGCGGCAACTTTGAAGAAACCTATTCCGCCGACAGTCACTTGGGTACCTACATCGCCGGCGTGTGGTTCCCCGACAAAACCCGCGTCGGCTGGTGGAAAAACGGCTATCCTAAATATTTCGGCAAAGCCATCAATGCGCTCAATTTCAGCAAAGTCAAAATCTTTGTCGATGGACAGGAAGTGGACTTGGCGAAAAACGACGTTGCCGACTTCTCCGTCGAACTCGATATGCAACACGGCGTGTTGCGCCGCTCGTTCACCGTATTCGGCGTGCGTTTCGATGTGTGCAAATTCCTGTCCGTCGCGCAAAAAGAGCTGGCTCTCATCCGCTGGGAAGCCGTATCCGTTGACGGCAAAACCCACCAAGTCCGCATCGATTCCATCATCGATGCCGACGTGAAAAACGAAGACTCCAACTACGAAGAAAAATTCTGGCAGGTATTGGACAAAGGCGTTTCAGACGACCGCTCCTACATTGCCACCCAAACCGTCGCCAATCCCTTCGGCGTGGAACAATTCATCGTCAACGCCGAGCAAACCTTCGCCGGTAGCTTCAAAGCCCTCGGCGGCAGCCAAACCGACTGGCAAGTTTCTAATTCTTTCGAAGCCGAAGTCGGCGGAACGCCCGAAACCTTTGAAAAACGCGTGATTGTTACCACCAGCCGCGATTATCAAGGCTTGGAAGCGGTGAAAGCCGCAGGCCGCGCCTTGTCGGAAAAAATCGCAGGCGTTGCGTTTGAAACCTTGCTGGACGCACACAAAGCAGGTTGGCTGCACCGTTGGGAAATCGCCGACGTGGTCATCGAAGGCAGCGACGAAGCGCAGCAGGGTATCCGCTTCAACCTGTTCCAACTGTTCTCCACCTACTACGGCGAAGACGCGCGCCTGAACATCGGCCCGAAAGGCTTTACCGGCGAAAAATACGGTGGCGCGACCTATTGGGACACTGAAGCCTACGCCGTGCCGCTCTACCTCGCACTGGCGGAACCCGAAGTTACCCGTAACCTGCTGCAATACCGCCGCAACCAACTGCCGCAGGCGCAACACAACGCGCGCGAACAGGGCTTGGCGGGCGCACTCTATCCGATGGTGACGTTTACGGGCATCGAGTGCCACAACGAATGGGAAATCACCTTCGAGGAAATCCACCGTAACGGCGCGATTCCTTACGCCATCTACAACTACACCAACTACACCGGCGACGAAAGCTATCTTGCCAAAGAAGGCTTGGAAGTCTTGGTCGAAGTGTCCCGCTTCTGGGCGGACCGCGTCCACTTCTCCAAACGCAACGGCAAATACATGATTCACGGCGTAACCGGACCGAACGAATACGAAAACAACATCAACAACAACTGGTACACCAACACCCTCGCCGCATGGGTATTGGACTACACCCGTGAAGCCTTAGTGAAATATCCGCGCCCCGATTTGAACGTGAGTGCTGCCGAGTTGGAAAAATGGGCGGACATCAGCGCGAATATGTACCGTCCGCATGACGAAGAACTCGGCGTATTCGTGCAGCACGACGGCTTCCTCGACAAAGACATCCGCCCCGTGTCCGCGCTTTCGCCCGATGATTTGCCGCTCAACCAGAAATGGTCGTGGGACAAAATCCTGCGTTCGCCCTTCATCAAACAGGCGGACGTATTGCAAGGCATCTACTTCTTCGGCGACCGTTTCAACATGGACGAAAAACGCCGCAACTTCGATTTCTACGAACCGATGACCGTGCACGAAAGCTCGTTGTCGCCATGTATCCACTCTATTCTTGCTACCGAACTGGGCAAAGAAGAAAAAGCTGTGGAAATGTACCAGCGCACCGCCCGCCTGGACTTGGACAACTACAACAACGACACCGAAGACGGCCTGCACATCACCTCCATGACCGGCTCGTGGCTCGCCATCGTCCAAGGTTTCGCCCAAATGAAAACCTGGGGCGGCAAACTCAGCTTCGCCCCGTTCCTGCCGAGTGCTTGGACAGGCTATGCCTTCCACATCAACTACCGCGGCCGTCTGATTAAAGTCGCCGTCGGCAAAGAAAACGTCGTCTTCACACTGCTCAAAGGCGAACCGCTCGATTTGCAGGTGTACGGCAAAGACATCACGCTCAACGGCAGCCACACCGTCGCGTTGGAAAAATAAGGAGGGCGCAAAATGACTTTCACCGCAGTCCTCTTTGACCTCGACGGCGTCATCACCGATACCGCCGAATACCACTACCGCGCATGGAAAAAGCTTGCCGAAGAACTGGGCATCAGCATCGACCGCAAGTTTAACGAGCAGCTCAAAGGCGTGTCGCGCGACGATTCGCTCAAACGCATCCTCGCACACGGCGGCAAAACCGTCAGCGAAGCCGAGTTTGCCGAACTGACCCGCCGCAAAAACGACAACTACGTCGAAATGATTCAGGCAGTCAAACCCGAAGACGTGTACCCCGGCATTTTGCCGCTACTGGAAGCATTGAGGGCAAACGGCAAAAAAATCGCCCTCGCGTCCGCCAGTAAAAACGGCCCGTTCCTGCTGGAACGCATGGGGCTGACCCACTTCTTCGACGCCGTCGCCGACCCTGCCGCCGTCGCGCATTCCAAACCCGCCCCCGACATCTTCCTCGCCGCCGCCGAGGGCGTGGGCGCGGACATCCGCCGCTGCATCGGCATTGAAGACGCCGCAGCCGGCGTCGCCGCCATCAAAGCCGCCGGCGCCCTGCCCATCGGCGTGGGTAAAGCCGAAGACTTGGGCAGCGACATCGCGCTGGTATCCGACACCGCCGAGCTGACCTACGCCTATCTGCAAAGCGTGTGGGAACAGTCAGGCAGATAAAATATTAAGGAAGTAAAAAGGCCGTCTGAAAAACATTTCAGACGGCCTTTCTGCTTTTAGAACAGAGTGATAACCCAACTTACGCAACCATAAAGACTGAATACCAACTTTTCAACCATGCTATTCAAATTTATTTGAACGATTTTTGCTGGCTAGCCAACCTTAACAATCACTATTGAAATGCGCGCCGATGTTTTGCCGCCTTGCGTATGCGGCTTGGGCGACGGCGAGGCTGCATTCTATCAGGTTGCGGTTTTCGTATTCGGACGCGGTGTGCGGCGCGATTTGGTTTTGCTTCCAAAGCCGCAGTTGGGCGATGGCGCGGCGCAGGCCGGTATCGTTGCGGAGGATGCCCAGATGGCGTTGGTTGAAGGCTTGCAGGACGGGGCGGCTGAATGTGTTTTGGAGGTCGTCTGAAAAGATGCCTGCTTCGGCGGTGGGGTTTTCAGACGACCTTTTGGACGGTACGGTTTGGAACGCTTGTCCGTCCGCGATGGTTTGAGCGGCAAGCCTGGCGGTCACGACGCATTCGAGCAGGGAGTTGCTGGCGAGGCGGTTGGCTCCGTGCAGCCCTGTGCAGGCGGTTTCGCCTAAGGCGTAGAGCTGCGGCAGGGAGGTTCTGCCGTAGGGGTCGGTTTGGATACCGCCGCAGGTGTAGTGCTGCACGGGGCGGACGGGGATGGCTTGGCGCATGATGTCCAAGCCGCATTGGGACAGGCAGTGCCGATGGATGGACGGAAAATGCTGACGGACGAATGCTGCGGATTGATGGCTGATGTCAAGCGAGACGAAGTCTTGCGTTTGCTTGGCGATTTCGGCGGCGATGGCGCGGGCAACGATGTCGCGCGGCGCGAGTTCGGCGCGGCGGTCGTAATGCGGCATAAACCGTTCGCCCGATTGGTTGGTCAGGATACCGCCTTCGCCGCGCACGGCTTCGGAAATCAGGAAGGTGCGGCCGTTTTCAGACGGCCTTGCCAAGCCTGTAGGGTGGAATTGGATAAATTCGAGGTTTTCAACTGTGCAGCCTGCGCGTATCGCCATGGCGATGGCGTCGCCCGTGCATTCGGGCGGCGTGGTGGTGGCGGCGTAAATCTGTCCCAAGCCGCCGCCTGCGAGTACGGTATGGCGGGCGCGGATACGGTAGGTTTCTTGCGTTCGGCGGTCGAGGACGGTCAGTCCGCATGCCGCGCCTGATTCGGTTTGGACGTCCAACGCCATCTGCCGCTCGCAAACGCGGATGTTCGGGCGGCGGCGTATTTGGGCAATCAGGCTCTGCATGACGGCTTCGCCCGTGTAGTCGGCGACGTGGGCGATTCGGCGGCAGGTGTGCCCACCTTCGCGCGTCAGGTGCAGGTCGTTATTATTTTGGTCGAACGCCACGCCCTGCGCCAGCAGCCATTCGATTGCCGGTTTGCCCTGCGACAGGATGGTGCGGACGGCGGCTTCGTCGCACAAACCCGCACCCGCTTCCAAAGTATCGGCAACGTGTTTTTCGATGTCGTCCTCTCCCGACCACGCCGCCGCAATCCCGCCTTGCGCATGACGGCTGGCTGTATCGTCCAGCCGGTTTTTGCACAAAATGACGATGCGGAACGATTCAGGCAGCGACAAGGCGAGCGTTAGCGCCGCCAACCCGTTTCCGGCAATCAATACGTCGCAATCGGTTTGCATGGTGTTGTCCTTGTTTGAGAGGTCGTCTGAAACGGCAATATGGACGGCAAATCAGGCGGGCCCCATGCCGTTGAACACATCTTTTTTCTTCAGTCCTGCCGCGAAGTCGAGCATACGTTGCAAAGGCAGTTTGGCGGCTTCGCCTAGCTTTCTATCCAACAGGATTTCGTTGTGTCCGCTTGTCAGGGCGTATTTGATGCCGCCCAGCGAATTCATCGCCATCCACGGGCAGAACGCGCAGCTTTTGCAGCTTCCGCCGTTGCCCGCCGTTGGGGCGGCGATAAATTCTTTGTCGGGCGCCTGCTTTTGCATTTCGTGCAGGATGCCCAAGTCGGTCGCCACGATGAATTTTTTTTCGGGACGCGATACGGCGGCTTTGAGCAGTTTGCTGGTCGAGCCGACCACGTCGCCCAGTTCGATGACGCTTTGCGGCGATTCGGGATGAACCAGCACCACCGCGTCGGGGTGTTCCGCCTTCAACGCCGCCAATTCCTGCCCTTTAAATTCGTTGTGGACGATGCACGAACCCTGCCACAACAGCATATCCGCGCCCGTTTCGCGGCGGATGTAGTCGCCGAGGTGGCGGTCGGGTCCCCAAATCAGCTTCTCGCCGCGCGATTTCAGATACGACACGATTTCCAACGCCACTGAAGACGTTACCACCCAGTCGGCACGCGCTTTCACGGCGGCGGAAGTGTTGGCGTACACCACCACCGTACGGTCGGGGTGTTGGTCGCAAAACGCTGAAAACGCCTCTTCCGGGCAACCCAAATCCAAAGAACATTCCGCTTCCAAATCAGGCATCAGCACCGTTTTTTCAGGGCAGAGGATTTTCGCGCTCTCGCCCATGAAGCGCACACCCGCCACCACCAGCGTACCGGCTTCGTGTTCCGCACCGAAACGCGCCATCTCCAGCGAATCGCCCACGCATCCGCCCGTTTCCAAAGCCAAATCCTGAATCAGCGGATCAACATAATAATGCGCCACCAAGACCGCGTTTTTCTCCTTCAGCAAAGCCTTGATTTCGTCTTTCAGACGGCCTGCCGTCTCGCGGTCGGGCGTGTCGGCAACCTTCGCCCACGCCTGACGGATTTGGCAGGCGGAAGTCGGCGTCTGAATGAGGGGCATATCGTAATCGAACGAGCGGCGGGCGGCGGTTTGCATGATGTTTCCTTGTGGCTGTTTTTCAGACGGCATAAAGGTTTGCCGTCTATGTTTCAAATAGTTTTTATATTATGCTCAACTTGAGTATAATATGCAAGGTCGTCTGAAAACCGCTTTGGTTTACAATAAGGTTTTCTCTTGAATGAAAGCCACGCATGGATGCCTATCCTGAAACAGCAGCCAATACGCAAAGTATCGTCGAGCTGGTTCCTGTACTGATCGCCATTACAAACGGCAGCTTGAGGGTTTTGACCGTTGCCCAAGGAGCGCTGCTGCCCAACGGCCTGCTTGCACCGCTTCGCCACTCCTTGCAGGCAGGGGTCAGGATGTGGGTCGCCAAGCAGACATCTCAGCCCATGGGTTATGTAGAACAGCTTTACACCTTTGTCGATACGCGCCGTCAAAACGAGCAAGGCCTGCCTGTCTTGTACGTCAGCTATCTGGGGCTGGTGCGCGAGGCAGCCGACAGCATCCTGCACCCGGATGCGAAATGGCAGGACTGCTACGGCTATTTCCCGTGGGAAGATTTGCGCACCGACGGCGGGCAGCGCGACGCCGTCGTCAGCCGCCTGCGCATTTGGGCAAACTCGGCAGACACGGAGGAAGTGCGCCAAAAGCGGCTCAAGCGCATTCACTTGTGCTGGGGGGTCGAACCGGAAAACTGGTCGGAAGAATACGTTTTGCAACGCTATGAAATGCTGTATGAAAGCGGCCTGATAGCGGAAGCCGCCGAGCCGCAGGCAAACTTCGACTTCGCGCTCACGGGGCAGCCCATGCGCCACGACCACCGCCGCGTGCTGGCGACCGCCCTGTCTCGCCTGCGTGCCAAAATCAAATACCGCCCCGTGATTTTCGAGCTGATGCCGCCCGAATTCACGCTGCTGCAACTGCAAAACAGCGTCGAAGCCATCAGCGGCAGACTGCTGCACAAGCAAAACTTCCGCCGCCAGATTCAGCAGCAAAACCTCATCGAGCCGTCGGATACCGGCGTATCGGGCAGCAAAGGCCGTCCCGCGCAGCTTTACCGCTTCCGCGACGACGTCCTGCCCGACAGGTTGATTTCGGACATCGGACTGCCGCTGGGCAGCCGTTAGCCCGTTTTCAGACGGCCTATAGTGGATTAACAAAAATCAGGACAAGACGACGAAGCCGCAGACAGTACAGATAGTACGGAACCGATTCACTTGGTGCTTCAGCACCTTAGAGAATCGTTCTCTTTGAGCTAAGGCGAGGCAACGCCGTACTGGTTTTTGTTAATCCACTATAAAATGAAGTTTTGCCCCATCGGTGCAACATCAATATTTTTCAACAAAGGAAACCCCATGTCGTCTGAAAATACCCTCTTCCCCCTGCCCGACACCCTGTTGCGCCCCATGGTGGAACAAGCCTTGAGCGAAGATTTGGGCAGGCGCGGCGACATTACGTCCGCCGCCGTCATCGCACCCGACAAAACCGCCAAACTCTTCCTTGTCAGCCGCGAAGACGGCGTCATCGCCGGCACGGACTTGGCGCGCCTCGCCTTTCAGACGATGGATTCATCCGTCCGCTTCCAAGCCGAAATCCAAGACGGACAAACCGTCCGCGCAGGTCAGACGCTGGCCGCCGTCGAAGGCAACGCCCGCGCCCTGCTCGCCGCCGAACGCACCGCGCTCAACTACCTCACGCACTTAAGCGGCATCGCCACCGCCACCGCGCGTGCCGTTGTCGAAGTCGCCGAATACGGTACAGACATCGTGTGCAGCCGCAAAACCATCCCCCTGCTGCGCGTCCTGCAAAAATACGCCGTCAGGGCAGGCGGCGGCGTAAACCACCGCATGGGCTTGGACGACGCCGTGCTCATCAAAGACAACCACCTCGCCTATTGCGACAGCATCGCCCAAGCCGTGCAGCAGGCAAAACAGGCAGTCGGACCGTTGACCTGCGTGGAAATCGAAGTGGACACGTTGGCACAACTGGACGAAGCCATCGCGGCGGGTGCGGAACGGATTTTGCTGGATAACATGAACGACGAAACCTTAAAAGAAGCGGCAAACCGCTGCCACACGCAAACCGCCCACCCCCACACCATCTATTGCGAAGCATCGGGCGGCATCGGCTTCGACCGCCTGAAACGCGTGGCACAAACCGGCGTGAACGGCATCGCCCTCGGCTATCTGACCCACAGCAGCCGCTCGTTGGACATAGGTTTGGATTTTATGGCTTAAGTTCGAGTTGGCTATAAAGCAAAAAGGCCGTCTGGAATTTCAGACGGCCTTTAATATTACTCATCAACCCAATGTAACCATTTCAATCTGTTCCATACTTCTGCCCAAGAAACGTTCGCCGATGGTGCGGAAGCGCAGGGGGATGTCGCTGACGTAGAAGCGGTAATCCGGATTGTCGTTTTCTGTATTCAGCAAACCTGCTTGCGCTAAGGCTTTGGCGGTGGCTTCGGCGGTGGTGATGGCGGAATCGACCAAGGTAACGTTTTGCGCTTCGCGGCCGATAAGCGGTTTGAGCAGTGGGAAGTGGGTACAACCCAACACCAGCGTGTCGATGTCGTCGGCCAAAAGCGGCTTCAGGTATTCGCGCACGGTCAGGCGGGTGACTTCGTGATCGAGCCAGCCCTCTTCCACCAATGGCACAAGCAGGGGCGCGGCTTGTGTACGCACCAGCGTGTCGTTGTTTTGCGAATGGATGGCGCGTGCGTAGGCGTTGCTGTTGACGGTGGTATTGGTCGCGATAATGCCGATTCGGTTGTTTTTGGTGGTTTGCAAAGCGGCTTCCGCGCCGGCGGAAATGACGTCCAATACGGGCATATTGCCTGCTTTTTGACGGATTTTTTGTCCGGCAACGGCGGCAATGGTGTTGCACGCGATGACGAGTGCCTTGACATCGTTTTCCAGCAGGAAATCGACAATCTGCATGGCGAAGGTTTCGATGGTGGCACGGGATTTGGTGCCGTAGGGAACGCGTGCGGTATCGCCGAAATAGATGATGTTTTCCATCGGCAGGCGTTCCATCAGGGCGCGGACATTGGTCAAGCCGCCGACTCCGGAATCGAATACGCCGATGGGGCGTTGTTTGCTGGTACTCATGGTTAATTTCTTCAATATAGTGTTGAGGCCGTCTGAAACCGTTTTTCAGACGGCCTGAAGGTTAAACATATTCTTTTTTATCGTTTTCCATCCAAGCCTGATGCGAGCAAATCCACAACAGTACGATACCGCACACGGTCGAACTCAACATCATACCGGCCATTACCAAGGCAGAACCATTATGCAGCCAAGTTGTCGCCATGCCGACCGATGCGCCGATGAGGGATTGGAACACGCCCAAAACGGCATTTGCGCTGCCGCCCTCTGCGCTGAAATAGCCCATAAAGCAGGCTTGAGTGTTCGCGCCGACCAAGCCTTGCGTACCGACTGAAAACATCACGCACAACACCAAAGCCCACAAAGGTGGCAAAGACAGTAACAACACCAAAACAGCCATCAGCAAATTAGCGACGAATTGGACAATAATGCCCCATTTGAGGATATTTTGCGGATGCGTACCGGTTTTCAAACGCCATGCGGTAATGCGGTTAAACGACATCATGGTAATGATATTGAGCGCAAATATCCAAGCATATTGGTTTGGCGAAACATGATACAATTGTTGGTACACGAACGACGATTCGGTCAAAAAGGCAAACATCGAACCAAAACTGAAAGCTTGGAAAAACAAATAGCCCATCGCGGCGCGCGTCCTCAAAACGCGTTTAAACCTGCCGGCCACCACGCCGAACACGTCCATACTGATTTTGCCTTTTTGATGCGGCTTGGGCAGGAAATACCACATTAAACCCCAAAGCAGCAGCGAATAGCAGGCCAGAAAACCGAAAATCATGCGCCAGCCGCCCAAATTCTGCAAGCCCGCACCAATCATCGGCGCCATCAGCGGCACAATCATCAGAATAATGCCGATTAAGGCAAACATCTGTGCGGCTTTGCGTCCGGAATAATAATCGCGCACCATCGCGCCGGAAATCACCACGGTCATCCCCGCACCAAACGCCTGCACGGCACGCAAGTTCAGCAGCTGCTCGACATTATTCACCATCGTCAAACCGACAACGGCGGCAAAGTAAATGCTCAAGCCCACCAGGGCGACAGGTTTGCGGCCTTTAATATCCGAAATCGAACCGCCGACCACCTGACCAAACGCCACGCCAAACATAAAAAAGCTCAGGCTTTGCTCAATACGGTGGATGTCCGAACTCAGCGACTTCGCCATTTCGGGAATCGCAGGCAGATAGGCATCGACAGAAAACGGCATCAGCGCGACCAACATCGCCATCAGCACGGCCATGGTTCTTTCGCTCAAAGGGGCTTGTTGTGCAGTCATTCCGATTTTCGCTTTCGTAACAAATATTCAAAAAACAAAGAAAACAACCGCCTTGTCAGACGGTTGCGGGTTGGATGGAATTATAGCAGATTTCAACCCCGTCCAATCACTGCAAAAAAACCTTTGCAAAACTTAAGGCCGTCTGAAACTTCGCTTAGTTGAATCCCCCCGCCGCAAACGTTAAAATGCTTGTTTTTTAAGACAACACATTGTTTCACATCACGGATTCTAAGGAATAATCATGACTACATTTCAAATTGCGCGTGCCGACGGGAAAACGCTCGAAATCCAAGGCAAAATGGCCAACCGCCACGGCTTGATCGCCGGCGCGACCGGTACGGGTAAAACCGTTACCCTGCGCCGCATGGCGGAAGCTTTCAGCAGCGAAGGCGTCCCCGTATTCTTAGTCGATGTCAAAGGCGATTTGTCGGGCATCGCGCACGCCGGTGCCAACAACGGCAAAGTGGGCGAACGCATCGCCGAGTTTGATTTGGGCGAGCAATGGCTGCAAAGTTTCCCCGTGCGCTTTTGGGATGTTTACGGCGAAACCGGTATTCCCGTCCGCGTAACCGTTTCCGAAATGGGCCCTATGCTTTTGGCCCGCCTGATGAATCTGAACGACACGCAGGAAGGCCTGCTCAACCTCGTATTCAAAGTTGCCGACGACAGAGGCTGGCACATTCTGGACTTGAAAGACCTGCGCAGCATGCTGAAACACGTTTCCGACCACGCTTCGGAATACCGCACGCAATACGGCAACGTCTCCGCCGCCAGTATCGGCGCGATTCAACGCCAACTGCTGACTTTGGAAAACGAAGGCGCAGAAAAATTCTTCGGCGAACCTTCCCTCAACCTGCAAGACTGGATGCAAACCGACAACGGCAAAGGCATCATCAACATCCTCAACTCCGAAAAACTGATGCGTTCGCCGCGTATGTACAGCGCGTTTTTGCTGTGGATGTTGGCAGAATTGTTTGAAACCCTGCCCGAAGTCGGCGATTTGGATAAACCAAAATTCGTGATGTTCTTCGATGAAGCGCATTTGATGTTCGACAATGCCGCCAATGCGTTGGTCGAACAAATCGAACAAGTCGTGCGCCTGATCCGCTCCAAAGGCGTGGGCGTCTATTTCGTCACCCAAAACCCGCTCGATTTGCCCGACACCATTCTCGGCCAACTGGGTAACCGCGTACAACACGCCCTGCGCGCCTTCACGCCGCGCGACCAAAAAGCGGTTAAGGCCGCTGCCGAAACCTTCCGCAGCAACCCAAACATCAAAGTTGCCGAAGCGATTGCCGAACTCGGCGTCGGCGAAGCCCTTGTTTCCTTCCTCGACGAAAAAGGTATGCCCGAGCCGGTAGAGCGCGCGCTCGTCCTGCCGCCGCAATCTTCCTTAACCCCGCTTGCCGCCGAAGAGCGCAACCGCTTGTTCCAAAACGACGATTTGTATCCGACCTACAAAGACATGGTGGACAACTACTCCGCTTTTGAAGCCTTAGCCGAAGCAGACAGCCAAGCAGCCGCTGAGAAAGAAGCCGCAAATGCTGCCAAAGAGCAGGAAAAAGCACAAAAAGCCGCTGAAAAAGAAGCCGCCAATGCCGATCCAGGCATCCTCGGCGGACTGCTCGGCGGCTTGAGCGGCGGACGTAAAAAATCCGGCCAAGGTTTGGGCTACAACGTTGCCGACGCCATCGGCAGCCAAATCAACCGCCAAGTCACCAACGCCATTTCCCGCAGCGTAATGGGCATTATTAAAAATATGTTCAAATAATCAGCCTACAAATATAAAAGGCCGTCTGAAAATCAATTTCAGACGGCCTTTTGTTTATCAATCCAATCAGTTCTTCATCGATTGAACCGGAGCCGGGATTCTGCCGCCTCGGTTGACGAACACTTCGCACGAACCTTCTTTAACCGGCATTACGGGCGCGTAGCCCAGCAGGCCGCCGAACTCGACGCTGTCGCCGACGGTTTTACCAGTAACCGGAATAATGCGCACGGCAGTGGTTTTGCTGTTGATCATGCCGATGGCGGCTTCGTCGGCGATGATGCCGGAAATGGTATGAGCAGGCGTGTCGCCAGGGACGGCAATCATATCCAAACCAACGGAGCAAACGGCGGTCATGGCTTCGAGTTTGTCCAATGTCAGTACACCGGCTTCAGCAGCGGCAATCATGCCCTCGTCTTCTGAAACGGGGATAAATGCGCCGCTCAAACCGCCGACCGCGCTGGAAGCCATCATGCCGCCCTTTTTCACGGCATCGTTCAGCAATGCCAAGGCAGCCGTCGTGCCGTGCGTACCGCAGACGCTCAAGCCCATTTCTTCAAGAATGCGCGCCACCGAGTCGCCGACGGCAGGGGTCGGTGCCAGCGACAAATCGAGAATGCCGAACGGGATATTCAGCATTTTTGAGGCTTCGCGGCCGATGAGTTCGCCCACGCGGGTAATTTTGAAAGCGGTTTTCTTCACGACTTCCGCAACTTCGGTCAATGTCGTTGCATCTGAATTTTCCAACGCGGCTTTTACAACACCCGGGCCGGATACGCCGACATTGATAACGGCATCCGCTTCGCCCGAACCATGAAACGCACCCGCCATAAACGGGTTGTCTTCCACCGCGTTGCAGAATACGACGATTTTCGCGCAGCCGAAACCTTCGGGCGTAATTTCAGCCGTGCGTTTGATGGTTTCGCCTGCCAGCTTGACCGCATCCATATTGATACCGGCACGCGTGCTGCCGATATTGATGGAGCTGCACACGATATCGGTGGTTTTCATCGCTTCGGGAATGGAACGGATCAACACCTCATCCGAAGGCGACATGCCTTTTTGCACCAACGCGGAAAAGCCGCCAATAAAAGATACGCCTATCGCTTTGGCAGCCTTATCTAAAGTTTGCGCCACGCTGACGTAAGAATCAGCATGGGTGGCCGCGGCGATTTGGGCAATCGGCGTAACGGAAATACGCTGATTCACAATCGGTACACCGTATTTGGCAGACAGATATTTTGCCGTCGCTACCAAATCTTTGCCGACGGTGGCGATTTTGTTGTAAATATTTTGGTTCAACACATTGATATCGCTGCTGATGCAGTCGTGCAGATCAATACCGATGGTAATGGTGCGCACGTCAAAATTCTGGTCGGCTACCATTTTGACGGTTTCTAAAATCTCGCCGGATTGAATACTCATGGCTCTCCCTCCGACTTAAATACGGTGCATGGCTTGGAAAATTTCTTCGTTTTGCATACGGATATCAAGCGCGAGTTTTTTGCTCTCTTCCGTAAACAAATCCAAAACTTCTTGACGCGATTTGGTGCATTTTGAAGTGTCCACCAAAATAATCATGGTAAAAAAATCGTCCATCAGCTGTTGGCTGATGTTGAGAATATTGATTTGGTTTTCCGCTAAAATTTTGGAAACGTCGTACACAATGCCCACACGGTCTTTGCCGATGACGGTGATGACTGAATTGTTCATAACGCTGTTTCTCCTCATAGGATATTTGAAAAGTGTTGACAATTATAACACTCAGGCCGTCTGAAAAACTGTTTCAGACGGCCTGAGTATTCAAATTTCAATTTTAATTATCGCCCTGCTTTCAAAGCCTGCCACAGGCGAACGCTGAGTTTGCTCGCATCGGTTGACTTAGGGGAGACAATGAAGCTTTTTTCCATCAATTCTTTACTTGGGAAAATCGATTCGTCAGAAGTGTATTTTTCATCCATCAAATCACGCGCCGGACGGCTGGCCGGAGCATAAGTCACATAGTTGCCGTTTTTGGCCGCTGTTTCAGGATTGAGCGTGTGATTGATGTATTTGTGTGCATTGGCCACATTTTGCGCATCACGCGGAATCATCAGCGAATCCACCCAAATACCGACGCCGCTTTTCGGCGCCAATACTTCGACTTCGACGCCGTTTCCGGCTTCTTTGGCACGGGTTTTGGCAATATTGAGGTCGCCGCCGTAGCCTACCGATACGCAAAGATTACCAGCAGCCATATCGTCGATATAGCCGGACGAGGTAAAGCGTTTGATGTCGGGGCGCACTTTTTTCATCATATCGACAGCTGCTTTGATGTCGTCAGGGTTTTCGCTGTTCGGATCTTTGCCCAAATAATGCAAAGCCAAAGGAATCTGCTCGATGGCGCTGTCAAAATAGCTGATGCCGCAGGATTTCAGTTTTTGGGTGTATTCAGGGTTAAACACCAAATCCCATTCGTTTTCAGGCAACTTGTCCGTACCCAACGCCTTTTGAACCTGCTGTTTGTTAATCGCCAGCGTATTGATGCCCCAGAAATAAGGGACGGCATATTCGTTGCCTGGATCGACAGCTTCCATCATTTTCAACAAATCGGGATCGATATTGGCGTAATCGGGAATTTGCGATTTGTCGATTTTTTGATACGCGCCGGCTTTAATCTGACGGCCGACATTGGCAATAGAAGGCGCAACCAAGTCATAACCCGACTTGCCGGTCAGCAGCTTAGCTTCCAGCGCTTCGTTGCTGTCGTAGTAATCGTAGCGGACGTTGATATGCGTATTTTTTTCAAACGCAGACAGCGTGGCAGGATCGACATAATCCGACCAGTTGTAGATATTGAGTTTATCCGTTTGAGAGGAAGAAGTTTGAGTTTGAGATGCGGAAGATTCTGCGGCGGTTTCTTTTCCACCGCTACACGCAGTCAAGACGAGGCTCAAGATTGCCGCCGCCATCAAAGATTTTTTCATGGTTTCAGACCTTTTGTTCGGGGGGTAAAAATATTGCAGCGGTGGCGGATGCCACTTACAAAAGGGAAACTGTGGGGGCGGCCGGCATGTGTCCTTTGCCCTTGATTCAGCAAGGTTTGCATTAAACGGCAAAAAGCTTTTGAATGCAAGACCTTAAAGCAGAAAAAAATTTCATTTTTCAGACGGCCTGAAGCTATGGTTTTATTCATAAACAACATTTTTTCAGAAACGGTTTCATGCCGTCTGGAAAAAACTGTGGGCTTATTCAGACGGCCTCAAGATTTGTCAAAACCGCCCAATTTGTGGGAAAATTGCACGATTGAATTTAATGAAGGGCGACACCGTGTTAGACAGAGAAGGCTATCGCCCCAATGTCGGTATTATCCTGATTAACGAACGTAACGAAGTCTTTTGGGGCAAACGCGTACGCGAACATTCATGGCAGTTTCCGCAAGGCGGCATCAAGCCAGGCGAAAGTCCTGAGACCGCCATGTACCGCGAATTGTACGAAGAAGTCGGCCTGTTGCCGCAACACATCAAAATCGTTGGCCGTACGCGCGACTGGTTGCGTTATGACGTTCCTAGTCATTGGGTGCGCCGCGAATGGCGCGGTTCGTATCGCGGACAAAAACAGATTTGGTATCTTTTGCGCTTGGTCGGCCGCGACAGCGACGTCAACCTCCGTGCCTGCCATCATCCTGAATTTGACGGCTGGCGCTGGCATCAATACTGGGCACCGGTTGACGAAGTCATCGATTTCAAGCGCGGCGTGTATTTGGACGCATTGACCGAACTCTCCCGTTTCTTGCGCGGCATAGAAAGCTATGAAGACTTTATCCGTCGCAATCCAATAGAAAACCTATAACCCAAACGCTTTCAGGCCGTCTGAAAGCGTTGTTTTTCATCTTTTCAGACGGCCTTTACATTATTCCTATGGCTAAAAACAATCAATACAGCGAATCCAGCATTACCGTCCTCAAAGGCTTGGAGCCGGTCAAAGAACGCCCCGGCATGTACACCCGTACCGACAGCCCAACCCATATCTGTCAGGAAGTGATTGATAACGCGGCGGACGAGGCGTTGGGTGGTTTCGCGACTGCAATCGACGTGCAAATTCATGAAGACGGTTCACTTTCCGTCCGTGATAACGGCCGCGGCATTCCCGTCGGCCTGCACCCTGAAGAAGGCGTACCCGTAGTCGAACTCGTGTTCACCCGTCTGCACGCAGGCGGCAAGTTCAACAAAAAAGACGGCGGCAGCGCGTATGCCTTTTCAGGCGGTCTGCACGGCGTCGGCGTATCTGTTACTAACGCCCTTTCCACCCGCCTTGAAGTAACGGTCAAGCGCGAAGGCAAAATCCACCGCATCGTCTTTTCCGGTGGCGACGTCATTGAACCTTTGACTGAAGTGGGCAAATGCGCCGTCAAAGACAGCGGCACCGAAGTGCGCGTGTGGCCGGACGGCAAATATTTTGAAAGCCCGAATTACAGCATTCCCGAACTCGAACGCTTATTGCGCGCCAAAGCTGTATTACTGCCGGGCGTGCGCGTTTCCCTGACCCGTCCGGTCAAAGGCGAAGACGAAGCGTACACCCAAACTTGGCACTATCCAGACGGCCTGAAAAGCTATCTGACCGACCTGATTGCCAATGCACAAGAAGCCGTGCCTATCTTCTCTTGCGAAAACTACATTTCAGACGGCCACAACGGCGATTTCAGCATCGGCGAAGGCGCCGCGTTTGCCCTGACTTGGCTGGAAGAAGGCTCGTGCGCCAACGAAAGCTACGTCAACCTCATCCCCACCCCGCTGGGCGGCACGCACGAAGCAGGCTTGAAACAAGCCGTGTTCAACGCCGTCAACAACTTCATCAATCTGCACAACCTTCTACCGCGCGGCGTGAAAGTGCAAAGCGACGACGTGTTCAGCAAAACCGCCTTCGTCCTCTCCGCCCGCGTCCTCGACCCGCAGTTCCAAGGTCAGACTAAAGATAAGCTGACCAACCGCGACGCGTTGAAACTTGTTGCCGCCGTATCGGGCGACCCTTTGGAATTGTGGCTGAACCAAAACGTGGACTTCGGCAAAAAAATCGCCGAACTCGCCATCCGTCAGGCACAAGCGCGGATGCGTTCGGTGAAAAAAATCGAAAAGAAAAAAGGCAGCGGCGTCGCTGTCTTGCCCGGTAAGCTGACCGACTGCGAAAGTGAAGACATCCGCGAAAACGAACTCTTCCTCGTCGAAGGCGATTCCGCAGGCGGCTCCGCCAAACTCGCCCGCGACAAAGCCACCCAAGCCATCCTGCCCCTGCGCGGTAAAGTGCTTAACAGCTTTGAAGTCCATCCCGACCAACTCTTCGGCAACGCCGAAATTCATGATATTTCCGTCGCCATCGGCGTCGATCCGCACGGCATCAACGACAATCCCGATTTAAGCGGCCTACGCTACGGCAAAATCGCCATCCTGTCCGATGCCGACGTGGATGGTTCGCATATTCAAGTTTTGCTGTTGACCCTGTTCTACCGCCACTTCCCGAAACTGGTCGCCGACGGACACATCTACGTCGCCCAGCCGCCGCTGTTCCGCGTCGATGTCAACGCACAAGGCAAAAGCAAACCCGCCCGCAAATTCTATGCCCTCGACCAAAACGAACTCGACAGCATCTTGGAGCGGCTGCAAAAAGAAGGCGTCAAAGAAACCGCCTATTCCATCAGCCGTTTCAAAGGCTTGGGCGAGATGAACCCAGACCAGCTCAAAGACACCACCATGCACCCCGACACCCGCCGCCTGTTGCAGGTACAAATCCCCGAAGGCGCGGATGATGAAACACGCGACATCTTCGTCAAACTGATGGGCAAAGGCGAAGCCGCCGCCCGCCGCGCATGGATGGAAAAAGAGGGCGATACGGCAGAATTGGATATCTAATCTATTGTTTCAATAGACTAAAGGCCGTCTGAAACTTTAAAAATTTCAAACGGCCTTTTTTAAAATCATCAGAAATTAAGATTAAACAGTATTTCAATATCCTGTTACTTACCTGTTTCTATTTTCGCAGCTTAATTGTGTCTTTAAGACAAATAAAAAAGCACTGATATAATCAGCGCTTTTTAAATAATGGCGCGGCGGACGGGGCTCGAACCCGCGACCCCCGGCGTGACAGGCCGGTACTCTAACCAACTGAGCTACCACCGCGCATCCACTGTCAAAGACAATGAAAAAGAAAGTGGTGGGTGATGACGGAGTCGAACCGCCGACATTCTGCTTGTAAGGCAGACGCTCTACCAACTGAGCTAATCACCCGATAAGTCGTCATTAAATCAAAAAATTAGGCCATGCGCAAGGTTTTTATTTAAATAAAAATATATCCCATTGAAAGAATATAGAATATTTTATTTAACCGCAAAAATTACCGTTATGCCTATCCATCAATCGAAAATCAAATGTCCCAATTTATCCGCTTTAGTATGCAGATAACGCTCATTTTCCACATTTTCGCCGACATGCAATGCAATCCGTTCGACCACATTAATACCGGAATCTTTCAACGTTTGGATTTTTTCAGGATTATTGGTCAACAATCTGACCTCACGAATATGCAGATAATCATAAATCTGCTTGGCTAAAGTGAAGTCGCGCGCATCAACAGGAAGGCCGAGCGCTACATTGGCTTCAACCGTATCCAAGCCCTGATCTTGCAGACGATAAGCACGGATTTTGTTTATCAAACCAATGCCCCTGCCTTCTTGGCGCAAATATACGATAACGCCACGCCCTTCTTTCTGAATGGCTTGCATCGCCGCTTGAAGCTGAGGGCCGCAATCACATTTCACCGAAAATAAAGCATCGCCGGTCAAGCACTCGGAATGGATACGTGACAACACAGGCAGGCCGTCTGAAACATCGCCCATCGTCAATGCGACATGTTCCTGCCCGCCCTCTTCTTCGAAGCCGTGCATCGTAAATTCGCCCCATTCCGTAGGCAAACGGCATGACGCGACAAACTTCAACGCGTTACTCATTTTCCGCTTCCTCGTTTTCAGCCACGCCCAAGAGGTTTTTCAAAGGTTCCACCAAGGCTAATGCAAGGGCAATCCAGGCCACCAACACTTCGTCAGGCGCACCGTCCTTGACATCAAATTCAGCATGTACCACGCCTAAAACCGCACCGCTGGGCATACAGACAGGAACAGAAATCTGACTCAAACCGGGATGATTGCGTTCGTCCGACAATTCACCGATTTCCTGCCAATACGCCACATTCTGGCAAACATTCATCCAGCCGCTTTGCGCCGTACGCACAGCCAAAAAAGCCTGCCCGGCCGGCTCATCGATTGGAATCACATTTTCCAACGGCACGCCCCAACGGCTTAGACGAACCAGCGACAACGCGCCATCTTTCGGAAACGCAGTATAAACGGCTGCGCTTTTCAAATGCTCGGTGCGCTCGGCAACCGAATCCAAAGCCATAAAAATCTGTTTCAGCAATAATTCATGTTCGGCATCGACATAATCCGCCAATTGCCAACCATTTTCAGACGGCCACAAAATCGAACGCTCAACCGAAGCATTGCCCATTTTAATCACAGCCTGGGCAGTCAAATAAGCAACATGTATCTCATCCGCAGGCAACTTCAAACCTTGCGTCTGCAAAAAATCTTTAATCAATAAAGCAGGCATCAGCCCTTCCTCACCAAATGGAAAGTTGAGGCCGTCTGAAAACAAACCCTGCTTTCAGACGGCCGGAATAAGTCATTATATAAGGGATAAACCGACAAATTCAAGCAAACAAGACTTTGCGCCCCCATTAATCTTGTGTATAATCCACGATTCAAATTAGTGCGGACGTGGCGAAATTGGTAGACGCACCAGATTTAGGTTCTGGCGCCGCGAGGTGTGAGAGTTCGAGTCTCTCCGTCCGCACCACACTCAAAATAAGCAGCTTTCGGGCTGCTTTTTTTACATCTATTCCACTATATACCCAAAATCAAAACTGCTTTTAATTTTTTGACCTTTGCAAAAAAGGGGTTTATTTGGGGGTATAACAGACGTTTCCATTTTATCTTTCAGACGGCCTATCATTTATGTTGAATCCATCGCAAAAACTTGTCGAATTGGTCCGTATCCTTGAAGAACGTGCCTATATTTTTCCAGGAGATCCTGTGCAGGCGACGGAAGCGTTGCGACATATTGATGGTGGCAATGAGGAAAAACTGATACGCCGTGCCCAAATTATTGACCGCGACAAGCATTTGAAATATGTGTTGCAACAGGTGGAGACAGGCTCGTTTTGGCTTTGGATTGTTGCGGCGACGTTGTTATTTACGGTCGGTTTTTCCAGCACTTATCTGTTGATGGACCATCAGGGACTGAACTTTTTTCTGGTATTGGCCGGGATTCTGGGCATGAATACGGTCATGCTGCTGGTGTGGCTGGCGACTTTATTCCTGCGTTTGAAAAATGTGCACTTTATCAGCAGTCCGGCAACTTGGTTCCGAGGTAAAGACCCGGTCAATCAGGCAATTTTGCGGCTTTATGTGGATGAATGGCGCAAACCGCAAACGCGTTGGCTGATTGGCGCAACCTCACACAGTCTGTGGCTTTGTACGCTGTCGGGGATGTTGGTTTCTGTTTTGCTGCTGCTTTTGGTGCGTCAATATACGTTCAACTGGGAAAGTACGCTTTTAAGCAATACGGCATTGGTGAAAACGGTTGAGGCTTTGTCATGGCTGCCGGAACGTTTGGGCTTTCCTGTTCCAGACAGTCAGGCCGTAATTGCAGGCCGTCTGAACAATCATATCGAAGATGCGCGCGCTTGGGCGGGTTTACTCATCGGCAGCATTGTCTGCTATGGTATTCTGCCGCGCTTGCTTGCTTGGCTGGCTTGCAAGATTACTTTAAAAACCCTGCGCGAACGTTTGGATCTGAATCAGCCCTACTATCAAAACATTCTCCGCACATGGCAGACGAAGATTGTTGATGCCGATGATTTTCAGGAAAATATCGTTCCCGTTTCATCTAAAATTACGCTGAACAATGCGCCCAAATGGGCTGTTACACTGGAAACGGAATGGCCTGAGCCGCTTTGGTTTTCCGGCGTTTTGGCGCAAGAATGGATAGACAAAGGCGTAGTCGCCGGCAGAAAAGATTTGGAACAATTGGAAGCCGAATTGAAACAAACTCCAGTGCAACTTCTCATCGGCGTACGCACGCAAACTGTTCCCGACCGCGGCATTTTGCGTCAAATCAGCCGCTTGGCCGAAGCTACGGATGGCGGCGTTATCATTCAGCTTTTGAATCAAGACAGTTTCTCTGAAGATTTAGATACCAAACTGGATTATTGGCGCGATGCGCTGGCAGAAAGAAACATTGCCTGGCTGGAGCCGACCCGTTTGGCACAAGAAAAACGGCAAAGTGCTATTTGACAGATAAACCGAAGGCCGTCTGAAACCTGATGTTTGGGTTTCAGACGGCCTTATTTATTGTTGAGGATTCATCTTAATGAGGTTCGTGGCGATGCTCTTGATGATGTTTGGGCTTGGCTGCGTGGTGTCTGGCTTTAGGTGCAGGTTTTTTCATTTTTTGCGGTTTGGCTTTTTCGTGCATACGCTCTTGTTTCGGATGCATGTCGTGTTTGCCATGCGCAGAAGCGACTGGAGCCAAGACCAAACCGGCAGCGGCAACCATCAAAGAGGTCATTTGAATCAGTTTTTTCATATTTATCTTCCTTCAAGAGGTTGATTTGAGGTAAAAATAAGCATTTATTCACACTCAAGCGATGGACAAATATTAATGGCTTTGACTGTCAGCTGCTGTCTGCATTCGGCGAAATCTGTTCAAAATTCAGCAATAGAAGTATGGCAACACAATGATGCAATAAGGTTCGTCAATTTTGACAAAGCGTCTTTACACATTCCCCAAACAACAAAAAGCGCGAACCTTTCGATTCGCGCTTTTTTCAGACGGCATCAATTATTTTTTGTCGTCTTTTACTTCTTCAAAGTCGGCATCTACAACGTCGTCGTCTTTCTTAGCTGAAGACTCGGCTTGTGCGCCCTCGCCTGCTTGTGCTTCGGCTTGCGCTTGAGCGTAAACCATTTCGCCCAGTTTTTGGCTGGCTGTACCCAAAGCTTCGGCTTTAGCATCGATAGCGGCTTTATCGTCGCCTTTAACGGCTTCTTCAGCTTCTTTCAACGCAGCTTCGATTTTTTCTTTCTCGGCAGCGTCGAGTTTGTCGCCGTAGTCGGCCAAAGATTTTTTCACGGAGTGAATCAGAGCTTCGGCTTGGTTGCGTGAAGCGACCAATTCAGTCAGTTTTTTATCTTCTTCAGCGTTGGCTTCGGCATCTTTCACCATGCGTTCGATTTCTTCTTCGCTCAAACCTGAAGAACCTTGGATGGTGATGTTGGCGGCTTTGCCGGTGCCTTTGTCTTTGGCAGAAACGTGCAGGATACCGTTGGCGTCGATGTCGAAAGTAACTTCAATTTGAGGCATACCGCGTGGTGCAGGTGCGATGTCGGTCAAGTTGAACTGACCCAAAGACTTGTTGGCAGAAGCACGTTCGCGTTCGCCTTGCAGCACATGGATGGTTACAGCGCTTTGGTTGTCTTCGGCAGTAGAGAACACTTGAGACGCTTTAGTCGGAATAGTAGTGTTCTTTTGAATCAGCTTGGTCATCACGCCGCCCATGGTTTCGATACCCAAGGACAGAGGAGTTACGTCCAGCAGCAATACGTCGCTGCGGCCGCCGCTCAATACTTCGCCTTGAATTGCTGCGCCTACGGCAACGGCTTCGTCAGGGTTCACGTCTTTGCGAGGCTCTTTGCCGAAGAAGTCTCGAACGGCTTCTTGTACTTTCGGCATACGGGACTGACCGCCGACCAAAATCACGTCGTCGATGTCGCTGGTGCTCAAGCCGGCATCTTTCAATGCGATTTTGCAAGGCTCGATAGAACGTTGAATCAAATCTTCAACCAGGCTTTCGAATTTGGCACGGGTAATTTTCATGGCCAAGTGTTTCGGACCGGTTGCGTCCATAGTAATGTACGGCAGGTTGATTTCGGTTTGCTGACCGCTGGACAATTCGATTTTGGCTTTCTCGGCAGCTTCTTTCAGGCGTTGCAGAGCCATGACGTCTTGTTTCAAATCAATGCCTTGTTCTTTTTTGAACTCGTCAATGATGTAGTCGATCAAGCGTTGGTCGAAGTCTTCACCGCCCAAGAAGGTGTCGCCGTTGGTTGCCAATACTTCGAATTGTTTGTCGCCGTCGATGTTGGCGATTTCGATGATGGAAATATCGAAAGTACCGCCACCCAAGTCATACACGGCGATTTTACGGTCTTTGCTGTCGCCTTTGTCCATACCGAATGCCAAAGCGGCTGCGGTCGGTTCGTTGATGATTCGTTTTACTTCCAAACCTGCGATACGGCCTGCGTCTTTAGTCGCTTGACGTTGGCTGTCGTTGAAGTAGGCAGGAACGGTAATCACGGCTTCTGTTACTTTCTCGCCCAAGTAAGCTTCGGCTGCTTCTTTCATTTTACGCAAAACTTCTGCGGAAATTTGAGGAGGAGACAGCTCTTTGCCTTGTGCTTTCACCCATGCGTCACCGTTGTTGGCTTTGATGATTTCAAAAGGCATGGATTCAATGTCGCGTTGTACTTCTTTGTCTTCAAATTTGTGGCCGATCAAACGTTTGGCCGCGTAAATAGTGTTTTTAGCGTTGGTTACCGCTTGGCGTTTTGCTGGCGCGCCGACGAGGATTTCGCCGCCGTCCAAATAAGCGATAACGGAAGGAGTGGTGCGTGCGCCTTCTGCGTTTTCGATTACTTTGGTTTGACCGTTTTCAGAAATGGCCAAACAAGAGTTGGTTGTACCTAAGTCAATACCGATTACTTTTGCCATATTATGTTGCTCCTAAATAAACTTTTCTTAATTAATAATCCTGTGGAACATTTCGTTCCGATGGCTTGTAAATAAGGTTGCTTCATTTTTTTTCAAGGCCTATTTTGAATTTTTTTTAAGATTAAATTCAAGTGCTTGATTTATTTATCCACAAGCCGTTTATTCTTTTTTCAGACGGCCCGGTTTTCATTTTCCGATTCCGGTTTATCGGAATGATTTTCCAATAGCGGAACATCGGGTTTTGAAACCGGATAAGGCCGTCTGAAGATTTTATGCTTGATAAACTTTATCAAGCGATGCCTTCAATCTTCTTTTTTCGCCACGACAACCATTGCAGGACGCAGCACGCGGTCGGCCAATGTATAGCCTTTTTTCATTACGCTGACGATGGTATTCGGCTCTTGCTCGCTGACGACTGCCTGCATGGCTTGATGTTGGTGCGGATCGAGTTTGTCGCCCGGCTGCGGGTTGATTTCTTTAATATGGGTGGCATCAAATGCTTTTTGCAGCTCGTTTAAAGTCATTTGCACGCCCATTTTCAGCGCATCGAAATTGCCGCTTTGGTCCAGCAGCGCCATTTCGAGATAATCTTTAACCGGCAACATTTCTGCTGCAAATTTTTGTCCGGCGAATTTATGGGTGTCGGCGATTTCCTGCTGATGGCGGCGGCGCAGGTTTTGCTCGTTTGCCAAACCGCGCAATTCGCTGTCTTTGAGCTGGCCTTCCAACTCGGCGACACGCGCCTGAAGTTCTTCGTAAGTCGGTTCGGCTTGTTCGGTTTCAACGGTTTCGGCAGTTTCTACGGCTGCCGCTTCTTCTGCTTCGTGTTGATGTTGTTCGTTATGCTCCGTCATTTCTGACATCCTTTTAGCGTGTTGATATTCGATGTTTCATATATAAGGCCGTCTGAAAAAACTTCAAGCATTTGAATGCCGATTATCAAATGCCTTGTTAAAATACGTTGGAAAACGGTAAGATAACCATCTGATTGTATTCTTCAGACGGCCTCAAACATGAAAAAAGACCATTTGAATTCAACTGATTTTAATCTGTGGCACACCATCCGCGAAGAAACCGAAGCCGCCGCCGCGGCCGAACCGATGCTGGCGAGCTTCCTGCATCAAACCGTATTGCGCCACCAGTCTCTCGATTCGGTATTGGCCTACCATCTTTCCAGCAAGCTCGGCAGTCCGATTATGGACGTGCGCGCGCTGTTTGAAATTTATCAGCAGGCTTTAAGTGCGGACACCCGCATCAGCAAATGTGTCGAGGCCGACTTGAAAGCCATTTACGAGCGCGACCCAGCTTGTGATGAATATTCGCTGCCGCTGTTGTATTTCAAAGGTTTCCACGCCGTACAGGCACACCGCATCAACCACTGGCTCTATCAAAACGGCCGCAAAACGCTGGCGTATTTCCTGCAAAACCGCATGTCGGAAGTGTTCGGCGTCGATATCCACCCGGCTGCGCGTTTCGGTCATGGTTTGATGCTCGACCATGCCACCGGTTTTGTGGCCGGCGAAACCGCCGTCTTAGGCAACAATATTTCCATCCTCCACGGCGTAACGCTGGGTGGTTCGGGCAAAGAAAGCGGCGACCGCCACCCGAAAATCGGCGACGGCGTGATGATTGGTGCGAACGCTTCGATTTTGGGCAATATCCGCATCGGCAAAAATGCCAAAATCGGCGCAGGCAGCGTGGTGGTTGCCGACGTACCGTCTTCGATTACCGTCGTCGGCGTACCGGCCAAACCGGTCGGCCGCTCTTCCAAAACCCCTTCTGCCGATATGGATCAAAGCATTCAATTATCATCTACGGATTTTGTGATTTAAACCGTCTGTCATTAAAAAGGCCGTCTGAAAAAACAAATCTTTCAGACGGCCTTTTTATGTTTTGAATCTTGGCGTCAACCGCGTTTGCGCAAGGCTTCCAAATGCGTTTTAACCTGCTTGACTTTCTCTTCGGTAAACAGCTTGGCAATGTTTTTCCAAATGCTGTGATAACCGTAAGGCCCGTGTTGCATTTCGGCTTTTGCCTCTTCCACCGGCCAGCCTTGATAAATGATGCGGTACATTCCGGCAATCAAACCGGTACGGTCCGCACCGTGATAACAATGGATGAGTACCGCGCCGTTTTGCTGTTGTTTTTCAATCAGGTATAGGATTTCCGCAATCTCTTTCGGCTTAATGCTCCATGACAGCAACGGACGGTTTAACAAGGTTAAACCATACGCCTTCAAATGGTCGTCATCGTTGCGGTCGAAAAAGCGCAGGTTGATCACGCTTTGAATGCCCAGCTTGACAATGGCTTCGCCATCTTCGGCAACAGGCTGCTCGCTGCGGTAAAGCTTGTCATCGATGCGATAAAGGTTGGCATCGTGTTTGATGGGGGTTGCCCAACGTTCGGACTGAACGGCTTTGTTGCCGTTATCCGGCGGCGCGGACGAGCAAGCGATGGGCAAGCCGGAAGCGAGAAGGCACAATAAAAGACGGCGCATAAAATTCCTGTATGAAAATCAATGGGAAAACAAATATCGAAAGATTTTATCAAAACCCGTCCGGATATTCTATCTGCGCAAACCGCGTTACAATAAAGCCTCTTTTTTTCAGACGGCCTTTCATCATGACCTGCCTTGCTTGGAACACCACGCCTTCCCTTGCTACCCTTTGCCGCGCCATCGAACAACATACCGCGCCGCTTTATTTGATTGTCTGCCTGCCTGAAAACCATATTCCCGATTTTCCATTATCGAATCAGCCATCCGAGCTTGAAGGCCGTCTGAACAACCGCCTCGTTCAAGCCATGAAATGTCTTCAATTCAACAGCGTCAATATTTTGGAAAACCTATTGCCTGATGTGCATCTCTGGCTGGTTCCTCCACACCGTGCCGACTGCTTACACGAACATTTCCATCATATCGAATGGCAAACCGAAGCCATATCCCAAGCACACCCCTCTCCTCTGAAACCTTGGTTCAGACGGCCTGAACATCAAGCCGCGCCCGAACACGTACTGATTATAGGCGCAGGCATTGCCGGCGCGGCAACCGCGCGCAAACTAGCAGAGCACGGCATACGCGTTACGGTTTTGGAGGCAGGCAAAGCGGCACAGGCAGGCAGCGGCAACCGCCAAGGCTTGCTCTACGCCAAAATCTCGCCACACGATACCGAACAAACCGAGCTGTTGCTGACAGGCTACGGCTACACGCGCCGATTGCTGGAAGACTTGCTGCCCGACTCCAACGCATGGGGTGGAGACGGCGTATTGCATTTAAACTTTGACGACAGCGAACGCAAACGCAATCAGGCCTTAGGTTTGCAACACCAGCATAAACACCTCTACCGCAGCGTATCCGCCGAAGAGGCTGCGCACATTGCAGGCATAGACGTATTTTCAGACGGCCTTTACTGGCCGCAAGGCGTATGGCTGAATCCGCCCGCCGTCGTGCATGCCTTATTGAACCATCCGCTGATCGAGTTACACGAACACTCGCCGCTGACCGCCGTATCGCATGACGGCGCACAATGGACGGCACACACACCAAACGCGCATTTCAACGCCAGCCATATCGTTTACTGTATGGGTGCGCATAGCCCGAATGCCGCCGACACCAACGTCTCCGTCCTGCCTTTCCGCCAAATCCGCGGCCAAACCGGCGTTGTGTCCGCCAGCCCGTTTTCACAAAAGCTGCGTTGCGCCATTTCCGGAGAAAGCTACATCAGCCCGAGCTGGCAAGGCCGCCACTGCTACGGCGCAACATTTGTCCTCAACAGCAACGATGAAACTTGGTATCCACACGAAGAAGCCGACAACCGCGCCGCCCTGCACCAGCTTAATCCGCCATTGGCACAATCCCTGTTTTCAGACGGCCTGCAAACTCCCCCGCTCCAATCCACACAAGGCCATGCCGCCCTGCGTTGCGACAGCCTCGACCACTTGCCCGTTGTCGGCGCACTCGGCGACATCGCCGCCATACAGTCCGCCTACGCCAAACTGGCATTGGACAAAAACTACCGCCTCGACAATATCCCCTGCCCTTACCTGCCCCATGCCTACATCAATACGGCACACGGCACACGCGGCCTGGCGACAGCCCCCATCTGCGCCGCCGCCATTGCAGCCGAAATACTCGGCTTGCCGCATCCGCTATCGCAAAAGCTGAGAACCGCGCTACACCCCAACCGCGCCATCATCCGCGCGATTGTTCGGCAGCAGCCGTTGTTATCCGTTTAAAGATTTCGTTTTAAATAAAAAAGGCCGTCTGAAAGTCATCAAAACTTTCAGACGGCCTTTGGCTATCCGTTAACTGCTTAGAATTTCCATTCCAGCGATACAGCGTAATTGCGGCCTGGGGCGCGGTAGCGGTCTAAGCCTTTGCCATCGCGGTCAACCCCGTTGGTTGTGCTGTAGCTGTACAGGCCGCGCAGGGAGTCCCAAGTGGTGTATTTGCGGTTGAACATATTGTACACACCGGCACGCAAAGTCAGGTTTTTAGCCGGTTTGTAGAAGCCGTAAATATCAAACACATAAGCCGATTTGTTCAGCCATGGGTAATCTACTACTTTTTCTTGCAAAGGCGTACCCCAACCAGTGTTTTCAAACACGGTATATTGAGCGTCTTTGGCCTTTTTCGCTCCCAGATAGGTCAAGCGGGAGAACACACCCCATTTTTCGCTCGGGCTTTCGTAATCGACACCGGCAATCACTTTCAGAGGCTGAGTGGACAGCAGGCTGTTGTTGCCTGACAGTTTGCTCTTCGCATAACCGACAGAACCAAACAATTTCCAGCCTTCAGGTACGAAAGAAACCACTTGACCTAAATTCAGACGGCCTGTCAGCTCAAGACCACGGATTCGGGCCTTGTCGATGTTTTGCATCTGCCATTCCAGTTTTTCGGAATAAGGATTGCTACAAATACCATAGTAGTAATTCATCTGAGTACAGCCGACATCGCCACTGGTGGTCAGCTTCTGCTCTTCAGACAAGAAGTTGCGGTAATTGCTTTGATACAGGTTGGCATCCAAAGTACCTTTTTCGCTGCGGCCTTGCAGAGAAAGGGTATGGGTGGTGCTGCGCTCGGCTTTCAGGTTCGGATTAGGCAACCAGGTACCTGAGCCGTGGTTGTAAGTGAAATACACTTCAGACGCATTCGGCACGCGGAAACCGGAAGTTACATCGTAACCCAAACGCCATGTCTGACTCAGCTGTGCAGCCAAGCCGACAAAACCGCTCCAGCCTTTATAAGTGTTGGCTGCAGGTGGTGTTTTGTCACAAGCATGACACTCGGCATTCAGTTGCTGCGGCGTCATTTTGGTGTAGTCGTAACGGATACCTGCGCGGCTGCTGAACACGTCGTTCCATTGGATTTGGTCAGACAGAGAGAAACCGTAGTTGGTGGTTTTCACAGGGTGTTGAATCGAGCTGGTCGTGCGCAAAATACGGCCGCTGAAGTAGTAATCGTCGCGGTTTAAGTTTTCAAACTCACGTTGGCTGGCAAATGTTTTAAACGACAGGCGGTGTTGCCCGCCCAGTTGCAACGGCTGGCTGTCCATACGCAGCGTAATGCGTTTGAAGGTTGTATCCATGCTGCGGTTGTAGATTTCGTCCAAATCCTTCTGGTTGTAGTTGCGCGTCCAGGTGGAATAATCCATCGGGAACGAGCCTTTGTAGTTAACTGCCGCCACTTTGGTTTTCTGATAATCGAAGTCCACCTTCAACAACGACAACCAATTTGAATCAGGCGTCCATTCGTAAAACAGGTTAGCATTGCGCCGTCTGTTGACATCGTCGGCTTCGCGCCAAGAAGAAGCGGTCAGGTTATAAGACTCTTCAGTCGTGTAATTGTGGCCCTGCTGACCGTTGAGCGATGCTCCGATACGGTGGTTGTCGTTGATTTGATAAGCAATCTTACCCAAGAAGCTGTGGTATTTATGTTTGGACGGATCAGGAATACCGCGCGCAGAACCACGGATATTCGCTCCGCTTCCGGCACCCTCTACCGGATAGCCACGCTCACCCGCACTTTCGGTCTCATGACCGCGACGTTGCGAATACAGCAAAGCAGCATCCACGCGGTCGTTGCTCACGCCGAAACCGAGTGTATTTGTCCATTCGCGGTTGCGGCTGCTGTAACCGTTTTTCATCATCACGCCAAACTGACGCTCAGGCAACAGCAAATCATGACCTTGCAGGGTTTGGTAATTCACGCCGCCACCCAATGCACCGCTACCGGTATTGAAAGAGTCTGCGCCCTTCACGATTTCGATGTTGCGCACGAGTTCGGGGTCGATAGACAGACGCGAGCTGTTGAAGTTGCCATAACGGGCATACAGCGAGTTTTCTTCAGAATCAGGCAGGTTTACGCCGTCAATGCTGACGCCGACACGGTTGCCTTCCACGCCACGAATGGCAAAGCCTTTTTGATGGCGGCCGCTGTCGCTCAAGCCAACGTCGGTGGAATAACGTACCAAGTCTTTGTTGTCACGTACCATTTCTTGTTGGATACGGCCAAGGTTGACACGTTCCACGGCTGCAGGCGCATTACGCTGGCCTTTAACGCGGACTTCTTTTATCTCTGCTTTAACGGGTGTGGTTTCGGTTGCAGCTTCATCCGCTGCCAAGACTGGATTGCCGAAAATACTGCCGACCAGCGCGGCAATAGGAAGCATGTGTAATGGTTTCATATTATCAACTCAAGATGTAATGGATTGTTCATCCATCAGTTAATGCATAAAAAATTTCTGATAATCATTAATGATTAATAAGACAGCAACCCGTTCAAACAAAACTTTGTAGTGTAATTAAAGGCCCCTGCAAACATCTACGCCGAGACCTTGTCTGTTTGATTTAATTATTTTTTAGAGTCTGTGCGGCGTCATACCTTCAGGCGCTTCCGCACCTTCCGGCAAACCGAAGGTTTCACGCAAAATCACTTTATAGAATTCAAAAGCTTCGCGCGCGCCTTGAATGGCTTCTGCCTCGGCTTCCGGAGTCAAGTTCAAAGCGTTCAGATGCTCAACAAAAGCGCGCCAGTGTTTGCCGCGGCCGTTCGGATGAGGAGCCAGGTGGCGTGCGCCGAATTCGCCGGTGTATTCGAGTTTTTGAGCGTGTTTGAACAAGAATGCCGCGCCCAAATTAGAACCTTCGGCGCAATACAGCCAGCCGATGGCTTTATTGCCGGTTTCGTGTGGCAATTCTTTGTCAAATTTGTAAGGCTCTTCGCCCAAGTCTTTCAAGTCTTGAGTCACGGCATCGTAACGCGCCATGTATTCAAGCTCTGGAATGGCTTTGTTCAATTCGGCATCTTTATAGATATGATCGACAGCCTTGTGGAAAACAGATTGAAGTTTCAAGAATTTGATGTAGTTTTCTTTGCTGGAAAAAGGCTGAACGGACATAACCAAGTTATCAACGCTGTCGTGCGTTGTCGTGGTTTGCTCTTTCAAGCGTTTGGCAAAAGTCAGCTCTTGGGTTTCACTCATGATGTTTCCTTTGAATAGGGGACAAACGGCTTCAGACGGCCTCTTTTGTTTTGAAATGCCGTCTTCTTTGAAAAAATCGTTTTAAAAATAAAGAATGTAACTTTTTAAATGCTTCCGGCTCAGTGTTGGCGTGCCTTTTGCAATTCAATAAGTCTCATCATTTTTTATAATTAGAATATATATCATTTTTATTTTAATGGCAATAAACTCAATTGGGTCTTATTAATAAAATCTAACGGCCCATAGCCAGCATCTTCTAAAACCTTTGCTGCCTTTTCAGACGGCCTTCTTATGAAGCAGCCGCCATTCAACTAAATATCTGCTAAATTTGGGCTATCCTGCTGTTTTCCTTTATAATGCGACACTCTTTGCACCTTCTTTATCCCCTGCCGAACCATGAAACGGATTCCTGCCTACCATCGCTGGTGGCGCTACAAGTCTTATCTTCCTGATGCGACGCTGCCTGCACATACGGTGGAATGCCCCGATTGCGGCTGCCGTATGGATATTCCGCGTCTGCGTCAGGGGCAGGAAGCGCATTGTCCGGTGTGCAACCATGAAATCGTGGAGGTGGAAAACAATCCGTATATCGCGCCGATCGCCTATGCGCTGACAACCTTGATTCTGATGGCGTTTGCGTACAATATGGTGTATATCCGGGTGGATTTGTTCGGCGTAACATCGATTTTGTCGCTGCCGCAAATGATGCGGCTTTTGATTTCGCTGGATTACGGTTTTCTGGCGGAAGTGATGTTTATCCTTACTTTCGGTGCGCCTTTATTGTTTTTACTGCTCTGCCTGTATGTTTATACGGCTTTGATACGCGAAAAGGCTTACCCTGCGCTGCGCTTTGCGACGCGTGTATTGGTGCGGCTGCGTCATTGGATTATGGTGGATGTGTTTTTCATTTCCACTTTGGTGGCGTATATCAAGCTCTCGTCCGTTGCTACAGTGGAATTCGGCTCAGCGTTTTATCTGATGTTTCCGTTGTCGGTCATGCTGATTCGGACTTCGGTATCGATTCCGCAGCATTGGGTTTATTATAAGATTCACCGTTTAACCGGCGGCCATGCGGTTCAGACGGCCTCTGAAGACAAAATCTGTTGCAGCCGCTGCCTGTATTTCCGCGATAAAAACGAGCAGCCTTGCGGCGTTTGCGGTGCGGACTTATACCGCCGCCGCCCGAAAAGCCTGAGCATTTCACTGGCGTTTTTAGTGGCGGCGTTTATCCTGTATTTCCCTGCCAACATCCTGCCGATTATGATTTCGTCCAACCCGACGGCTTTGGAGATCAATACGATTTTCAACGGCATTGTTTATATGTGGGACGACGGCGACCGGTTGATTGCGGTGATTATTTTCAGCGCCAGTATTATGGTGCCGGTATTGAAGATTATCGCGATGGCGGTTTTGATTTATTCCGCATACTTCAAGCCTGTAATGAGCGCGGACAAGATGTCGGTTTTGTATCGGATTACCGAATCCATCGGCCGCTGGTCGATGATTGATATTTTTGTGATTATTATTTTGATGAGTTCGTTCCACACCAATATGGCGCGTGTTGTGCCGGGCGGTGCGGCGGTTTATTTCTGCCTGGTCGTTATTTTGACCATGCTTTCGGCCTATTATTTCGATCCCCGTCTGATTTGGGACAAGCAACAGCAGCTTTCAGACGGCCTTGATTCTGAGCAGACCTTAAAACAATGAAAAAACACGATTCTTCACCTAATTATCACGCCCCGGCGCGTGTCAAGAAAACCAATGTCTTCACGTCTGTCGTGTGGCTGATTCCGCTGATTGCGCTGATTGCCGGCGGCTGGCTTTTGGTTAAAGACATCCGCAACCGAGGCCCTGTCGTTACGCTGTTGATGGACAGCGCCGAAGGTATCGAAGTCAACAACACCATTATTAAAGTGTTGAACGTCGATGTCGGACACGTTACCCGCATCAAACTGCGCGACGACCAAAAAGGCGTGGAAGTTACCGCCCAACTCAGCGCCGATGCCAAAGACCTTATCCGCAGCGATACCCAATTTTGGGTGGTCAAACCGCGTATCGACCAAAGCGGCGTTACCGGTTTGGGAACCTTGCTTTCCGGTTCATATATTGCATTTACACCTGGCAAAAGCCAAGAAACCAAAGATGTATTTGTCGTCCAAGACATTCCGCCGATTGCCGCCATCGGTCAAAGCGGCCTGCGCCTGAATTTGATCGGCAAAAACGACCGCATCCTCAACGTCAGCAGCCCTGTTTTGTATGAAAACTTTATGGTCGGCCAAGTAGAAAGCGCGCATTTCGACCCGTCCGACCAAAGCGTGCATTACACCATTTTCATCCAAAGCCCCAACGACAAACTGATTAATTCGGAAAGCCGTTTCTGGTTGGAGAGCGGCATCAATATCGAAACCACAGGCAGCGGCGTCAAACTCAACTCCGCTCCTCTGCCTGCCCTGCTGTCGGGCGCGATTTCGTTTGATTCGCCGAAAACCAAAAACAGTAAAAACGTCAAAAGCGAAGACAGCTTCACGCTTTATGACAGCCGCAGCGAAGTGGCCAATCTGCCTGATGACCGCTCGCTGTATTACACCGCATTCTTCAAACAATCCGTACGCGGCCTGACTGCCGGTTCGCCCGTCGAATACAAAGGCCTGAATGTCGGCGTGGTTTCCGACGTTCCCTATTTCGACCGCAACGACAGCCTGCATTTGTTTGAAAACGGCTGGATTCCCGTGCGCATCCGCATCGAGCCTTCCCGTTTGGAAATCAATGCCGACGAGCAAAGCAAAGAGCATTGGAAACAACAATTTCAGACGGCCTTAAACAAAGGCCTGACTGCCACCATCTCCAGCAACAACCTGCTGACCGGCAGCAAAATGATTGAGTTGAACGATCAGCCTTCTGCCTCGCCCAAGCTGCGACCGCATACCGTTTATGCCGGCGATACCGTTATCGCAACCCAAGGCGGTGGTTTGGACGATTTGCAGGCAAAAGTTGCCGATTTGTTAGACAAGTTCAACAACCTGCCATTGGATAAAACCGTTGCCGGCTTGAACGGCTCGCTTGCCGAGCTCAAGTCCACACTCAAATCTGCCAATGCCGCCCTAAGCTCTATTGACAAACTGGTCGGTAAACCGCAGACACAAAACATTCCGAACGAGCTGAACCAAACCCTGAAAGAGTTGCGTCAAACCCTGCAAGGCGTATCGCCGCAATCGCCCATCTACGGCGATGTACAAAATACGCTGCAAAGTTTGGACAAGACCCTCAGAGACGTTCAACCCGTGATTAATACTTTGAAAGAAAAACCCAATGCGCTGATTTTCAACAGCAGCAGCAAAGACCCCATCCCGAAAGGAAGCCGATAATGCGCCTCTTCCCGATTGCCGCCGCCCTGACGCTTGCCGCCTGCGGCACCGCGCAAAGCACACAATATTTCGTCCTGCCCGACAGCCAGTACATCCGCCCGGCTGCACACGGCAACGAAATCGCGGTCAAAGTCAACCTTGCCGAACCGCTTGCTAACGGCGGCCTCGTTTACCAAACCGACGCCTATCATGTGAATCTGGCGAAAAACCACCTTTGGGCAGCACCGCTCGATGGCGCGTTGGCGGCCAACCTCAGCAACAAGCTCAACCGCCTCAATCCGCGCCATACTTTCGTCCCTGCTTCACGCAGCCAAAGCAGCCAAACCCTGAAAGTCTATATCGAAGCCTTCCAAGGCAGCTATCAGGGGCAGACCACCATCAGCGGTTATGCACAATGGCCGGACGGACGCAGCAAACCGTTTAACGCCATCACGCCGCAACAAGGCGACGGCTATACCGCCATGCTTGAATCATTGGAAAACGGTTTGTCACAAGTTGCCGATACGATTGCCTATTAAACAAAAAGGCCGTCTGAACATTTTCAGACGGCCTTTTTATGTTTCAAACATTCATCACAATGCGCGGTCAAAATACAGAGCCACGCCGGATCGCTCGCTCATCGCCAGCAAATAATCCATCAATTTTTGCGGCCATTGAATACCCCGCACAACGGTCAGGTTGCGCAAAATAGGGAAAGTCAGGATATCTTCCAAACTGATTTCACCTCCCAAACCCTCGCCTTCACACACCAACGTTTCCAGTTCGGCCAAGTCTTGATGCAGACGCTCCAGATACTGCGCCGTTTTGTGCAGATTAGTCTCGAAATTGCCGATATTTTTCTCTTTTTTGTCGATATAGTATTGTTTCGCTTCATCGGTCTCAAATTCGGGCAGGCCGATTTTGACCATGCGCGGCTGTACCAATTTGTTATTGTATTCGCCCACTTTGTCCAACCAAGCCTGAACCTCAGGACGAACCTCTTCTTTCAGACGGCCTTGATCGATATAGCGGACAATATCCAAACTTTCACCCATAAACGAACCGTCTTCTTTTTGCAAAATCGGCACTTGTTTTGAGCCAATCATGCCAATCGGCGTAGCTTCGTCATCGTTCGCCAAAACAACCTCTTCCACCGCCACATCGCGCAAGCCGAAAATCATCCTTGCACGAACGCAAAACGGGCAATGGTCGTAAATATACAGTTTCATCAAAATACTCCTTAAAATTTCAAAACGGTTAACCATAACACCCAAGGCCGTCTGAAACAAGGCTTCCTGAAACATAGTGCCACCTTTGCATACAAATCTAGGGCTGTCGGCAATAAACTGTTACAATGGCAACGTTTTTATCAAAAAGAAAAAAACGCACGCCATGACCACTATTCGCCAAACGCCCCAAATATCGAGCGTAACGCTGGAAGGCCTCCTCGCATGGTTCGACGGCTATGTTGCCGCGCTGCCTGATCCCGATAAAAACCTGATTCAGACGGCCTTTGACCTGGCTAAAGAACATTATCCCGCCGATGCCCTAACGACTTACGGCGAGCCTTTAATGGAACATTTTCTCGGCTCGATGCAAATCGTCAGCGAACTCGACCTCTTGCCCGATGCCGTAGCCGCTACGATTTTGTCCGACATCGGCAAATACGTTCCCACTTGGCAAGAATTGGTTACCGAACGCTGCAACAGCACCGTTTGCGAGCTGGTCAAAGGCGTAGACGAAGTACAAAAACTGACCCAATTCGCACGCGTGGACAGCCTTGCCACGCCGGAAGAGCGAGCCCAACAAGCCGAAACCATGCGTAAAATGCTGTTGGCGATGGTTACCGACATCCGCGTCGTCCTGATCAAACTGGCGATGCGCACGCGCACCCTGCAATTCTTAAGCAACGTTCCCGACAATCCTGAAAAACGCGCCGTTGCCAAAGAAACCCTCGACATTTTTGCCCCGCTTGCCAACCGCTTGGGCGTGTGGCAACTCAAATGGCAGCTCGAAGATTTGGGCTTCCGCCATCAAGAGCCGGAAAAATACCGCGAAATCGCTCTGCTTTTGGACGAAAAGCGCACCGAACGCCTCGAATACATCGAAAACTTCCTCAATATCCTGCGTACGGAACTGAAAAAATACAATATTCATTTTGAAGTTGCCGGAAGACCGAAGCACATCTACTCCATTTACAAAAAAATGGTGAAGAAAAAGCTCACTTTCGATGGTTTATTCGACATCCGCGCCGTACGGATTTTGGTCGACACCGTTCCCGAGTGTTACACCACGCTGGGTATCGTCCACAGCCTCTGGCAGCCGATTCCGGGCGAGTTCGACGACTACATCGCCAACCCGAAAGGCAACGGCTATAAAAGTTTGCACACCGTCATCGTCGGCCCAGAAGACAAAGGTGTGGAAGTCCAAATCCGCACCTTCGACATGCACCAATTCAACGAATTCGGTGTCGCCGCCCACTGGCGTTATAAAGAAGGCGGCAAGGGCGATTCCGCCTACGAACAGAAAATTGCCTGGTTGCGCCAACTCTTGGACTGGCGCGAAAACATGGCCGAAAGCGGCAAGGAAGACCTCGCCGCCGCCTTCAAAACTGAACTTTTCAACGACACGATTTACGTTTTGACCCCGCACGGCAAAGTCCTTTCCCTGCCTACGGGCGCGACCCCCATCGACTTTGCCTACGCCCTGCACAGCAGCGTGGGTGACCGTTGCCGCGGTGCAAAAGTTGAAGGACAAATCGTGCCGCTGTCCACGCCTTTGGAAAACGGACAACGCGTTGAAATCATTACTGCAAAAGAAGGCAATCCTTCCGTCAACTGGCTCTACGAAGGCTGGGTCAAATCCAACCGCGCCATCAGCAAAATCCGTGCCTTCATCCGCCAGCAAAATGCGGATACCGTGCGCGAAACAGGCCGGGCCCAGCTGGACAAACAGTTGTCAAAAATCTTCCCCAAACCCAATCTGCAAGCATTGGCGGAAAAACTCGGCTTCAAAAAAACCGACGAACTCTATACGGCCATCGGTCAGGGCGAGATTTCCAACCGCGCCATCAGTAAGGCCTGCGGCGCTTTGATCGAACCGGCTCCGGTACCGGTTGACGAGACCAATATCGTCAAACAGTCCAAAATCAAAAAAGGCGGCAAAAACGGCATTCTGATTGACGGTGAAGACGGCCTGATGACCACGCTTGCCAAATGCTGTAAACCCGCGCCGCCCGACGATATTGTGGGCTTTGTTACCCGCGACCGCGGCATTTCCGTCCACCGCTGCACCTGCCCTTCTTTCCGCCACCTTGCCGAGCAGGCTCCGGAAAAAGTGTTGAATGCAAGCTGGGCAGCCCTGCAGGAAGGACAAGTGTTTGCCGTCGATGTCGAAATCCGCGCCCAAGACCGCTCCGGTTTGCTGCGCGACGTTTCGGATGCGCTGGCACGGCACAAGCTCAACGTTACCGCGGTGCAAACCCAATCACGCGATTTGGAAGCCAGCATGCGCTTTACCCTTGAAGTCCGCCAAGTCAACGACCTGCCGCGCGTATTAGCCAGTCTGGGCGACATCAAAGGCGTTTTAAGTGTAACGCGCTTATAATTCCCATTCCCCCATCTAAAGGCCGTCTGAAAGTATTGCTTTCAGACGGCCTTTCACACATCGGCTGCCAATATATAACCTACGCTTCTATCCTTACAATCAGCCGTTATTTCCTGTCCGCCATATTCTCAGGCAAACTCGCCATCCGCATGATAAAGAAAGATATTTTTATTCTTATATTAACCTTAAGGAAACTTCATGGATACACGAGACCTGTTCCCTCATGAAATTTTGCAGGACGCCATCGGCAAGAGTTGTGCCAAATCTGAATTCAGCATCAAGATGTTGGTGATTTTGAGTTTCTTGGGCGGCGGTTATGTCGGCTTCGGCTATCTTGCCTGCCTGCGCGTCATCAGCGGCATTCCTGCCGAATGGAACGGTCTGGCCGCCCTGTTGGGCGCATCCGTGTTCCCTATCGCACTGATTTGTATCTTAATCGGCGGCGGCGAGTTGGCAACAGGCAATATGATGATTATGGCCTTGGGTAAGCTGACCGGCCGCGTCAGCACCCACAAACTGGTGCGCAACTGGCTGATTGTCAGCTTGGGCAATCTGGCAGGCGCCGTAGCCATGGCCTATTTCCTCGGCCACTACGTCGGCCTTGCCGAAGGACCGGCCACAGCGAAAACCATTGCCATTGCCGAAGCCAAAGTCAATATGGACTTCGGCCGCGCATTCGTTTCCGCCATCGCATGTAACTGGATGGTGTGTATGGGCATCTGGTTTTACTTCGGCGCACGCCATACTTCAGGACGAATCTTGGCCATGTGGTTCCCGGTTATGATCTTCGTATTAATCGGCTTTCAACACTTTGTTGCCAATATGTTCATCATTCCGGCCGGCATTTGGGCGGGCGCAAACGTCAGCTGGGGTCAATTTTTCTACAACATGATTCCCGTTTTCTTAGGCAACGTCCTGGGCGGATCATCCTTTGTTGCAGCCTCTTATCTCTTTGCTTACAAACACTTATTAAAAGACGATTTTTCTATTTAATGTAGTCTTTTTTTCTAAAAACCCCGTATCTGCCCGACACAGATACGGGGTTTCTGCATAGGGCCGTCTGAAAGCCCAAGTCGTTTAATTACTTTTTCTCTTTAATCCCCAAAAAACATCAGGAAAGATAGTTTCACACACTTTCCTTCGTCATCATCGGTAAAAATTTATATATTTTTATGTTTTTAAATGACTTAGCCAAAAGGCGGCATCAATTTCGAATAAAGGCTGAGTTCTTCGCTTTGCAAAAGCGACTTTTTACGGTATGCTGGTTTAAATTATTTACAATTTAATGCATTAAGATTTCGTATTTTATTGTATTTGAAAATAATTTATCCTGTCTCTCTCGCAAAAAACAGGATTTTTAAGCTGTATTTTTATTAGAAAAAAGTTTGGGTATGAATTGCTTGCAATTTCAAACCCGTTTTAAAAGTTAGATGAGGAATAAGTACATGAATCCCATGTATATCACTTTCGCGATCTATTTGGTCGCCGTATTACTGATCGGCCTTGCCGCCTATTTTTCAACCCGCAACTTCGACGACTACATCCTCGGCGGCCGTAGCTTGGGCCCGTTCGTGACTGCGATGTCTGCCGGTGCTTCCGATATGTCAGGTTGGCTCTTGATGGGTTTGCCCGGTGCCATTTACCTGAGTGGTTTGAATGAAGCTTGGATTGCCATTGGTCTGATTGTAGGCGCATACTTCAACTGGCTTTTGGTTGCAGGCCGTCTGCGCGTGCATACCGAATACGCCAACAACGCACTGACGCTGCCTGACTACTTCTTCCACCGCTTCGGTGCCGGCGGTCACTTGATGAAAGTGGTTTCCGCACTGATTATCTTGTTCTTCTTCACTATTTACTGTGCTTCAGGCATCGTGGCCGGTGCTACCCTGTTCCAAAGCCTGTTCCACGGTATGTCTTACACTCAAGCCATGTGGCTGGGTGCCGGCGCAACCATCGCCTATACCTTCTTGGGTGGTTTCTTGGCCGTAAGCTGGACCGATACCCTGCAGGCTTCTTTGATGATTTTTGCATTGATCCTGACCCCTGTAATGGTGTACTTGGGCTTGGGCGGTGCAGATCAAATGAATGCCGCTATGCAACAAGTCGCTGCCTCTACCGGTAAAGAATACGGCAGCCTATTTGCTGGTACGACCGTCATCGGCATTATCTCCACCGCGGCTTGGGGCTTAGGCTATTTCGGCCAACCGCACATCTTGGCTCGCTTCATGGCTGCCGAAAGTGCCAAATCCTTGGTTTCCGCACGCCGCATCGGTATGACTTGGATGATTCTGTGTATGGCCGGTGCCGTGGCTGTCGGCTACTTCGGTATCGCTTACTTCGGTGCCAACCCTGCCCACGTTGATGAAATGAACGGCAACCACGAACGCATCTTCATCGCTTTGGCCACCCTGCTTTTCAACCCTTGGATTGCCGGTATCATCTTAAGCGCGATTCTCGCCGCCGTAATGTCCACCCTGTCTTGCCAATTGTTGGTTTGCTCCAGCGCGATTACCGAAGACTTCTACAAAGGCTTCCTGCGTAAAAAAGCACAACAAGCCGAGTTGGTATGGATTGGCCGTCTGATGGTTTTGGCAATTGCCGTGATTTCCATCCTGATTGCTTCTGACCCTAACAGCAAAGTATTGGGCTTGGTGGCTTACGCATGGGCAGGTTTTGGTGCCGCATTCGGCCCGGTTGTTATCCTGTCTGTACTGTGGAAACGCATTACTGCCTACGGCGCACTCTCCGGCATGATTGCAGGTGCGCTGACTGTAGTGGTTTGGGCCGAATGGATCAAAAAACCTGCTTTGGCCGCACAAGAAACAGGTTTCTCTACTGTCTATGAAATCGTTCCAGGCTTTATCATTTGCACGCTCGTGATTGTTTTGGTGTCCCTGATCGACAAAAAACCTTCACGTGAATTGCAAGAACGCTTTGAAAAAGCAGACGCAGAATACCGCGCCTCTAAATAAGGTGTTTTCAGACGGCCTGCATGATTCCGTGCAGGCCGTTTTTACGACATAAACTGTCTCAAAATAATCTGATACTTATCAGAAAAAACAGCAATTTATGCGGATGCATCTTGTATCCGCATCATAAATTTATTACGATATTACTATCCTTCAGAATACCTGTTTTAGCAATCCTATCCAGGCCGTCTGAAATCATGAAAAAACCTCTGGAGAACTTAAATAATGTTTAACTTTGCTTTTCCAACACAAACTCCTCTGCGCCAAGCGATAACCGATGCCTACCGCCGCGATGAAATCGAAGCCGTACAGGATATGTTGCAACGTGCACAGATGACCGACGAAGAGCGCAATGCCGCTTCCGAGCTTGCCCGTCGTTTGGTTACCCAAGTCCGTGCCAGCCGTACCAAAGCCAGCGGTGTAGATGCCTTGATGCATGAGTTTTCCCTCTCCAGTGAAGAAGGTGTTGCACTGATGTGTCTGGCCGAAGCCCTGCTGCGTATTCCGGACAATGCCACCCGTGACCGCCTGATTGCCGACAAAATCTCTGAAGGCAACTGGAAAAGCCACTTGAACAATAGCCCTTCCCTCTTCGTTAACGCGGCCGCATGGGGTCTGCTGATTACCGGCAAACTGACCGCGACAAACGACAAACAGATGAGTTCCGCATTGAGCCGTCTGATCAGCAAAGGCGGCGCGCCTCTGATCCGTCAAGGCGTTAACTACGCCATGCGCCTGCTGGGCAAACAGTTCGTCACCGGTCAAACCATTGAAGAAGCGCTGCAAAACGGTAAAGAGCGCGAAAAAATGGGTTACCGCTTCTCCTTCGATATGTTGGGCGAAGCCGCATACACCGAAGAAGATGCCAACCGCTACTACAACGACTACGTCCAAGCCATTCACGCCATCGGTAAAGATGCCGCAGGTCAAGGTGTTTACGAAGGCAACGGTATCTCCGTCAAACTTTCCGCCATCCACCCACGCTACTCACGCGCCCAACACGAACGCGTGATGAGCGAACTGCTGCCGCGCCTGAAAGAATTGTTCCTTTTGGGTAAAAAATACGATATCGGTATCAACATCGATGCCGAAGAAGCCAACCGTCTCGAATTGTCTTTGGACTTGATGGAAGCTTTGGTTTCCGATCCTGACTTGTCCGGCTACAAAGGTATCGGTTTCGTTGTTCAAGCCTACCAAAAACGTTGCCCGTTCGTTATCGACTACCTGATCGACCTGGCCCGTCGCAACAACCAAAAACTGATGATCCGTTTGGTTAAAGGCGCATACTGGGACAGCGAAGTGAAATGGGCCCAAGTAGACGGCATGGACGGCTACCCGACTTACACCCGTAAAGTCCACACCGACATCTCCTACCTTGCCTGCGCACGCAAACTCTTGGATGCGCAAGATGCCGTGTTCCCACAATTTGCCACACACAACGCCTACACCTTGGGCGCAATCTACCAAATGGGTAAAGGCAAAGACTTCGAACACCAATGTCTGCACGGCATGGGCGAAACCCTGTACGACCAAGTGGTCGGCCCGCAAAACTTAGGCCGCCGCGTACGCGTGTATGCCCCGGTCGGCACACACGAAACCCTGCTTGCCTACTTGGTACGCCGCCTGTTGGAAAACGGTGCGAACTCTTCTTTCGTGAACCAAATTGTTGACGAAAACATCAGCATCGACCGCTTGATTAAGAGCCCGTTCGACACCATCGCCGAACAAGGCATCCACCTGCATCCGGCCTTGCCTCTGCCGCGCGATTTGTATGGCAAAGGCCGTCTGAACTCCCAAGGCGTCGATTTCAGCAACGAAAACGTATTGCAAAACCTGCAAGAAAAACTCAACCAAGCTTCTTCCGAAGACTTCCACGCTGCATCTATCGTCAATGGCGAAGCGCGTAACGTGGGCGAAGCGCAACCCGTCCGCAACCCTGCAGACCACAACGATGTTGTCGGCACTGTCAGCTTTGCCGATGCAGCATTGGCTCAAGAAGCTATTGGTGCAGCCGTTGCCGCACTGCCGGAGTGGAGCGCCAAACCTGCTTCAGAACGCGCCGACTGCCTGCGCCGTTTTGCCGATTTGTTGGAACAACACACGCCTGCATTGATGATGCTGGCCGTCCGCGAAGCCGGTAAAACCCTGAACAACGCCGTTGCCGAAGTACGCGAAGCCGTTGACTTCTGCCGCTACTATGCCAACGAAGCTGAAAACACCCTGCCTAAAGATGCCAAAGCCGTCGGCGCAATCGTTGCCATCAGCCCATGGAACTTCCCATTGGCCATCTTTACCGGCGAAGTCGTTTCCGCCCTGGCTGCTGGTAACACCGTTATCGCCAAACCTGCCGAACAAACCAGCCTGATTGCCACTTACGCAGTTTCCCTGATGCATCAAGCCGGTATTCCGACTTCTGCGCTGCAACTCGTACTCGGCGCAGGCGATGTCGGCTCTGCCCTGACCGGCGATGCCCGCATCGGCGGCGTGATCTTCACCGGTTCTACCGAAGTGGCGCGCCTGATCAACAAAGCCCTGTCCAAACGCGACGACAGCCCTGTCCTGATTGCCGAAACCGGCGGTCAAAACGCGATGATCGTGGACTCTACCGCCCTGCCGGAACAAGTCTGCCTCGACGTATTGAACTCTGCCTTCGACAGCGCGGGCCAACGTTGTTCCGCCCTGCGTATCTTGTGTGTTCAAGAAGATGTTGCCGATAAAATGATCAACATCATCAAAGGCGCAATGGACGAGCTGGTTGTCGGCAAACCGATCCAACTGACCACAGACATCGGCCCTGTCATCGATGCTGAAGCCCAACAAAACCTGTTGGCCCACATCAACAAAATGAAAGGCGTAGCAAAGGCTTACCACGAAATCAAAACTGCCGCCGACGTTGATGACAGCAACTCTACCTTCGTTCGTCCAATCCTGTTTGAATTGAACAACCTGAACGAGTTGCAACGCGAAGTGTTCGGCCCTGTACTGCACGTTGTCCGCTACCGCGCCAGCGAATTGGATCAACTCATCGACCAAATCAACGCCAAAGGCTATGCTCTGACCAGCGGTGTACACAGCCGTATCGAAGGCACTGTCGACCACATCCGCGACCGCATCGAAGCCGGTAACATCTATGTTAACCGCAACATCGTCGGTGCCGTTGTCGGCGTACAACCTTTCGGCGGTCACGGCTTGTCCGGTACCGGTCCAAAAGCAGGCGGTTCATTCTATCTGCAACGCCTGGTACGTACTCCTGAATGGGTTGCCCCAACCCTCAGCCGCATCGGTCAAGCAGACGAAGACGCGCTCAAACGTTTGGAAACCCTGGTTCACAAACTGCCGTTTAACGCCGAAGAGAAAAAAGCCGCAGCCGCAGCTTTGGGTCACGCACGCGTCCGTACCCTGCGCAAAGCCGAAACCGTATTGGTCGGCCCGACCGGCGAACGCAACTCATTGAGCTGGCGCTCTCCGAAACGCGTTTGGGTACATGGCGGCAATCTGCTGCAAGCCTTCTCTGCCCTGACCGAGCTGGCAGCCGCAGGCATACAAACCGTTGTTGAGCCTAACAGCCCATTGGCTTCCTACTCAGCCGATTTGGACGGTTTGTTGCAAGTCAACAGCAAACCTGAAAACGCAGGCATCAGCCATGTTGCCGCTATCGAGCCTTTGAGCAGCGAGCGCAAACAAGAGTTGGCCGGCCGCGACGGTGCGCTCATCCGCATCCTGCCTTCTGAACAAGGTCTGGACATTCTGCAAGTATTTGAAGAAATCTCTTGCAGTATCAATACTACCGCTGCCGGTGGTAATGCCAGCCTGATGGCAGTTGCCGACTAATCGTAGCCAAATCAAAGGCCGTCTGAAATTCAGACGGCCTTTTTTTATCTGTTTTTATTTACAGTTTTGCCGGATATTCGCACAAATCATTAATCAAACATTTGCTGCATTGCGGTTTCAAAGCCTTACATGTATAACGGCCGTGCAAAATCAACCAATGATGGGCATCCATCAAAAATTCTTTGGGAATAAAGCGCATCAGCTTGTCTTCAACTTCACGCACATCCTTGCCCGGCGCGATTTTGGTGCGGTTGGCCACACGGAAAATATGGGTATCGACCGCCATAACAGGTTGCCCGAATGCAGTATTCAATACCACGTTGGCGGTTTTCCGGCCGACACCGGGCAAAGATTCCAAAGCCTCGCGGTCGGCAGGCACTTCGCCGTTGTATTTCTCCAGCAAAATACGGCAAGTCTGCATGATGTGTTTGGATTTGGTTTTGTAGAGGCCTATGGTTTTGGTGTATTCCATCACGCCGTCCAGCCCCAAATCCAACATGGCTTGCGGTGTATTGGCAACGGGAAAGAGCTTGGCAGTCGCTTTGTTCACGCCGACATCAGTCGCCTGCGCAGACAATAAAACAGCGATGAGCAGCTCAAACGGCGAACTGAAATTCAACTCGGTAGTCGGATGCGGATTGGCAGCGCGGAAACGCTCGAAAATTTCTTGGCGGATTTGTTTGTTCATGGTTGGAATTGTTTTTATATGGCGCGGCAATTATATCCGATGGGGCTGCTTCAAACAAAGCAGGCCGTCTGAAACGCATTCAGACGGCCTGATGATCAAACAGCCTACTGTTTATTTTTTACTCAAAGTCAGCCCTGTCCAGCCAAACACCAGCGTCAGAGCCAAACTCAAGTAGCAGAAGAAGGCATAAGGCAGGTATTCCCAAACAGGCACGCCCAAGGCATGGCTGATGAATACGCCGCAGACGCTCCAAGGCACCAACGGGTTGATGACCGTACCCGCATCTTCCAGCGTACGGGCAAGGTTGCGCGAATGCAGGCCAAGTTTGTCATAAACCGGCTTAAAGGTTTCACCGGAAAGCAGAATACTCAAATATTGCTCGCCAATCAGGAAGTTAACGCCGACCGATGTCATGGCCACGCTGAAAGTAGCGCGTCCGGCATTGGTCAGGAACGCACGAATGGCTTCCAACAAAGACGGAATCACACCAATGCTGAACAACAGGCCGCCCAAGCTCATGCCGAGTATCACGATGGTTTGCGTAAAGAACATGCTTTCCAAGCCGCCGCGCGAAATCAATCGGGCAATATCTTTAAATGCTTCGCCTTCGAGTTTGTATCCGCTGTAAAACCACGCGCCCAGCTGTTTCAAATCAGGCGCACTGTGGAAGTAAGTGACAATCAGCGCCACCACAACGGTAAACAACATGGCCACAATGGCATTGACGCGCATCAGGGCGAGGATAACCAATAAAGCAAACGGAATCAGCGAGTAAGCATGCACCAAACCGGTTGCTTCCAATTGCGCGCGGAAAGCTTCGACGCTGTTCATGTCATGCGCGGCAACATTGGGTAAAAGCCACAACATCAACGCCGCACTGATCAACCACGCAGGCACAGTGGTGTACATCATGTTTTTGATATGTTCGAACAAATCAATGCCGACAATCGAAGCGGAAATACCGGTCGTATCGGAAAGCGGCGACATTTTATCGCCGAAGAACGCACCCGACACAATCGCACCTGCCGTCATCGCCATATCGGCATGAAACGCAGCCGCCATCCCCATAAAGGCCACGCCGACAGTCGCACAAGTCGTCAAACTACTGCCGATGGAAATACCGATGACCGAGCAAAGCGCAAACGCCGAAAAATAAAAATAAGTCGGCGAAATCAATCCGAAACCGTAATACATCAGCGTCGGAATCGCACCGCTCATCATCAGCGCGCTGACCATCAGACCGATAAAGAAAAACAGATAAATCGCGCCCATGCCCTGCCCGACCGCGCCGATCATACCGTTTTGCATGTCTTGATATTTCAAGCCGCGCATCAAACCGTACAAAAGCAAGACCACGATCGCCGTCACAATCGACATATGCGGCAGCCATTCAAGCGAAATAATCGTATAACCCATTGCCGCCACCAAAGCCAAGGCCACCGCAATGGCCTCGAAACGCGGCATATTGAGTAAGGATTTGAAAGCAAACATTGTTCTTTGCCTTTTTAATAAGTATTTAACAGATTTTAGCATAACAGGCCGTCTGAAAAACCGGTTTCAGACGGCCTGCTGATTATTTTACGAAAACAACGCTCACAAATCCTTGCCATTTTCTTTAAAATAAACGAATTATTTAGAATAAAATATTTTTTAATTAAAATAAATGGTGTTTTATTGCTTTTTAAAATATCCATCATGCAAAAATGCCACCACCTGTCCGGCAGTTTTGCGGTTGAACAGCATACCGCTATGGCTGACCGGCAAAACGACATGATCGCGCATATTCGGACAATGCGTTTCGCTGACCAAAACCGTACCATCATGTTCGCCGTGCAAACCTAAAACACGGCCCAGTCCATACGGTTTGTTACCGGCGATACTGCCCAGCTCAATACCGACAGGCAACTCAGGCATACTGCCGTCCAACGCCCCTTTGTAAGAGCCGCCCAATACCGGCTTTTGCAAACCCAAATTGAGCACACGTTGCGCAGCCCGGCTGCCTTGGTGCGGCGTACCCATGGTAACGATACGGCCACTGACTTTTTCCGGATATGCCGCCGCAAAATTGAGTAAAACCAAACCGCCCAAACTGTGGCCGACAAAGTGCAGCGTTTCATCAGCATGGTTCTCATCAATCCATCGCGCCAAGTCCTCAACATGCCGATTCATCGAGTGCAACACACTGCAATAATCGAACAGCGCAACTTCAAAACCTTCTTGTTCCAGCAAATACGCCAGCGGTCTCATGACCCACGAATGCATATGCAAGCCATGCAGCAAAATGATTTTGGCCATTTTTTCCTCCTGTCATTTAAATCATTATGCCACAAAGTCAAAAGGCCGTCTGAAATCCCATAAGGTTTCAGACGGCCTGTTATCATGATAAATTATTCGTCAGCTTTGTAGCCTTTTATAGCAAAGAAGACGATATAAACATAACAAATCGCTGATACAACGAAAGAAATCATCAAGCCGTAAGTATCCGCTGCCCAACCTTGTACCACAGGCACAACCGCACCACCGACAATCGCAGTACACAACACGCCGGAAGCGCTGCTGGTAAATCGACCCAGACCTTTGGTTGCCAAAGAGAAAATGGTCGGGAACATGATGGAATTGAAGAAGCCGATGGCCAACAATGCCCACATCGCAATATCCGCACTGGCTTTACCTGCCAACATAGCAACGCCCAACAAGGCAACAGCAGCAGTAGCGTTAAATGCCAAATAGCGGTTAGGCGCAATTTTCGCCATGATGGCAGAGCCTAAGAAACGGCCGACCATTGCACCGCCCCAGTAGAACGACAGATATTTTGCGGCAGATGCGTGGTCCAAACCTTTCAGATAGCCCAACACGCTGACCAATAAAGAACCGATGGATACTTCCGCACCGACATAACAGAAAATACCGGCCGCACCAAAAACCAAATGACGGTATTGCCAAACACTGTGTTTGCCATCATGGTTATGTTCGCTCTCTTCTTCGGCAATTTTACGCGCATCAGGCAAACGAATCATTTTGACAAACACAGCCAAAATAATCAGCAAACCGGCCAACCCTAAATACGGAATTTGAACGGAAGAAATTTGCTCGGCTTTGCTGACAGTTTGTGTTGCATCAGCCAAAATCAGGAATGCACCGATTTGCGGAGCAATGGTCGTACCCAAAGAGTTAAATGCCTGAACCAAAGTCAGTGTTGCAGATTCTTTACCCGGTTTGGACAGCAAAGTCACATAAGGGTTACCCGCTACTTGCAACAGGGTTACACCTGAAGCCAAAATAAACAATGCACCCAAAAAAGTTGCATAAGAATGACTGCCGGCAGCAGGATAGAAGAGCAGACAGCCGATGGCAGTCAATACGAAGCCGCTAATCACGCCGTTTTTATAGCCGATTTTGCCGACCAAATAGCCCATCGGAATCGACATAATCGCATAAGCGGTAAAGAAACAGAATTGAATCAGCATTGCCTGAACATAAGTCAGGTCGAAAATATCTTTCAAATGCGGAATCAAAATATCGTTCATGCAGGTAATGAAACCCATCATGAAAAAGAGTGTGGTTAGGACAACCAGCGCAGGAGTATGATTTTGTTGTGAATGCGCAGACATGATTTGCCTTTCGTTTTGTTAAGATTTGCTGGAAAAATGAGCTTAAATCAGTTCATTAAACTTAACACCCATTAACAGCCGCCCGTATCATACTGATAATCCGTCACTCTGAAAACTATTTTCCAACAGCCGACCACATTATCCTTCAACCGTTTAATTTTAAAAAATTCAACAATATTGGATTTATCTTTTAATAGATTAAAAAATAAAGGCATAATCCTCTTATTAAGCCTGTTATTTCTTTTTTACAATACTCATTGATATAACTCAAAATATGCCCCTTCTTTACGCTTACCTTGGCCTGATTGCCTCTGCCTTTACTTCTGCCACACTACTTCCGGGTACATCCGAGGCGGTATACGCCGCATTTGTGTACAAATACCCGCAACACGCCCTCGGCGCATGTTTGTGTGCCGGGTTGGCGAATGGCTTGGGCAGTATGGTCTCGTATTACATGGGCAGGATGTTTCCGGCCAAGAAAAGGCCGTCTGAAAAAATATTGGAGCGTATACAAAGATGGGGAATTTGGCCGCTATTGTTCGCATGGTTGCCGATTATCGGCGATGCCCTCCCCCTTGCCGCAGGCTGGCTCAGGCTTAATGCTTTGCATTGCGCCATTATTCTGATTGCAGGCAAACTGCTGCGCTATGCGATGATTTATTGGGGGATGAACGCAGTTGTCGGATAAGCTGACAAGTCAAAAATAAAGGCCGTCTGAACGATTCAGACGGCCTTTGCCTTTAATTCGACAATTACAACACTTTTACAATGCTCTCGCACAAATAATCGATGTTGTCATCAGTAATGCCGGCAACGTTGATACGGCCGGAGCGGACGGCATAAATGGCAAACTCGTTTTTCAAACGGTCGACTTGTTCGGGAGTCAAGCCGCTGAAAGAGAACATGCCGTTTTGTTCGATAATGAAATCAAAGTCTTGGCTAGCACCTTTGGCTTTGAGCAACTCGACAAATTTTTGACGCATGGCTTTGATTCGGCCGCGCATTTCATCGAGTTCGGCAATCCATTGTGCTTTCAAATCATCATTTTTCAACACCAGCGCAATGGTGTTCGCACCATGTGAAGCCGGGTTGGAATACAAGGTACGGATGATGGTTTTGACTTGGCTGTGGGCGCGGGCTGCTGTTGCTTCATCTTCGGCCACCAAAGTGAACGCGCCGACGCGCTCGTTGTACATACCGAAGTTTTTGGAATAAGAGCTGGCAATCAGCAATTCTTTATTGTATTTCAAGAATACGCGCAAGCCGTAGGCATCTTCCTCCAAGCCGTTGCCGAAGCCTTGGTAGGCAAAGTCAAACAGTGGCAACCAGCCTTTTTCGGCAGAAAGTTTTGCCAAAGTTTCCCATTGTTCGGGCGTAGGGTCGATGCCGGTAGGGTTGTGGCAGCAGCCGTGCAGCAGGACGATGTCGCCTTTTTGCGCTTGGCCCAAGTCTTCAATCATGCCGTCCCAATCCAAACCGTGTTTGGCGGCATCGTAATAACGATATGGTTTGTCTTGGATACCGACTGCTTTAGCGATGGCGTTGTGGTTTGGCCAAGTCGGATTGGAAATCCAGATGGTTTGCGCGTTCAACTGGCGTTTGGCAAATTCGGCCGCAATGCGCAATGCGCCTGTACCGCCAAGGCTTTGCGCTGTTTTGGCGCGACGGCTGGCAATGATTTCGTGGTCTTTGCCAAATAACAGGATTTGGGTTTGCTCGTTGTAATCGGCAACGCCGTCAATGGTGAGGTAATTTTTAGTTGTCTCGCTTTCCAACAGGCGTTTTTCAGCCTCTTTGACGGCTTTGACAATAGGCGTTGCGCCGGATGCGTCTTTGTACACGCCGATGCCGAGATTGACTTTTTCGGGACGGGTTTCGGCTTTAAACGCTTCGCCCAAACCTAAAATCGGATCAGCAGGAGCTGCTTCGATATGCTTGAAGAACATGATTTTTCTCTTTACAAGTAGTAAAACGGTTGAAAAAATACAAATTTATGTAATTTTACGCCGTTTCGGGCCGTCTGAAAACGGATTATTACAGGGTTTTAACGCAAGATTGCCAACAAATCCAAAGGCGTGGCAATACGGAAATCGGCAAGCCAGTTTTCGGTTTGGTCTTCGGCAGAAATATAGCCCCAATCGGCAAGCACGGTTGTCATCCCGGCATTCTTGCCTGCCTGCATATCGCGCTCGGCATCGCCGACATAAAAGCATCGCCGCGCTTCGACACCCATCTGTTCACACGCATAAAACATAGGCTTCACGCTGGGCTTGGGTTCATCGCAGGTATCGCCGCTGACAATGATGGCAGGAGGCACGGTAAACCCGAGTTTAGGCACGAGGACATCGGTAAAGCGCATGGGCTTGTTGGTGATAATGCCCCATTGGATACCGCGTTGAACTAAGGCTTCCAGCATTTCGTTTACGCCGTCGAACAAGATGGTTTGGTCGGCATAGCAGCGGCTGTATTCATCCAAAAATTCTTTGCGCCATTGCATATAGTCCGGATGCTCGGGCGTAATGCCTGCACCGAGTTTGAGCAAACCGCTCGCACCGTGGCTGGCCTGCGGACGGATTTCATCCATGCTTTTTTCAGGCAAACCGTGTCGGCGCAATACCGTGTTGAGCGCGCCACCCAAATCAAGTGCAGTATCGGCAAGCGTGCCGTCAAGGTCGAATAATACGGCTTGGGTCATAAGTGTTCCTTTGATGATTTTAGAAGGCCGTCTGAACAATCCAACAAGTTTCAGACGGCCTGAATATGGTTAATGGTGATGGTGTTCGTGCATTTCCTGCGAACACAAAACTTCATCTTTATGCGGATGCCGTTCGCTTTCAATCTGAATCGTACAATGTCCGATGTTGTGATGCGCCAACTCATGTTCGATGCGGTAGGCGATTTGTTCGGATTCGGCAACCGTCATGCTGCCATCGACAACAATATGGCAGGACAAAACGTGGATATTGCTGGTAATCGTCCAAACATGCAAGTCATGAACGGATTTTACGCCTTCCGTATTGCGGATCACGCTGAGCAACTCATCGGTCTGAATGTTTTCCGGCGCACCTTCCATCAAAATGTGCAAAGTCTGTTTAAACAGCGTCCAGCCGCTGCGCCCTACCAAAGCCGCCACCAATACGCTGGCAACTGTATCTGCCCATTGCCAGCCATACGCCATTATCAGCACTGCTGCGACAATCGCCCCTATCGAGCCGAACAAATCGCTGATTACATGCAGATACGCGCCTCGCATATTGACGTTTTCTTTAGTATCGCTATTTTTCAACATATAAACGGCGACGCCGATGTTGACCAGCAATCCGATGATACTGACCACCAACATGCCGCCCGTCAAAATTTCCGGCGGATAAAACAATCGTTTGACTGCCTCATAAAAAATCATCGCCGCAATCAACACCAGCGACAATCCGTTAAACATCGCCGTCAAAATTTCAAAACGCTTGTAACCGAATGTCTTTTGCAGCGTGGTCTGTTTCTCGCCAAGTTTGAATGCCCACAATGCCACGCCCAGCGAAAACGCATCGCTGAACATATGCCCCGCATCGGAAAGCAAGGCCAAAGAGTTAGTCAGCCAGCCGCCGACCGCCTCAACCAGCATAAATCCGGCAATAACGAAAAATGAAGTGCGCAATACCTGCTTGTTGGCGGTATGCGTATGCGCGTGCGAATGATCGTGATGATGTGCCATGATGGTTTTACCGTTTCAGACGGCCTTTTTATCCTGTTTCAAACTTTTCTCAAAATCTTCCAACATATCCAGCTCGAAACGGCTGAATCCTGCACGTTCCCGTGCTTCAATATTGACGTAGCCGCGGAAAATAAACATATCGTAACGCGCAATCAGACTGCGGAACAGGGCGACCGGTTCCAAACCGCGCTCACGGCAAAGATGCTGATACCAATGATTGCCGATGGCGACATGCCCCACTTCATCGCGATAAATAATATCCAACACATCGCAGGTTTCCACATCGCCGCGCTGCGCCACTTTTGCACGAATACCCGGCGTAACATCCAAACCGCGCGCTTCCAACACCCGCGGCACCAAAGCCATGCGCAACAAAGGATCATAAGCAGTTTTATATGCCATATCCCACAAATGCCCGTGCGCTTCAAAATCGCCGTAATCGTAGCCCAAGCTGTTCAGACGGCCACGCATCAAGCCGAAGTGAAACACTTCTTCTTTCGCCACCCTTACCCAATCGCGTACAAACTGAAACGGCATATTGCGGAAACGATACGCCGCATCCAAAGCCAGATTAATCGCGTTAAATTCAATATGCGCAATCGCATGCAACATCGCCGCATAGCCTTCGACCGTATTCATCTTGCGCGGTGTAACTTCCGAAGGCGCAACCAAACGCGGACACAACGGATGGCCGGCAAAACGGCAATCCACGGGTTTCGACGCTTCAGCCGTCAAACCTTCCGCCTCGCCCAACTGCGCAAACAATGCCTGCGTCAATTTTCCTTTTTCATCCGGATTGTCCGACAGCAAAGCCTGTTCCAATAAAGGATAAGGATTCAGATACATACAAAACCATTGTTTTCAAAAGATAAATATTATAACCGTTTTAAAAAGCAAACAGAAAGACTATAATTTCACGCTTTCCGTAAAATGACATTAAATACCACACCAAGCCCTTATGCGTTTCATTAAAAAAACGTCAAAACCAAATACAGGCCGCCTGAAGAAATGAAATTATTTCAGATACTTGCTTGGATTTTTCATATTTACACAAATTAAACCCGCCCTTCAGCCCCTTGCCTGTTACACCATAACGTCTATACTGACCCCATCTCTCCGAACAAGGAACCAAAACATGAAAACCAACCGACTGTTCACCCTGACCGCTGCCGCGCTGCTTTCTTCAGCTATCGGCTTTGCACAAGCCGGCGCAGTGGACGCACTGAAAAAATTCAATAATGACGCCGACGGTATCAGCGGCAACTTCAGCCAAACCGTTCACAGCAAAAAGAAAACCCAAACCACATACGGCACATTCAAAATCCTGCGCCCGGGTTTGTTCAAATGGGAATACACCAAACCCTACAAACAAACCATCGTCGGCGACGGCAAAACCATTTGGCTCTATGACGTAGATTTGGCGCAAGTAACCAAGTCCTCACAAGACCAAACCATCGGCGACAGCCCTGCCGCCATCCTCTCCAACAAAACGGCATTGGACAGCAGCTACACGCTGAAAGAAGATGGCTCTGCCAACGGCATTGACTACGTTTTGGCTACGCCTAAGAAAAACAACGCCGGCTACCAATACATCCGCATCGGCTTCAAAGGCGACAACCTCGCCGCCATGCAGCTGAAAGACAGCTTCGGCAACCAAACCAGCATCAGCTTCAGCGGTTTGAACACTAAGCCTAACCTTTCCAGCAGTATGTTCAAATTCACGCCTCCTAAAGGCGTTGATGTCTTGAGCAATTAAGCTTCTAATGAAACACAAAGGCCGTCTGAACAACAGACGGCCTTTTATTTAGTTCAATTCAACATCAAACACACTGTTACTTTTGACCTTGAATGGCGGCGGCAATTTTTTCTGCGCCTTTTTTCGCCCAGTCTGCCTGCTTGGCTTCCACCATTACACGCACAACAGGCTCGGTACCGGATGCACGCAAGACCACGCGGCCTTTGCCTTCGAGTTCTTTTTCCACTTCGGCCAAAGCCTCTTTAGAAGCATCCTGCCAGTTTTGGCCTTTTTTGATGCGGACGTTAATCATGGTTTGCGGATACGGCTGCCAATCGGCGCAAACGGTGGCAAGGTCTTGATTCAAGGTTTGCAATGCAGCCAAAACTTGCAGCGCGGAAATGATGCCGTCGCCGGTATTGTGTTTGTCCATGCACAAAATATGGCCGCTGGCTTCGCCGCCAATCAGCCAACCGCGTTGGTGGAGCTGTTCCAACACATAGCGGTCGCCCACTTTGGCGCGGCAGAAATCAACGCCCTGCTCTTTTAAAGCAACTTCCATCGCCATATTGGTCATTACCGTACCCACCACGCCGCCGATTTCCACGCCTTCGTGCGCGCGTGCTTTGGCAATTACATAAATCAAGCTGTCGCCGTCATACACTTTGCCATTGCGGTCAACCATCATCAAACGGTCGCCGTCGCCATCCAAGGCAATGCCGTAATCGGCTTCATTTTGCAATACAGCGGCTTGCAAAGCTTTCGGATGGGTCGCACCGCATTTTTCATTGATGTTGTAGCCGTTCGGCTCATTACCGATACTGACCACTTGCGCACCTAATTCATGGAATACTTTAGGCGCAACCGCATAGCCTGCACCATTAGCGGTATCGACCACCAATTTCAGACCGCGCAAGTCCAAATGGCTTGGGAAAGTGGATTTACAGAACTCGATATAGCGGTCATCCGCACCATTAATCCGACGCGCGCGGCCAAGACGGCTGGACGGCTGGGTTTTCATTTCCTCATCGATTTTGGCTTCGATTTCCAACTCGATTTCATCGCTCAGCTTCACACCGCCTTCGGCAAAGAATTTAATGCCGTTATCGGAATAAACATTGTGGGAAGCAGAAATCATCACACCTGCAGACAAACGCAAAGCACGGGTCAAATAAGCTACGCCCGGAGTCGGCAGAGGGCCGGTTTGAATAACATTAACACCGGCGGCGGTAAAACCGGCAATCAGCGCAGCTTCCAGCATATAGCCTGAAATACGCGTGTCTTTACCGATCAAGACAGTCGGTTTGATTTCGCCTTCGTGCTGCACCAAAACCTGACCTGCCGCATAGCCTAATTTCAGGACAAAATCAGGATTAATAGGGAATTGACCGACTTCGCCGCGCACACCATCAGTACCGAAATATTTTTTTGCCATGAGATAACTCCGTGATTGTTTTGTCGTATGTGAATATTGTTGAACTTCTTTAAAAGAATCTTGATTGTATTCGAAGGCCGTCTGAATCTTTAAGACGACCCTTGATCATGAGAATAATTTACTACTTCAGTATTATAGCAAGATCCGGATTGCCTGCACGAAAAAAGCGCATCCTTTTGCAGAATGCGCTTCCTATTCGAGATTCAAAATCAAATCTTAGAATTTAGCACCAGACTGATTAGCCATGTAATCAACTGCAGCTTTCACTTCATCATCGCTCAGGCTACCGTTACCGCCTTTAGCAGGCATTGCGTTAAAGCCTTCGAGTGCGTGTTTGTGCAGGGTGTCTTTACCTTGTTTGATACGAGGAGCCCAGTCTTCTTTTTTACCTACATGAGGAACACCTGGAACTGCACCGCCGTGACATGCTTGGCAGTTGGCTTCGTAAACTTTTTTACCGTCTGCGCCGCCGGCTGCCGGAGCTGCCGCACCTTTGTCATCTGCTTTAGCCGCATCTGCTTTAGGGGCTTCTGCAGGAGCTGCACCTTCAGCCGCCGGAGCTGAAGCGGCTTCACCGGAAGCGGCTGCATCGGCAGGAGCTGCGGCATCAGGATCAGGGAAAGTACCGCCGGCTTTGTTGGCCATATAAGTAATGACGCGTTTCAATTCTTGATCGGTCAAATCAGCCGCACCGCCTTTGGCAGGCATTGCGTTAAAACCGTTCAGAGCGTGTTGGAACAAGGTATCGAAACCTTGTGCAATGCGAGGCGCCCAATCGCCTTTGTTTTCAAATTTAGGTGCTTTGGGAACGATGCTGTCTGCCGCGTGACATTGAATACAGATTTTGTTGAAAATCTGATCGCCTTGACGCTCGCCGACTGGAATACCGTCGCCCAATTTCAGTTGGCCGACTGGCTGGATACGGGTTTGAGTCGCAGCTTCGGTTGTTTCGGCAACATCGCCGAATGAACCGCTTCCCGCCAGTTTGATCAGGAAGTAAATCACTGCAATGACAATAACGATACCGCTCACAAGGGTGAACAATGCAGAGCCTTGGGCTTTGTGGTCGCGGAGTTGTTTCATTTGGTAGGCCTCGCCGTTAGGTTAGGTTGTGCTGTAAGTTATAGTTTATGTGTTAAACGCAGTTAACAATATTTTGCTGGATTATACTGAATTCGCAAAGGCTTTCCAATCCATCTTGAGAAAAAGATACGCAAAAATCCTCAAAAAGGCCGTCTGATTCTTGTAAACCTTTGTAGTTATTTGAATATTCCACCCATGCAAAAGCGTGACCGCCAATGTCACTTTCTGACACTTTCAAGATAAACTTTGCCAACGGCGCCAATATGCGTTAACCTTACGGCTCTCGCACCCATAGCTCAGTTGGAAGAGTGTCAGTTTCCGAAGCTGGAGGTCACAGGTTCGATCCCTGTTGGGTGCGCCAATTATAAAGAGGCCGTCTGAAAGATGAAAATTTTTCAGACGGCCTTTTGATTTACTTCAAATAAAACTACATTCAATTTCAGATTAAACGGCTATTGCAACACTTTGGCAAATGCTTCGGCCACATAATCGATATTCGATGCATTCAATCCCGCCACACACATCCTGCCCGAATCCAACAGGTAAACGGCAAACTCGTCACGCAGGCGGTGTACCTGTTCTACGGTCAAGCCTGTATAGCTGAACATGCCGCGCTGTTTGATGAAATAGCTGAAATCGCGATTGGGGATTTTGGCCGTCAAAACATCATAAAGTTTCTGACGCATGGCACGGATGCGGTCGCGCATGGCGTAAACTTCGTTTTCCCACAAAGCGCGCAGATCCTCGCTGTTCATCACATCGGAAGCGATGTATGCACCATGAGCGGCAGGGCTGGAATAAATACGGCGGACGGTAAATTTTAACTGTCCGAACACCAGCTCTGCTTCTTCCTTATTGGGACACACTACGCTCAAACCGCCGACACGCTCGCCGTACAGCGACAGGTTTTTCGAAAAAGAGTTGCTGACAAACAAAGGCAGTCCCATTTCGACGGCTTTACGGATTGCATAGGCATCACTGTCCAAATCCTCGCCGAAACCTTGATAGGCAATATCCATAAACGGAATCAGCTTGTGCGTTTTAATGATGTCCAACACTTCATCCCATTGCGCTTGTGACATATCGACGCCGGTCGGGTTTTGACAGCATGGATGCAAAATCAAGACGCTGTTTTCCGGCAATGTTTTGAAAAACGTAGTCATTTCTTCAAATTTTACGCCGACGGTTTCAGGGTTGTAATAAGGATACGTCCCCACTTCAAAACCTGCGCCTTCAAAAATACCTTTATGGTTGTCCCAAGTCGGGTCGCTGACATAGGCTTTCGCTTCAGGGAACCAACGGTGCAAAAAGTCGGCACCGACTTTCAACGCCCCCGAGCCGCCCAAAGTCTGTACGGTCGCAATGCGCCCTTCTGCCAATGCCGGATTGTCCTGCCCAAACAGCAAACGCTGAACCGCGCTTCGGTAAGTGTCCAAACCTTCCATCGGCAGATAAGGCGATGGGCGCGGTACGGCCGCACGCTCTGCTTCTGCCCGGCGGACAGATTCCAAAACCGGCATTTTGCCTTCGTCATCAAAATAAATGCCGATGCTCAAATTGACTTTTTCAGGGCGCTCGTCGCGTTTGAAGGTTTCAACCAAACTCAAAATCGGGTCGCCCGGATAATACTCGACATGACGGTACATGGTGCTTCCTTTGTTTTTAGACAGAATGGGGAAGATTGTGGCACTAAAAGACCTTATTTGCAAAATCAGGCCGTCTGAAAAATTCAGACGGCCTGATTATTTTAAAACGCTACCAATCTACCCGTTTCAAATCATTTTGCGCCAATACGTCCGCATGCTCGCTGCGGCTTTGATATTCCCTGTCCTGCAAAATGCGGCGGGCGACATAATTCAAATGCAGTTTGGCCGCTTCCGCCGCCTCGGCCGGTTTGGCCTGGGCAATGGCTTCAAAAATAGTGCGGTGCTGGGCAATCAGCGTCGGGCGCGGGTCTTCGGTTTGATGGATATAGATAATGCCGCTGCGTGTTTGCTGATAAAGCATTTTGAGCAGGCTGCTGGAAAGGTGGCTGAACAGGATATTGTGTGCGGCATCGGCAATGGTTTGATGAAAGCTGACATCAGCCTCTGCTTGATGCTCCAAATTTCCGCTTTCGCAGGCCGCTTCAAATTTCTGCCGCCAAAAGTCAATGCGTTTCAAGTCGGCGTCAGTCCGTCTTTCGGCGGCCAGCGCCGCCATACAGCCTTCAACGTGACAACTGAAATCGAATACGTCTGTTTCCCAATTGGTATGTTTGCCGAGCAACTCCTGCCAGCTTTGTAAAAAATCCTGCTGCGGCTTGACGGAAACATAATAGCCATCGCCCTGCCGCGCTTCCAAAACCTGCTTGGCAATCAAGATATTCAATGCCACCCGGACCGACGGACGCGACACGCCGAATTCTTCCGCAAGCGTACGTTCGGGAGGCAATTTACTGCCTTCTTCATAAATGCCTGTCGCGATACGTTCTTCTAAAACGGCTAAAACCTGATCGCTGATTTTTTGCGGACGAACCAATTTCGTCATGTTGTATTCCTGATGATTGAAGGACAGTTTTATTCAGACGGCCATAAATTGGATTGACCAATTGGCCGCCCATTCTAATCAATCCCCTATTTTTTCGTCAAGAAATGCCATTTTCCCCATCGCAAGCAGTTTAATTCAAACACATTCATTTTTATTGATTAACCTCACTAATGTCTTCAAATCAATATTTTGGTATGACCAATCTTAATAAACAACCTATACGCCAAAAATCTGAAAATATTGATTTAGATTAAAATCCCACCGCTTCTATTTTACTAGACTTTATGTATAATACTTAGGTATTAGTTAACATAATTCCTAATAATAGAGAGAAACAACATGAAATACCCACCATTACTTATCTTACCCATTGCCTTAGCCGTATCCCAAGCATGGGCAGAGACTAACCCTACACCTGAAGAAACAGTTACCCTTTCCCCTGTCACCGTCACCGGCACACAACAACAAAAAGCCAATCGCGTTACTTTCAACCCCAAAGCTGCTTTGCAACCCCTCCCTGCCGGAGACGGGGCAGACCTTTTACAATCCGTGCCCAATATGAGCATCATCCGCAAAGGCGGCAGCTCGGGCGATCCGCTGTTCCGTGGTTTGGGCGGCTCGCGCCTCTCCGTCAATGCCGACGACCAGTTTATTTATGGTGGTTGCGGTATGCGCATGGACCCGCCGACTGCCTATATCCACCCAAATTCTTTCGACAAAGTCGTCGTCACCAAAGGCCCGCAAACCGTAACCCAAGGCATGGGCTTGGTCAGCGGCTCGGTGCAATTTATCCGCAAAGACCCTGATTTCACTGAAAAACCTTACAACATCAACGCAACCCTGACTGCAGGCAGCAACGACCGTCTTGACGGCTCATTGGAAGCCGAGTTCGGCGGCAAATACGGCTACGTCCGCAGCAATATTTCCCATAACGAAGCCGACGATTACAAAGACGGCGACGGCAACCGCATTCACTCCAACTTCAAACGCGACAGCCAAATGTTGCAACTGGGTGTTACCCCGACAGAAAACACCACCATTGCCGGCACATACGAGCGCAGCAGGGCCAAGGTTGCCTACGCCGACCGCATGATGGACGGCAGCAAGTTCGACCGTGATGCGTGGAATATCCGTTTTACCCAACGCAACCTCACCCCATGGTTCAGCGAATTGGAACTGCGCTACGGTAAAAGCGAAATCGACCACGTGATGGACACATACAGCCTGCGTACCATCCGCAACCCTGCCGGCATGCAGATTAAAAATGCCAACAACCCTAAACGTAATACCGATACAGGCCGTCTGAAAGCCACTTTCGACTGGGACAAGCTCAACCTGCAAACCGGTTTGGATTATTTGGATGACGTCCACGTCGCACGCATGGAGCGTGGTGACGACGGCTACAGCCACAAGCCTTACATGCCCAACCAAAGTTTCAAACAATGGGGTATTTTCACCGAAACTTCTTGGCAGCAAACCGACAATCAACGCTGGGTAGCAGGTTTGCGCCATGACCAAGTCAAAGCGCATTACGATACCGCGCGCGTGACCGACCCCGTTTTGAAACATCAGAAATTCAATTTGAACTCAGGCTTCCTGCGTTGGGAAAGAAATACGGACAACGGCCTGAAATACTATGCCGGATTCGGCATTGCCGAACGCGCGCCTGACTACTGGGAACGCCTGCGCTCCGAACACAAAGCCATCCGCGCAGAGCAAAACCGCCAAATCGATGCAGGCGTAATCTGGAAACGTCCTAACCTCCACGCATCCGTATCCGTATTCGGCAGCGACATCAAAGACTTCATCATGATGGAGCGCCAAGGCATGAATTTCAACGTGCGCAACATCAACGCTTCACGCTTTGGCGGCGAAGCCGAAGTCAAATGGACATTTGCGCCTAACTGGGAAATTGGCAGCAGCCTCGCCTATACCCACGGCAAAAACCGTACCGACGGCAAACCTTTGGCACAAACGCCGCCGCTCGAATGGAACAACACCCTTGCCTTTGACAACGGTAAATTCAGCGCAGGCGCATTATGGCGCGTCGTGGCCAAGCAAAACCGTTACAGCAAAGGCCAAGGCAATATCGTCGGCCAAGACATCGGCGCATCTTCGGGCTTTGGCGTACTTTCGCTCAATGCCGGTTGGAAATTCAGCAAATACGCCACATTGCAAGGCGGCGTGGACAACGTGTTCAACAAAACCTATGCCGAATTCGTCAGCCGTGGCGGCGACCCGTCTGCCGGCACACAAACCATGCGCGTGAACGAACCTGGCCGTACTGCATGGCTGAGACTGCAAGCGAAGTTCTAACCAACCTCGCGCATCTATAAAAAGGCCGTCTGAAAAATGTTCAGACGGCCTTAATATTTTTAAGGATGTTTTTAAACAAACAGTCCAGCGAAGCAATGCAACGCCGGACTGTTTGCTCACTATCGGATTAAATCAAACCCAAAGAGTTGATGAACACCACAATAATCGCAATCGGCGCAAGATAGCGAAGCGCACCCAGCCACAGGTAAAGCAGCTGTTTCGGCACGGTACTGCCCATGCCCGCATCGCGCAGGACGGACTGTTTGTCCTGAATCCATGACGTAAACACGGCAACGCTCAAAGCACCAATCGGCATGATGACGGCGGAAATGATGAAATCCCACAAGTCAAAAATGGTTTTGCCGAAAATTTTAAACTCGCTCCATACGCCGAAAGACAGCGCCGAAGGAATACCGACTATGAAAATCGCAATACCGATTATCCAAGTGTGGCTGCTGCGCTTTTTCTCGTCTTGGCGGATGGTTGCCGCAATCACGGTTTCCAGCATGGAAAATGCGGAAGTCAGCGTCGCAAAGACAACCAACAGCATGAATACGGCGAATAAATAAGTCCCCATCGGCATTTTCATGAAAACCGCAGGCAACACGACAAAAATCAGGCCGGGACCTTGGCCGGGTTCAAAACCGAAAGCAAATACCGCAGGGAAAATCACCAAACCGGCCAACAGCGACACAAACAGGTTCATCCACATAATCGTATGGCCGGAGCGGAACATATCCTGATCCTTACCCAAATACGAGGCATAGGTAATCATCGCAGACACGCCGATACTCAAGGCAAAAAATGCCTGGCCCAAAGCAGTCAGCATCGTGCCCGGTTTCAAATACGACCAATCCGGCTTCAACAAGAATGCCACGCCCTCCATTGCGCCGGGCAAGGTCAGCGAACGGACAGCCAGCGCGATAAAGAGGATAAACAAACCCGGCATCAACACGCGGTTTGCCTTTTCAATGCCGTCTGAAATGCCGCCTTTAACCACCCAAATGGTAATCAGCATGAACAAGCCTTGGTAAAACAGCGAACCAAACGGTGAAGAAATCGTGTTGCCGAACAAGGCTTCAAAGTCTGCACCGGCATGAATTTCACCGGTAAAGCTGTGCACGACGTAGTTCAATACCCAGCCGCCGACCACGCTGTAAAACGACAACAAAATAAAACACGCGGCCACACCCATGCGGCCGACCCACGGCCACTGCGAACCCGGGCGCAATACTTTAAAAGAATCAATGGCGTTTTTGCCGCCTGTACGGCCGATGTAAAACTCAGCCAGTTGAACCGGTAAAGCCACCAAAATGGTGAAAATCAAAAACAAAAGAAAGAATACGGCGCCGCCGTTGGTACCGGCTGTATAAGGGAATTTCCAAATTGCACCCAAACCGATGGCCGAGCCTGCCGCAGCAAGCACAAAGCCGATTTTGGATGACCAAGACGAATGATTGCTCATGATGTAAGTTTAAGAAACGTGAAGATGCCGAATTGTAACAGGGTGAAGTCAAGCCGTGAGTGGCCTGCAGACCGCCGATAAGCAATTCGCACGGATGGTGCGTACTTATCAAGCAAATTGGCATGAATTTTTGATAATTAAGTTTTTAATAGCATAAAACTAATTTTTATATTTTAAATTTGACGATTTGTTTCAAAAATAAGCATATAAAAGGCCGTCTGAAACTTTATTTCCAAGTTTCAGACGGCCTTTATCTTTAAACCGCTTTATTTTTTCATGGCATCGGTCAAAACTTTGACATTGTAGCGATACATGCCGATGTAGCTGTTGGCCGGTGCGCCACCCAGTGCATCGGAATACAGGCGGCCGCTGACGTTGACGCCGGTTTCTTTGGCAATACGGTCAATCATGCGTGTGTCTTTGATGTTTTCGGTAAAGACGGCTTTAATGCCCTCGCGTTTAATTTGGCGGATGATGGAAGCCACTTGTTTGGCAGACGGCTCGGCTTCGCTGCTCACGCCTTGAGGGGCGATGAATTCAATATTGTAGCGTTTGCCCATGTATGTGAACGCATCATGTCCGGTCAAAACTTTACGCTTGGCGGCAGGTACGGCATTAAAGGCAGCCTGCGCATCGCTGTGCAATTTTTTCAGCTGCATTTGATAGTTGCCCAAACGTTGCTGATAGTAGGTTTTGCCTTCAGGATCGGCTTGAATCAAAGCATTGGCAACGTTTTGCGCATAAGTGCCCATCAGGACGGGGTCGGTCCAAACGTGCGGGTCAAATTCGCCGTGATCGTGATGATGGCCTTCATGATCGTGGTCATGATGATGGCCGCCCTCTTCTGCTTTCAAAGCCTGAATGCCTTTGGTCGCTTCGGCGAAAGGCACTTTGCTTTGTTTGACTGCGCGTTGTACATCGGCGGCTTCCAAGCCCAAGCCGTTGAGCAATACCAATTTTGCGCTGCGGATTTTTTTGATGTCGCCGCTGGTCATGTGGTAGGCATGGCTGTCTTGGTTGGCACCCACCAAGCTTTGAACGGCCACGCGGTCGCCGCCAATCTGTTTGGCCACGTCGCCCAAAATGCTGAAGCTGGTCACAACAGGCAACGGAGCGGCATAAGCGGCACCGGTCAATAATGCGGCAACGATGCCGAGTTTCCAATGTTTCATATTCTCTCCATTGATATAACGTAACATTAACATCATCATAAAACAGACCGCCTGATTATTCAAGCGGCCGTCTGAAAAATCATGCCGTGCGGTGTTTTTTACGGCGCAACCATTTTGCCAAAATGCCGCCCTCCCAACCGAACACGACGGAAATCAGGTAAAGCGTGCCGCAGCATAAAATAATCGCCGGGCCGGACGGGATTTCGATATGGTAGGAAAACAACAGTCCTGCCAAGCCGCAAAGCAAAGCCAATGCGACCGACAAAATCATCAGCCAACCCATGCTTTTCGCCCACAGTCTGGCGGTAATCGCAGGCAACATCATCAAACCGACCGACATCAGCGTACCCAATGCCTGAAAACCGGCAACCAGATTCATCACGACCAGCACCAAAAACAACACATGCCAAAAACCGCCCTTACCGCCGACAGCCTTGAGGAACAAAGGGTCTATGCTTTCCAACACCAGCGGGCGGAACATGACCGCCATCAGCAAAATAGTGACGCTCGCAGAAACGGCAATCAGCTGCAAAGCCGGAATATCCACCGCCAAGACCGAGCCAAACAGCAAATGCAGCAAATCGACGCTGCTGCCGTTTTTGCTGACCAAAACCACGCCGATGGCGAGGCTGCTCAAATAAAATGCGGCAAAGTTCGCATCTTCTTTCAATGAAGTAAACCGGCTGACCAAACCGGCCAACAAAGCCATCAGCAAACCGGCCGCAAAACCGCCGACGCTCATCGCAGGCAAACTCAAACCGGCAAACATATAGCCAATGGCCGCACCGGGCAAAACCGCATGGCTCAAGGCATCGCCCACCAAACTCATGCGGCGCATCACCAAAAACACACCGACAGGCGCCGCGCTCAATGCCAGGCAGAAAATCGACGCCAGGGCATAGCGCATAAAGTCGAATTCGACGAACGGCGCGACGACCAAATCATATAAATCCATGTTTTATCGCTTTTTTATTAATCTCTGAAAGCCTGAGGCCGTCTGAAAAATACTCACTTTCAGACGGCCTTGTCCATTAAACCGCGCACCAATCGGCCGCTTCCTGCTTCTGCATCATTCGGTTTGCCTGTGCCAAAAATTCATCGGTCAACACATTTTCCGTTGCACCGGCAGTCACTTTTTCACGCGCCAAAAGCAGCGTGTTGGCAAAATATGCCCGCACCTGCTCGTAATCATGCAACACGGCAATCACTGCCTGACCGTCCTGATGGCACTGCCGCAAAACTTCCAACAGCGCATAAGTCGTCCGCGCATCCACTGCGTTAAACGGCTCATCCAGCAGCAAAAATTTGGCATCCTGCACCAGCATCCGCGCAAATAATACGCGTTGGAACTGGCCATTGGACAAGTGTGCGATTTGGCGCGTGGCAAAATCCTGCATTTCCACGCGTTCCAAAGCCGCCATCACGCGCTTTTTCTGCGCCGCGTTCACACGTCCGAAAAAGCCGATTTCATACCACAGCCCCATCGTCGCCAGTTCAAATACCGTCATCGGCTGGCTGCGGTCAATGTCCGACTGCTGCGGCAGATAGGCAATATCCTTGCGTGCCATATTTTCATAGCGCACGCTGCCCGTATCCGTCTTCTGCAAACCCATAATGGCTTTGAGCAGGGTCGATTTGCCCGCGCCGTTCGGCCCGAAAATCGTCCACATCTTGCCATCTTCAAACACCATATCGACATGGTGCACCACCGGCCTGCGCTGATAGCTGACCGTCAGATTTTCCACCACAATACTCATGGCGATACCGCCCAAAAATACACAGCCCACAACGCCGCCAATGCGACAAGCGCAATCAGCAGCCTTTGCAGCAATCCGGTCAACAATACAGAATTCATAAGCCTAAAACCGCCCTTGCCCGAATACGGACAACAGGCCGTCTGAAAGAAATTAAAACCCTAAAATGATACTGTATAACGTTAACCCTGTAAATTTCTTTCGTTTTCAGACGGCATCGGGCAAAAGGCCGAATATCGGTTACAATCCGTTTTTTATTTGATGATTGTCCTATGTCTATTCCACTCTTAAACGAAAAACTCAATACCGAAACCGCCCGCATTTCATGGGAAGAACTGCAACCCCACTTCGCACGCGGTGCCGCCGTTTATGTTGCGCCCGATTTGGATTTGATTGCCGTCGCCCGCCATGTTGCCGAAGATGAAGCCGCGCCATTGAAACAATGGATGGAACAAGGCAAATTCGGTGCCGTCAGCGATGATATGGCGCGTACTTTTCTAGCAGATAATCAGGAAATGTGGGCGGTCGTTGTAGCGCCGTGGGTATTGGTACAGCCTTGCAAAGACTGATAAGGCCGTCTGAAAAAACAAAACCGGAACATTTCCCATGCTCCGGTTTTTCATTTTTCAGACGGCCTATTGCAACGTAAAGCCTGCTTTGAATTCAAGCTTCGGCACCCCGATAACGAAACGTTTGCCGATACTGTCTTCAAACTCATACGCGCCTTCGATGCTGCCCCAAGGCGTGCTGATTTGCGAGCCGCTGTTGTACTCATAGGCTTCGCCCGGGTACAAAACAGGCTGCTCTTCAATCAGGCCGACATGGCCGACTTGCTCTGTTTCACCGTGTCCGTCGGTGATTTCCCAAAAACGCTGACGCAAAGTAATGATTTCATCACTGCGGTTGCAGATGGTAATCAGATAATTGAAGGCGTAGCGGTCGCGGTAGACGTCGCTTTGGCCGGCCATATAACGCGGCTCCACGTTAATCTCGATTTCGTTCATAATTGTTCACCCGTATATTTATTTTATTTAAAACCGGATAATTCCGGCGTGTCCGCCCTATTTTTACAAAGGGTCGAACACTTAAAACACATCACGCAATCCAATGAAACAGCCCCAAGACCAATAAAGTCATCACAGCCGCAATTAAATCATCAAGCATAATGCCCAAACCTCCATGAATCCGCCGGTCAAACCATTTGATCGGCCAGGGTTTCAACGCATCAAACAAGCGGAAAATAACAAAAGCCGCCAGCCACCAGCTCCATTTAAACGGAATCAGCGACAGCACCAGCAGCATCGCGACAATTTCATCCCAAACGATACCGCCGTAATCCTGAATACCCAGTTCCCTCTCGGTATAACCACAAATGCGGATACCCCAGAAAAACAAGGCGATACACAATAAAAGCAATATCCAGCCGTCTATACCCAACAGGCACAATACAAAAGCCAGGGGTAATGCGGCCAGCGTTCCGGCCGTACCCGGCGCAACCGGCGATAAGCCGCTGCCGAAACCAAATCCTAAAAAACACAATGGTTTGTGCAACAGCCAAGAAAAAGTAGGTTTACGTTCAGCCAAAATGATCAAATCCTAAAGAAGTCAGTTCCAATACGCCGCCTTCGGCATCTAAAATATTCAGACGGCCTGAGTCAGTCATTTTACCAATTCGGGCGACCGGTACGCCACTTTGTTCCGCCGCCTGACAAACACGTTCCCTGTCTTCTGGAGCGGCAGTAAAAATCAGTTCGTAGTCATCGCCGCCGGCCAATACTGCCGACAACCATTGCTCGCGCGACAAAACGTTTTTCAATTCAGGCAACGACGGCACACAATCGGCAAAGATTTCCGCCCCGACAGCAGAGGCTTTTAAAATATGCCCCACATCTTGAGCCAGGCCGTCTGAAACATCTTGCGCAGCATGGGCAAATGGCAGCAATGCCAGCCCCAATGAAACGCGCGGCTCCGGACGGAGCAATTTATCATCGCAAACCGCCATGATTTCAGACGGCAATTGATAATGCCCCAGATGTTGGTTCAAAGCAGCGGCAGCCAAACCCAAGCGGCCCGATACCCAAATATCGTCGCCGACTTCGGCTCCATCACGCCGCAAGGCACGCCCTGTCGGAACTTCGCCTACTATCGTTACATTAAAGACCAAATCGCCTTTGGTGGTATCGCCACCAATCAACACCGTATCAAAACGCGCGGCCAAAGCAAAAAAGCTATCGCAAAAACGTTTGAGCCAGTCTTGATTCAATTCAGGCAGCGCAGCACTGAGCAACACCCACCGCGGCTTGGCACCCATAGCGGCCATATCGGATAAATTTACTGCAAGCATTTTCCATGCCAAATCTTCAGGCGAAACATCTTCAAAAAAATGTCTGCCCTTAACCAACATATCAGCGCTAAAACATAAATCAAATCCGTTACTTGGGCGAATAATAGCGGCATCGTCGCCTATGCCCAAAATCAAACCTTCCGATTTTTGTCGCTGCAAATATTGTCTGATAAAGTCAAATTCCGTCATATTTATCCAATATAACTATAACTTAGATTACTACATCTAATTTTGTACCAGCCCGACGGTTGCCTATTAGCACATCAAACATCAAACCTACACCAGTATTTAGATATAAAACTCAATAATTTAAAGGCCGTCTGAAAATATAGATTTCAGACGGCCTCATGTTCTCAAACCACTCTGAGCAGGTAGATTTACAGATAGACGATTTCGCCTGTCCGCCCCCTGCTCTCTCGGCTTGCCCACCAAATAAATTGCGGCAGGACATCTTCGTAGTTTTTACGTTCGCTTTTCGATTCGCCCGGATGAGATTTGATACGTTGCGGCGAATTGATGGCACCCGGCACCAAAACATTGGCACGCAGGTTGTCAAAACGTTCCCACTCGTCCGCAGCCACTTTACACAAATAATTAAGCGCGGCTTTAGAAGCTCCGAAACCGCCCCAATAGGCTTGCGGTTTTTCGCCGTGGCTTTCGCCGACAAAAATTACAGAAGCGTCTTCGGATTGCTTCAATAATGGGAACAACGCACGGGTCAAGCCCATAGGCGCAACGGTATTGATGCGGTATTGGTTGACCCATTCCGATACGGTTTGGAAATCCAACGGCGACAAAGCATAGAAATAGCTGGCGCAATGTACCACACCATCCAATTTTCCGCCGGTAGCTTCATCAATGGTTTCTGCGAATTGCTTAAACTCTTTCTCCTCCGCACTCATCAAATCAAAGCAGATGGCAAACGGTTCTGGGCTGCCCGCAGCCACAATGGCATCATATACTTTTTCCAAACGCTTTTGATGACGCGCCACCAAAATGACAGTCGCTCCGGCCGCCGCATAGGCTTTGGCAACCTGCTCGCCCAAACCTTGGGATGCGCCGGTAACCAAGATGGTTTTGTCCGCTAATGTCGTCATGACTTTTCCTTGAACTTTATGGTTTTAGATATTGTATCGGCTTGGTAAGTTTTGTAAAGTCAAAAAGGCCGTCTGAACATTCAGACGGCCTCAGTTTATTCAAACCGCAAATCCAGCATAAGCTTTTCAGCCGCGGCAAAACCTGACTGAACCGCCGCTTCCAAGGTTGCCGGATAGCGCGGATGAAGATAATCGCCGGCCGGATAAATACGGCGATGGTGCAGCCATGAGAAATCAGGTTGTACAAAATCAACCGTTGCCGCCGTAGTCGCGCGTTTTTCCGTAATAATGCGTATAGCTTCGGGTTTATCCAAATCCGGAAAAACCCGCTTAATGTCCGCATGAATTTTCTCGGCTAAATCTTTGTCCTTCCAAGCCTCGACGTAATCGGAAACGCTGATGACGACCGCGACTTCATTATCCGGCAAACCCAATGCCCCCCGATGCAGCACCCACTGCGCCGTACCATCGGCAAACCCGGTTAAAGGCGCAGGCAGTTTGACTGCTTGGGCATAACGCAAATAAACCGTGGTAATCGCATGGTAATGCAACGATTGATAGGCCGTCTGAATATAGTCAGGCGTATCTTCAGGCAAAAGCGCGTCAACATGATATGGCGCAACAGCCAAAATCACCGCATCAAATACTTCGCCATTGATTTCAATTCGGCCATCGATATGATGGTTTAAATGTGTAATACGGGTTTCAAGATGTATTTTTGCACCATGTTTGTGTAGAAAATCCAAAGCCGGTTCGACTACGAGCTGCCCTAAATCCTGCTTGGGCAAAAGATAATCGCTGTTCGCCTTTTCAGACCACACGCCATCATTCAATACATTGCATAAAATGCGTAACGATGCCTGTTCTAACGGCGTATTTAAAGCACCCCAGACCAAAGGTTGCCAAAACTGGCCAAGCAGGCTGCGGGGAACATTTCGTGTTCTCAACCACTTTGCAACGGTCAAATCAGTTTTATGATGGCCTGCCCAACGTTGCAATGCCGACATATCTGACAGCAATTTGATTTTCAATGAAAAGGAAAGATTTTTTGCAAGCAGGATACCGACAAGCAAATGCCAAGGCGCAGGCAGAGAGGCCGTCTGAAACTGCAATCCCTCATGGATGTACCATTGCAAAGGCTTGCGTAAAAAGGCTGATTCAGGTTGAACGCCAATATGTTGCATCAAAGTTTGAACACCATGATACGCACCCAACAAGATATGCTGCCCATTATCCAAAAAGCTGAATCCATCATTTTTCCCGGTTAAGGCACGCGCCCTACCGCCAGCCTGTCTCCCTGCTTCAAACAAAGCAATATCAGCTCGATGAATCAGGGAAACCGCCGCAGACAAACCTGCCCAACCGGCACCAATCACAGCAATTTTTGGACGCTGAGTATTCATGGTTTAAATCCAAACAGCCAAGTTTTCAAAGCAATACGTTTTTTACGGGGAGAAGGAATCGCAATTTTGTAAGTCAAAACATTTTGTGCGCCATCACGGTCAATCTCATTCAACAGCGCATAATAAATAGCCGCCATAATCAGACCGACTTTTTGCGATTTCTTATCCGCAGCCGGCAAAAGCAACATAGCCTCACGATAAGTTTCACGCGCCCTATCCACTTGAAACTGCATTAATTTCGCAAAATTGTCTGTCGGTTTACATTGCATGATGACGTTGGCAGGTACATCAAATTTCTGCATTTCCTCTATCGGCAGATAAATTCTTCCCTGCCGCGCATCTTCGCCCACATCGCGAATAATGTTCGTCAACTGCAAAGCCAAGCCCATTTTGTCCGCATATTCCAAAGTTTTCGGATTGGAAAAACCTAAAATCCGTGCAATAAGACGTCCCACAACTCCGGCAACACGGTGACAATACAGCTTTAATTCATCAAAACTACCATAACGAGCCTGCTCCAAATCCATCTGCATACCATCAATCAAAGCTTCAAATTCATTCTTCGGCAAATCAAAATTTACCTGAATATCTTTTAAAGCCTGATGAACGGGATGCTCAGACATCTCATTGTTGAATACTTTTTCCAAATCACTGCGCCACCAATTCAAGGTAATCTGAGCCACATTCGGATCGGTACAGCCATCGACCACATCATCCAGTTCGCGACAAAAAGCATATAAAACAGTGATCGCATTTCGTTTTTCTACTGATAAAAAACGAAAACCGGATAAAAAACTGGAATGGCTTTCCGCAGCCTTTTGACGACAATAATCCAAAGCAAGCACTGTGTATCCTAAAAATATTGTTATAAATAATTAGCAGGGATTTTATCTGTATTTAAAAAAGTACGCCAATATCAAAACTCATCTTACGACAAGACCGTCTGAAAGCTGATTTCAGCATCTTTCAGACGGCCCAAGACTCTTACAATAATATAAAGTTGCTAAAATTTTCTGATTTTCCAACTTTTATTCAAGATGAAGAAGATTTTAGTCAATTGAAAATTTTATGGCACATTTTTATGCATTAAATGTCGTTAAAAGATTATTTTTATGAAGGTCTCAACCTGAAACCTATTTTGTAGATTCTATTTCATTTCCCCTACTCATGCTCCTTTCCCAACAACCGTTTTTTAATGCAATATCGTCAAATCCCCCTTGCCTCTTACCTTATTACCCAACGGAAGCCCCCACTGGTTCAAGCTTTATTCCCCCC
>NZ_KV835621.1:16482-136832 GCF_001838065.1 Neisseria sp. HMSC078C12 | reverse complement strand
CTGTTTTAACAGGGTTTTTATTTTATAAAAAACTCCAACAACCTTTCTACACTCTCCAAATATACAAAAAACACAAAACAAAGGCCGTCTGAATTGCTCTTTCAGACGGCCTTTTTTATGTTTTCTATTTATCCAATACGTTGAAGGACAATTTCTAGGACAAATTTACTGCCCACATAGGCAAAAATCAGACTGACAAATCCGACAATAGTCCAAACGGCGGCTTTTTTGCCGCGCCATGCGGTCATGCTGTGTTTCAACAATAATGCGCCATAAATCAGCCACGACATAATACTGAAGATGGTTTTATGCGTGAAGGTCATCGGCTTGCCGAAAATAGTTTCTGCAAAAAACGTACCGCTGATTACAGAATAGGTCAATAAAACGAAACCTGCCCACATACCTTGAAACATAAGTTTTTCCAAACTCAATAATGGCGGCAAGAAGCTAACCAATGCGGAAAAACGGCGTTTGTGCAGATTGCGGTCGAGCAAAAGGATCAGGATGGCAAATAAGGTAACGATGCCAAATAGTCCGTATGCTAGCAATGATGATGCGATGTGCGACAGCGGCAATAAGTCTACGATTTGACGACCTGAAAAATCCCCTGGGAAGAGGAAACCCAATAATAAGGTCAATGCGGCGCAGGGATACAATAAGAGTTGCACTCCGCGCAGACAATAAAAGAAGCTGCCCAAGCAGTACATCATCAGCATCAGCCAGACTATCAGACTGAGCGAATAGCCGAAACCGGTAATCAATACCCTATCCTGCAATACTGGAAACATCAATGCTGCGCCATGTACCAATAATGCGCCGCTCAAAATCAGCAGCTCGGTTTTCAGCGGGTAAGACTTATTATTGTGCTTTTTATGTTGCAACCAGGAAAATGCGCCCAATCCGGCATACACCAGCATCAGGCAGATTAAGACAATCGGCATAAATATCTTTCTCAATAGACATGTGAACACTAGACGGACAGCCGGCAGGGTTTCAGACGGCCTTGGTGTGCGTGTTTGTGTTCTTGAAGCATAACTTCGGACTATCGTGTAAAATAATCCGAATTTTATTTTAACAAAGAATGCCCTGTATTGGGCAGCTATTCTCATTATCAAGGATAAGTATGTTAGACAACCTGACCAACCGCTTCAGCAAGGTACTTAAAAATATTCGCGGCCAATCAACGCTGACCGAAGACAATATTAAAGAAGCCTTGCGCGAGGTTCGTCTTGCCCTGCTGGAAGCCGACGTTGCATTGCCCGTCGTTAAAGAATTCGTCAACACAGTCAAAGAACAGGCCCTTGGCCAAGAAGTCGTCGGCAGCCTAACGCCTGACCAAGCCTTTATCGGCGTGGTCAACCAAGCCTTAGTCGAACTGATGGGCAAGGAAAACAAAACACTGGATTTGTCGGTTTCACCGCCTGCCATCGTTTTAATGGCCGGTTTGCAGGGTGCCGGTAAGACAACAACCGTCGGCAAACTCGCCCGCCTGCTGAAAAACGATCAGAAGAAAAAAGTTTTGGTGGTATCCGCCGACGTTTACCGCCCTGCCGCGATTGAACAGCTGCGCCTGTTGGCCGAACAGGTCGGCGTGGACTTTTTCCCATCCGATACCAACCAAAAACCGGTTGAGATTGCAACTGCCGCCGTCGATTACGCCAAAAAACATTTTTACGATGTCTTGATGGTCGATACCGCCGGCCGTTTGGCAATCGATGAAGAGATGATGAACGAAATCAAAGCGCTTCATACGGCGGTCAACCCGGTTGAAACTTTGTTCGTTATCGATGCCATGTTGGGTCAGGATGCGGTGAACACTGCTCAGGCATTTAATGAAGCCCTGCCGCTGACCGGTGTCGTATTGACCAAGATGGACGGCGACTCGCGCGGCGGTGCGGCATTGTCCGTACGCCATGTAACCGGCAAACCGATTAAATTTATCGGTGTCGGCGAAAAAATCAACGGCCTCGAACCTTTCCACCCCGACCGTCTTGCCAGCCGTATCCTCGGCATGGGCGACGTATTGACCCTGATTGAAGACGTTCAAAAAGGTATTGATGAAGAAGCCGCCGCCAAAATGGCGAAAAAGCTGCAAAAAGGCAAAGGCTTCGACCTCAACGACTTTAAAGAGCAAATCCAACAGATGCGCAATATGGGCGGCTTGGAAAACCTAATGTCAAAAATGCCTGGCGAACTGGGTCAAATATCGAAACAAATCCCCGAAGGCACGGCTGAAAAAGCGATGGGCAAAGTAGAAGCCATCATCAACTCGATGACTCCAAAAGAACGCGCCAACCCTGCCCTGCTCAAAGCCAGCCGCAAACGCCGTATTGCAATGGGCGCGGGTACGACCGTGCAGGAAGTGAATAAATTGCTCAAACAGTTTGAACAAATGCAACAAATGATGAAGATGTTCAGTGGCAACGGTTTGGGCAAACTGATGCGTTTGGCCAAAGGCATGAAGGGAATGAAAGGCATGTTCCCAGGTTTGTAAGCTAATTTTACAGAAAACGCCGTCTGAAAAGTTTCAGACGGCGTTTTTATTTTTACTCTAGCAAGAATTACTATTCACATATAACTATGAAATCTATTCCTTTTAAGAATTTTCATAGCGTATCGTTGCCTCTTCCAGCATTTCCCATTGGCCACCACTACCATGGTAGGTTTCGGCACCAAGCCTGAAAACGGCATTGCAGTGCGTACATTGAAAATAATGCACCACGAAATCGTTCCAACCATATATGTCACGATTACCCTGAGAATCTGTATGGGTAATGTAACCGCTGTTAGCGATGGTTTTGGCAACATCAAGGCTGGGACCATAAACTTTGTCGTAGGCTGGAGTAATATCGATAAGCGTGCCGTCTGCTAAACGATCAGAGGCTCGCAGTAACATTTGCGATAATTCTTTCGGAACCCTGATACGAACGGTAGGTCGCAGGTCAGAACAGTAATCACACATGGCTTAGATCTTTCAGTAAAGTAAAGGAAAAAAGATAAGAGACGCGAGACCTTTACTCATTCAACCTTCAACTTATTGCGGCTTTTTCTGCTCTTCGCGTACTTTGTCCACCAACTGGTCAATTGTGGTCATGCCGGACTGCCAGTCTTTAAATTCGACTTGGTATTTGCCGCCGACGATCACGGTCGGTGTGCCGCTGATTTGGAATTTATTGGTCAATTCTTCCATTTGAGCCGCACGCGCTTGGCTTTCGGGCGCTTCAAATGCAGCCAATACTTTTTTACCGTCAAACGCGGTTTGCTCGGACAACCATTTTTTCAGGGTATCGGTATCGGCCAAGTTAATTTTTTGGTTAACCATCGCATCGAAAATATGGCTGTTGGCTTTATCTGATTCACCGGCCATTTCCACTGCGGCCGCCAAACGTGCCAAAGGTTTCATTTCATCACCCCAAACGACATGCTCCCGGCGCATATAGGTATCGTCTTTAAACGTTTTGATGTGCTCGCTCAAAACCGGCTCAAGATGGGCGCAATGCGGGCAGAAGTAGCCGAAGAATTCCAATACTTCGATTTTGCCGGCCTGCTGTTGCGGAATCGGATTGGACAATACGGTGTAATTGACACCTTCGGTCAATGCGGCAGGGGCTGCCGGAGCGGATGTGTTGCTTTGGGCGCTGTCTGCCGGAACGCTGGTTTCCGCCTGTTTGCCGCAAGCGGCCAATGCCAACAGGGTCAATGAAGTCAAAGCTAAGGTTTTCAGTTTCATAGGTATCTCTTTACATTCAAATCAATGGGCGGATTTTATGGCATTTTGTTGGAGGTGTGTTCGATTTGAGTGAAAAAATGTGTTTAGTTTTATTTCAACCTTTATAAAAGGCCGTCTGAAATATGGCTTAGATCATAGCCTTATTTTCAGACGGCCTTTGCCTGATTTCATCAGAAACGGTAATTTACCCGGGCAGTATAGCCGCGCGGATTACCCGGCATGGCATCCGAACGCCAATATTTTTGATTGAACAGATTGCCGACGGCGAAAGTGAGGTTCAGGTTTTTGCGGTTCCAGCCGAGCATGGCGTCGGTTCGGACGAAGCCGGGAAGCGTGGTGACTTCTTTGTTTCTTGAATCGTAGCCGTAGCGTTTGCCCGTACCGGTTACGCCGATTTCGCCGTAGAGGTTTTCGGTCGGCGTGTAACGGAAGAACAGGTTGCCAGTAACGTTGCTGGTGTTGTCCAAATGGATGCCCAAGCGGTCGGGATTTTCTTTGTCTTCAACGACTTTCGCCTGCATCACGCCCAACGAACCGCGCAGGTAGAGTTTTTTGGGGATGATTTGTCCGATGGCGGACAGTTCCACACCGCGCGAACGGTGTTTGCCGCCGACAGCCCAAGTGTAGGGATCATTTTGCGCGTCGGGGCGGTAGCGGATATTGAAGCGTTCGATTTGGTAGGCAGACAACGTAGTGCTGAGGCGGTCGTCCAGCCAACTGCTTTTAACGCCGGTTTCGTATTGGCGGGTGTACTCGGGGTCGGCGTTGAACACGGCGGCAGACGAAGTGTCGATACTCAAATAGCCGCCGCGTCCGCCATAAGGCGCGAAGCCTTTGTTATACGAGGCGTAAAGTGTGTGGACTGGGTTGATGTTCCACACTGCGCCGATGTTGGGGCTGAACGAGTGGCCGCTGTACTGGCGGCTGCTGCCGGTAAGTTTGTTTTCGGAATTAAAGGTGTATTTGTCGTAACGGCCGCCGAGGACGAATTTCAAGTCGGGCGTGGCTGAGAAGATGTTTTGCACGAAAATGCCGTAGGAGTCGGCTTTGTGGCGGTTTTGGGTGAGGACGGGTTGCAGCCTGCCCGAAGCCGGCCAGCTTGCGCGGTCGTAGGGGTTGATGGAGGCGGAAAAGGCTCGGCTGTAACCCAATGTCGGGTTGCGGTTTTCGCGGCTGTAATCCAGGCCTACGGTCAGATGATTTTCAAAACGTCCGATGGTGTAGTCGCCGTTGAGCGTGAAGTTGGACGACAGGATTTTGTTGTCGGTCTGCTGCCAGGCGTAGTTGCGGCGGATAAGGTTGCCGTTTTCGCTGCCTGCATAGAAATGGTCGAAATCCTGCGCCGCCGTGCGGTGGGCGAGCTGCCATTGGGCGCGCCATTTGTCGTTGAAGGCGTATTCAAGGTCGGAACGCCAAACTTGCAGCTTGTCTTTCACAAAATCGTTCGGGTGGGCAAAACCCATGCGATAAGGCAGTCCGAAGCGGTCGTACACGGACTTGTTCGGGCTGCGGTCAGGTGTGCGCTCCACATTGTCGTAGGTGTATTGCCCCGTCCATTTCAAGCCGTTGTCGAGTTTGACGGTAATACTGGGCGAAACCATGACGTTTTTGCTGTCTATGCCGCTACGGAACGAATTGGCGCGCCCAACTTCGCCGGTGAGGCGGATGGCGACGTTTTTGTTCAGCACTTCGTTAATGTCCATATTCAGGCTGCGGTTTGCCCACGAGCCGTAAACCGCACCGATATTGCGGCTTTGTTTGAAGTTGGCGTATTTGCTGACCATGTTGATGACGCCACCGCCGTTGGTGCGCCCGTAAAGCACGGAGGACGGGCCTTTCAGGATTTCCACGCGCTCGATGTTGGCGGTGCTGCGGCGCACTTGTCCGCTTTCGCGCACGCCGTCGCGGTAAATATCGGATGCATCGGCTTGGAAGCCGCGCAGGAAAATGCTTTCGCCGCGCATATCGTAGGCAGCGTCAATACCGGCGTTGCCTTCGAGGATGGAACTCAAATCGTTCGTGCCGTAATTTTTGTTTTTCTGGATATTGAGCGTATCAACGGTTTGCGGCGTTTCCTTAATAAGCTGGCCGTTGCGGGTAACGGCAGCTTCGTCGTAGTTGATGTAGCCTTTGAGTACACTGGTATCTGACTGTCCGACCACGGAAACGGTGGGCAGGGTGGCGGTGTAATGTTCACCATTATCCTGCGTATCGGCGGCAGTAACAGGGAAAGAAGCGATAATCAGCGTGGGTAATAAAGCCAAATGAAATGGTATTTGCATTTTTATACTCAATTTAACAAAACAACCGAATTATATTGCTTCATAAAAGAAATGAGAATAGTTTCTTTTAATTATATTTAACATGATATTTGCAAACAAAGGCCGTCTGAAACACATATCGGTTTCGGACGGCCTTCGTTTATTAATATTAATAGATACTGCTACACTACTTACTCAACAGCATTTCCTGCATCAGCTTCATGCCCCATTGCCAGCCGCCGAGTGCGCCGTTTAACCGGCCGGAATGCGGCGATTGAAGCAGGCGCGCCTGCCAGCGGTCGGCCTGTTCTTGCGCCCAATCGCGTGGCGTACCGTTTGTTTCGGCGATGATCAACGCCGTACGACAAGGGCAACGGACGCGTTGGAACGTATGGATTTCGTCTTCGGGAAAAGCCTCGGGACGCGGCGAGACCAAAATAATATTGGTCAGGCGTTTTTGCGTCAGGATGTCGGCTTGGTACAGCCATGCCAAAAATGCAGACACACCAACACCATGAGCCACGACGGCAATATTTCTACTGACGATATGCTCAAAGGCCGTCTGAATGGCGTGTTGCCATTCGGAAACGGTTTGCCGACTATCGGCTTCGGCGGTTTGAACAATCGGATAGCTGACCGCCCAGCGGTCTATCCACATTTCCGCTTCATCCGCATCGCGTATCAGAAACAGTGCCATTTCTTCGAGTTCGAAGCTCTGCATTTCAGACGGCCTATTTGAGCAAGTCGTTGAGTGTAAATGCGATCAACAAGGCGGCTGGCACGCTGAGAATGGCACAAGTCGCCAGACACAGTACGATGTTGGCAATCAGCCGCCAACCCTTCCAAGCAAAGCATTTGGCCGCAATCAGCAGGCAAGGCAATGAAAACAGCAGCCACACCAACGCCCAAGTCGGATTGGCCTTGGTCGGCGCAACCCAGCCGGACATCCGCGCCAGCATAAATATTGCCCACACCAGCATAGGCAGCACAAATGCCGCCACAACCCAAACCGCACCTACGCCGGTTTTACTGTTTATATTCCAGTCGTACTTACCAAAAAACTTATTCGGCAACATAGTCATACTCCACAACTAAAGGGGCGTGATCCGAGAATTTTTCATCTTTATAAACATGTGCGGAAACGGCTTTGGCGGCCAGCTCCGGCGTAACCATCTGATAATCGATGCGCCACCCGACATCTTTCGCATACGCTTGTCCGCGATTGCTCCACCAGGTATAGCCCGGTACATCGGGATAAAGCGTGCGCCACATATCCGTCCAGCCGAGCTTGTGGATGACTTTGCCTATCCATTCGCGCTCTTCAGGCAGGAAGCCCGAATTTTTCTGATTGCCCTTCCAGTTTTTCAAGTCGATATTTTGGTGGGCAATATTCCAGTCGCCGCAGACAACGATGTCGCGTCCTTCGTTCTTCATGGCTTCGAGCATGGGATAGAACGCGTCCAAAAAGCGGTATTTCACTTGTTGGCGCTCTTCCGCGCTGCTGCCGCTGGGCAGATACAGCGAAATTACCGACAACTTGCCGAAATCGCAACGGACAAAACGGCCTTCCCTGTCAAATTCTTCAATGCCCATGCCGATTTGCACATTGTCGGGTTTGCGTTTGCTGTACACCGCCACGCCGCTGTAACCGCGCTTTTCGGCGCAATGCCAGTAGCCGTGCATACCGTGCGGATTTTTCATATCGTCCGACAGATCGGCTTCTTGAGCTTTCAGTTCCTGCACGCAGACAATGTCCGCGCCCGATGCGGCGATGTATTCGTAAAAACCTTTTTTATAGGCGGAGCGGATGCCGTTGACGTTGGCAGAGATAATTTTCAACATAAGATTTGAGTGATGTTTAAAAACGGATGATAGGATTGAAGTTTTCAGACGGCCTGCAAATCATAAACAAATACTTTGGAATTGCGGCCGTTGGCATTGTATTCCTGCCGGCGTTCGGCAGGCAGGTCATCGGCCGAGGCCGTCTGAAAGCCCCGTTCGACAAACCATTCGCCCGTGTGCGTGGATAAGGCGAAAAGCGTTTTGATATTTAAGGCGCGCGCTTTTTGGAATAAATGTTCTAACAGCAATTCGCCGTAGCCGCCGTCGCGCGCTTCGGGCGACACCACCAGGCAGGCCAATTCGCCGCAGTCCGGCTCGGCAAAGGTTTTCAACGCCACGCAGCCGTAAATGTTTTGATCGTGTTCCAATACGGAAAAACTGGAAATATGGTTTTCCAAATACTCGCGGCTGCGGTGTAACAAGATGCCTTGTTCCGCCAACGGACGGATTAAGGCGATGATGTGCGGAATGTCGTCGCTGCGTGCCTGACGGATGGAAACAAACGGCTCACGGGCAATAGATGTACCGCTGCCCTCGCGGGTAAACAGCTCGCGCAACAGGCTGCCGTCTTCGCGGCCGTTGAGAATCTGCACCCGCGATACGCCGTTTTCCAGTGCGCACACTGCCGCATGGAGCAAATCAACCGGCACATCGGGATTGTCGCGCACCAACTCCTGCACTTCGCCGACAGACAACGTATTGGCCAACGAGCCGTCAGCGCGGCGGATACCCGCTTCTTCGGTCAGGAAAACCAGCTTCTCCGCCTGCAAAGCCATGGCCACTTCCTGCGCGGTTTCACACATACTCAGATTGAAGGTTTTGCCGCTGTACGAATGCCCCAAAGGGCTGATCAGCACCACCGCGCCGCCATCCAAACGCAAACGGATTTCTTCCGCGTCGATTTTGCGGACGGTACCGGTATAGCCCATGTCCACGCCGTCGATAACGCCCAACGGACGGGCGGTAATAAAGTTGCCGCACGCAATAACCGGCGGCTTGCTCCGTTGCTGCGCAGATACGCTGCTGAACAAAGCTGCTTCGACATCGCTGCGGATAATCCCCGCCACCTGCTTCACTTCCATCAGGGTCGCTTCATCGGTAATCCGTCGGCTGCCGCTGTATTTCGGAACAAAATTCCGACCCGAAGCCAATTTGTCGAGCAAATGCCGCGAACCGTGCACCAAGACCAAACGCAAGCCCAAGCTGGCCAACAGGTTCAAATCTGCGGCCAAACGGATCAGGGTTTCGCCTTCCAACAGGCTATCGGTCACGCCGACCACCATGGTTTTGCCGCGCAAATATTGGATATAGGGCGCGGCTTCGCGAAAGCTGGCGACAAAATGGGCGATATTACTCATAGCAGGGCAAGATAAAAGAGTTGCATAATCAAAACCGTCAGCGCAATCAACGATGCCAACGTCCAGTTGAACCCGTCCTTGCGCGTTTTGACCGCCGCTTGCTCTTCCGCCTTGGGCTCTTCCTTGAGCGCGCTGTTGAGCAAATCGGAAATTTCTTTGCGCGAGAGTTTGGAATGCTTGAGGATTTGCGCGCCGATGTTATGCACGAGGCGCACATCCGTTACCGCCACAGGCAGATGGGCCGGATCGGCCGGCAGGTTGCCCGACAGATAATCCTTGGCCTTAAACATCCCCGAACAACGCGTGCAGACCACGAAACCCTGCGCCACGTTCAACTGGGCATCTTTCACCCAATGCGGTGTTTTACAATGAGGACAAGAACAAGCAGGCATGAGTATTTTCCGTAAGTGTATTGAATCAAAAATATATTTTAGCCAATGTTTCAGGCCGTCTGAAACAGTTTTCAGACGACCTGAGCATGATGTTATGGTTTAAACCGCGCCGTAACGTTCGCGATAGGCTTTGACCGGCTCGAAGAAGCCGCCAAATTCGGCATTGTTTTGCAAGAGCGTGAACAAGTCGTTCAGGTTGGCAATCGAAACCACCGGCAGGCCGTATTGTTTTTCGACTTCCTGCACCGCCGACAATTCGCCCGTGCCTTTTTCCATGCGGTCGAGCGCAATGGCCACTGCGGCAGGCGTTGCGCCTTCGGCCTCAATCAGTTTGACCGACTCGCGCACGGATGTACCGGCGGAAATCACATCATCGATAATCAGCACGCGGCCTTTCAAAGGCGCGCCTACCAACACACCGCCTTCGCCGTGGTCTTTGGCTTCTTTGCGGTTGTAGGCAAACGGTACGTTTACGCCTTTTTCCGCCAACATCATCGCTGTTGCCGCCGCCAAAATAATGCCTTTGTAGGCTGGGCCGAACAGCATATCGAACTTCACGCCGCTGGCAATAATGGCTTCGGCGTAAAACTTCGCCAGCTGCAAAGTCGATGCGCCGTCATTGAACAAACCGGCATTGAAAAAATAAGGCGACTGACGGCCGGCCTTGGTCGTAAATTCGCCGAATTTCAACACGTTTTGTGCCAAAGCGAATTTGAGGAAGTCTTGACGGAAATCGGACATTTGGGTTCTCCCGAAAGATGTTGATTTATCAAAGAAACGATTATAAAGGATTCATGCGGAAAAATCAGGCCGTCTGAAAAACGGGTTCGCCCCGCTTTTAACCGACAAGGCGGCATTACCGTCTTATCCCGGCAATCAAAACGGATTATTCCCGATGATACGGATGATTGTGCAAAATCGAAACGGCACGATAAAGCTGCTCGGTCAGCAAAACGCGCACCATGCCGTGCGGCAGGGTCAGGCTGGAAAGACGCATCATCATGTTTGCCTGCTGTTTCAAACGGTCGGTCATGCCGTCTGCGCCGCCGATAATAAAGCAGACGTGTTCGCCGTTTTGCTGCCAGCTTTTCAAATGTTGCGCCAATTCGACCGAAGTCGGCGCTTTGCCGCGCTCGTCCAATACCACCAAAAATGCGCCCTGCGGGATGGCTTCCAGCAGGCGTTTTTCTTCAGCCGCCATGCCCTGAGCCGCATTCACACCCGCGCCGCGTTTTTCCGGCTTGATTTCTTTCAGCGCATAATTGACATCGCGCCCGAAGCGTTTGGCGTACTCGCCGACGGCTTCATCGACCCAACGCGGCATTTTCGTGCCGACAGCCAAGACGGTGATATTCATGGGGTATCCTTTTACTATCGAATTGTCGGTTGGGCATTATGGTCAAGCAAGTTCTCAACCTTTTCAAACCATGAGCCAATGCCCACGCAACCGACTGAAAATAAAAGGCCGTCTGAAAGCCGAATGTATCCCGTTCGGCTGTTTCAGACGGCCTTTCAATGATTAGCAGTGAACCAGCGTACCTTCGTTTTCGCCGGTTACCACGCGTTTGAGCGAGCCTTCTTTAGCAATGCCGAAGACCACGATATTGAGTTTGCGTTCGCGGCAGAGGGCGAAGGCGGTGGCATCCATCACTTTGAGGTTTTTCAACAAGGCTTCGTCAAAAGTAATGGTTTCGTAACGTGTTGCAGATGGATCTTTTTTCGGGTCTGCGGTGTACACGCCGTCCACGTTGGTGGCTTTGAGCATCACGTCGCAGTTCATTTCCGCACCGCGCAATGCAGCGGCAGTGTCGGTCGTGAAGAATGGGTTACCAGTACCGGCGGCGAAAATCACGACTTTGCCTTCTTCCAAATATTGAATGGCTTTAGGACGGGCGTAAGTTTCAGCGATTTGCTGCATAGACAGTGCGGATTGTACGCGCGCTTTGATGCCCAAGGTTTCAAATGCGTCTTTGAGTGCCAAGGCGTTCATCACAGTTGCCATCATGCCCATGTAGTCGGCAGTGGCGCGGTCCATGCTGCCTGCTTGTGCAGATACGCCGCGGAAAATGTTACCGCCGCCGACAACGATACCGACTTGCACGCCCATTCTCACGATTTCGGCAATTTCGCCGACAGTTTGAACGATGGTATCGTGATTGATGCCGAATGGATCAGAGCCCATCAGGGATTCGCCGGAGAGTTTCAGTAATACGCGTTTGTATTTGATTTGCTGTGTCATGGGATACCTTGCTTTCTTGAATGTCGTCGGTCGGGGGTCGGGCCGTCTGAATTTTCAAACGGTCGGAATATTAATGATAGAGTGTGTCGGTTTATTATTGTTTTGGTTTTCAGACGGCCTGAATATTCAGCCGTCTTAAATTAGGTACCGTAAACGGTTTTCTCAAAAAAAAGCACCCTGATTCGTTTGGAATCTAGGTGCTTTCTTTTTCATAAGTGCCTTACACTTTAGCAGCGGCAGCAACTTCGGCCGCGTAGTCAACAACGGCTTTCTCGATACCGTCGCCTACTTTGTAGCGTACGAAGCTGATTACTTCAGTGCCGTTTTCTTTGGCGAATTGGGCAACAGTTTGGTCAGGGTTCATCACGAATGCTTGGCCGTTCAGAGTGATTTCAGCCAAGAATTTGCGGATACGGCCTTCAACCATTTTAGCGGCGATTTCGGCAGGTTTGCCGGAAGCAATGGCTTGCTCGGTGTAGATGTGGCGTTCTTTTTCGATGGTTTCAGCATCCACTTCGGCTTCGGATACGCATTGAGGTTTGGCGGCAACGATGTGCATACCGATTTTGCGTGCTACGTCTTCAGAGCCTTTGTACTCAACCAATACGCCTTCGGTAGCCAAAGCACCGTGGATGTAGGCAACCAGTTGGTTGGCAGTGTCAATCACTTGGAAACGGCGAACAGACATGTTCTCGCCCAATTTAGCGATGATGGCTTTACGTTCTGCTTCAACCAGTTCGCTCAGTTTTTCAACGGTAGCCGGTTTTTTCTCGGCAGCAGTTTTCGCAACGAAGTTGGCAAATTCTACGAAGCCCGCGTCTTTGGCAACGAAGTCGGTTTCGCAGTTTACTTCAACCAATGCACCGACATTGCCGTTGATCGCGTAAGCCAATACGCCTTCGGCAGCAGTACGGCCGGCCAGTTTACCGGCTTTCGCACCGGATTTAATACGCAGGATTTCTTCGGCTTTGTCGAAGTTGCCTTCAGCTTCAACCAAGGCTTTTTTGCATTCCATCATGCCCAGGCCGGTAGCGGCGCGCAGGTCGGCAACCATTTTTGCAGTAATTTCTGCCATTTTGAATCTCCTAGATTTTTGGGAACACGGCCATTTGCCGTGTTTGGAAATAGTGGCCGTCTGAAACGGATTTCAGAACGGGATTTGAGAAAAGGGGCATAACGCCCCTCTTCCGTGTACCGAATTACTCGGCAGCAGCTTCTTGGGCAGCGGCTACAGTTTCTTGCAGCGCTTGGTTTTTGCCTTCCAAAACTGCGTCGGCGATGCCGCGGCAGTACAGGCGGATGGCTTTGGCGGAGTCATCGTTACCAGGGATAACGTATTTCACGCCGTCAGGGCTGTTGTTGGTATCGACTACGGCGATAACAGGGATGCCCAGTTTTTCAGCCTCAACCAGAGTACCTTTTTGGTAGCCGGTATCGATAACGAAAATCGCGTCAGGCAGGCCTTTCATGTTTTTGATACCGCCCAAAGAACGTTCCAGTTTTTCAACGTCGCGTTGCATTTCCAGAATTTCTTTTTTGTTGAAACCGCCTTCAGCAGCGTTTTCCAGAGCAGCAGTTTTTTCTTCCAGGCGTTTGATGGATTGCTTAACGGTTTTGTAGTTGGTCAGCATACCGCCCAACCAACGGTGATCAACGAAAGGCATACCGGCACGGGTAGCTTCTTCGCGGATGATGTCGCGGGCTTGGCGTTTGGTACCTACGAACAATACTGTACCTTTATTGGCAACCAGACGGCGTACGGCTTCTTGCGCCTCTTGGAACATCGGCAGGGTTTTTTCCAAGTTTACAATATGGATTTTGTTGCGCGCACCGAAAATGTATTGGGCCATTTTCGGGTTCCAGAAACGGGTTTGGTGACCGAAGTGAACACCGGCTTCAATCATCTGACGCATAGTAATTTGAGACATGTTATTTCCTTGAAAGGGTTAAAGAGCACACATTCAATCGCATAGAACTTGATAGGCGGCGCCTATTGTCAAGCACCCTTCGGCGAAAGTGGGCATAAGTTTTAAAAAAATAAAAGCGTGTTTCCGAAATGGAAAACTGACGGATTATAGCGGATAAGAGGCCGTCTGAAAAGGGATTTTATACCTTCCCGTCCTGTTTTTCATCTGCCTGTACCGCCTTTTGGCGGGCCGCTTCAAACTCCGCCTGCTCCTGCCGTTTCATCAGGCGGTTGCGGCGACGGATGGTCACGACAAAGACCGTAAACACAGTGGGCAACACTGCCCAAAAAACCAAATAAATCAACGCGCGCGCAATACTCGGCTGCGCGGCGGAAAACATCACGGCAACAAAAAGATAGCCGATGGCGACAATGTGCCACATCGTGTGCGTCCTGTTTGAATGTTAACAAAATCGTTATAATCGCAACATTCTACCGCAATCCCGAAAGGCCGTCTGAAAATGAGGAATCCCGAAAAATCGGCACTACGCAAACAGTTCCGCCGCGCACGCGCCCAAATGAGCGCCGACGAGCGTAACGCCGCCACCGAAACCATCAACCGCCTGCTCAAGCCCTACATCAAAAAAGGACGGAAAATCGGCGTGTATTGGCCGATGGGCAAGGAATTGCGATTGGACGGCTTTGTCCGTGCCGCACAAAAACGCGGCGCAAAACTCTACCTGCCCTATATCGAACCGAACACGCGGCGGATGTGGTTCACCCCCTACCCTGCCGACGGCGCCAAACAAGAACGCAAACGCGGCCGCGCCAAATTGCATGTCCCCCAATTCACCGGCAAAAAAATCCGCGTCCACCAACTCAGCCTATTGCTGGTCCCCATCGTCGGCATCGACAAACGCGGCTACCGCCTCGGACAGGCCGGTGGCTATTACGACGCCACCCTCTCCGCCATGAAATACCGCCTGCAAACCCAAACCCTGGGCGTAGGCTTCGGCTGCCAACTGACCGACACCCTGCCGACCGAACCCCACGACCTGCCGCTGGACGGGTTTGTATCGGAGTCGGGCGTGCTGATGTTCAAACATCATTAATCAATAGCTTTCAGAAGACCTCAGAGATGCCGTCCGTTAAGACACTATAAAAGGTCGTCTGAAAACTCAAACTATCAAATACAAAGGAAACCTCCATGACTGATTTTTCATCCACTCCCGTTTTATCCTTCGACCGCGTCCGTCTCGAACCTTTAACAACGGCACACGAAGCCGGTTTGCGCGAAGCAGTTTGCGACGGCGAAGTTTGGAAGCTGAACGTAACCACCGCGCCCGAACCCCACCAAGTAGCTGACTATATCCGCACCGCCATACAAACCCGCCTCGCCTTTGCCGTCATCGACGAAGACACGGGAAAAATTGTCGGCTCAACTTCGCTTTACCACATCGACCCCGCCATCCCACGCCTCTACATCGGTTTCACATGGTATGCCCTGTCGGCACAGCGCACGCACATCAATACCGCCTGCAAAATCATGTTGCTCGACTACGTTTTCGACACTTTAAACTGCCGTTGCGTCTGCTGGCAGACCGACAACCTCAATACCGCCTCCCAACGCGCCATCGAACGCTTGGGTGCACACCAAGACGGCATCTTGCGCTGCCACAAGCTGCGGAAAGACGGCAGCGTGCGCGATACGGTTGAATACAGCCTGCTGCGTGAGGAATGGCCGCAGGCAAGGGTAAAACTGCTCGAAAAAGCGGCAGCTTATGACGCGTCCTGAAAAAACGTTTTCTTCTTCATTTTTTCATCAGAATACGCCCATCTTGCTGACAATCCGAACTCTTTAAAAAATTAATGAAATAAGGTGCAACACCATCAATCCCCTGATAAATAAAGGCCGTCTGAAAGTTTCAGACGGCCTTTATTCGGATTAAACCTTACTTGGCATCTTTAAACCCGCGTTTCAAATGCACCATCAGCAACGCCACCGCCGCAGGGGTTACGCCGGAAATTCGGCTTGCCTGTCCGACGGTTTCGGGTTTGTGCTGGTTGAGCTTTTGCTGCACTTCGGCGGATAAACCTTTGACTTTGCTGTAATCGATGTCGTCGGGCAGCTTTAAGGTTTCGATGTCGCGGCGGCTGTCGATTTCTTCGTTTTGGCGGTCGATATAGCCTTGGTATTTGACTTGGATTTCGACTTGTTCGACCACGCTGTCGGCAAGTGCGGTTTCAGGTTGTGCGTCGGGCAGGGTCATCAGCGCGGCGTAGTCGAGGTTCGGGCGGCGCAGGAGGTCGTGCAGGTTGGCTTCGCGGCTGAGTTTCTGGCCGAATACGCGCAGCTGCTCTTCTTCGGCGAGTTTTTGCGGCGTGTACCACGTTGTTTTCAAACGTTGGATTTCGCGTTCGATGGCTTCGCGTTTTTCGTTGAACATGCGCCATTGTTCTTCACCCACCAAGCCGATTTTGTAGCCGTCTTCGGTCAGGCGCATGTCGGCGTTGTCTTCCCTGAGTTGCAGGCGGTATTCGGCGCGGCTGGTGAACATGCGGTAAGGCTCATTCACGCCTTTGGTAATGAGGTCGTCCACCAATACGCCGAGATAGGCTTGTTCGCGGCGCAGCAGGAGCGGGTCTTGTTCGCGGATGTATTGCACGGCGTTCGCACCTGCGAGCAGGCCTTGTGCGGCGGCTTCTTCGTAGCCGGTCGTGCCGTTGATTTGTCCGGCGAAGAAGAGGCCTTGGATGGTTTTGGTTTCGAGGCTGGCTTTGAGGTTGCGCGGGTCGAAGTAGTCGTATTCGATGGCGTAACCGGGGCGCAGGATATGGGCGTTTTCAAGGCCTTTCATGCTGCGCACGAGGGCGATTTGGATATCGAACGGCAGGCTGGTGGAGATACCGTTTGGATAGTATTCGTGCGTGGTCAGGCCTTCGGGTTCGAGGAAAATCTGGTGGCTGTCTTTGTCGGCGAAGCGGTTGATTTTGTCTTCGATAGACGGGCAATAACGCGGACCCACGCCTTCGATTTTGCCGGTAAACATCGGGCTGCGGTCGAAACCTGAGCGGATGATGTCGTGGGTTTGCGTGTTGGTATGCGTAATCCAGCAGGACACTTGGCGCGGGTGCATATCGGCGCTGCCGCGTACGGACATTACGGGAACGGGTGTGTCGCCGGGCTGTTCGGTGAGCTGGGAGAAGTCAATCGTGCGTCCGTCGATGCGCGGCGGCGTGCCGGTTTTCAGACGGCCTTGAGGCAGGTTCAATTCGCGCAAACGGCCGCCCAAGGATTTGGCGGCGGGGTCGCCGGCGCGGCCGCCTTCGTAGTTTTCCAAACCGATGTGGATTTTGCCGGACAAAAACGTGCCGGCGGTCAATACAACGGCGCGTGCTTTAAACTCCACGCCCATCGCGGTAACCACGCCGCTGATGCGGTCGCCGTCGAGCGTTACGTCGTCAACCGACTGCTGGAAGAGGTCGAGATTTTCTTGGTTTTCCAACATTTCGCGGATGGCGGCTTTATACAAAATGCGGTCCGCCTGCGCGCGCGTGGCACGAACCGCCGCGCCTTTGCTGGCGTTCAGGCGGCGGAACTGGATGCCGGATTTGTCGGTGGCCAACGCCATCGCGCCGCCCAATGCGTCGAGTTCGCGCACGAGATGGCCTTTGCCGATACCGCCGATGGAGGGGTTGCACGACATTTGGCCGAGGGTTTCGATGTTATGTGAGAGCAGCAGGGTTTGCGCCCCCATGCGTGCGGCGGCAAGCGCGGCTTCGGTACCAGCATGGCCGCCACCGACGACAATCACGTCGTAGGTTTTGGGGTAAATCATGTAAGTCATTTTTATGTGTTCTGTAAAGGTTTCAGACGGCCTTTTGTTGATCAGGCCGTCTGAAAAGTGGAATCAAATCTTAAAAAACCAAGCTTAGAAGGTATAGCCTGTTTCCAATTCGTCATCGCCGACCAATTCGACCAGCAATGCATACAGCGGCGCCAAATCGTTGTAACGGCGGGATACGCGGCGCAGGTAATTCAAGAAGCGCGGGATTTCCGGGCGGTATTTGTCTTTACCGTCGCGGTAGTACAGGCGGGCAAAAATACCGGCCACTTTCAAATGGCGTTGTACGCCCATCCATTCAAACCAGCGGTAGAACTCATCAAACTCGGCAGGCACGGGCAACTCGGCAGCGCGTGCTTTTTCCCAGTAACGGATGACCAAATCCAATACAAATTCTTCTTCCCATTCGATAAACGCATCGCGCAACAGCGACACCAAATCATAGGAAATCGGGCCATAAAGCGCATCTTGGAAGTCCAATACGCCCGGGCGGCCTTTCGCCAGCATCAGATTGCGGACGATAAAGTCGCGGTGGACATACACTTTGGGCTGCGCCAATAGGGGCGGCAGCAGCGTATCGACGGTTTGCTGCCACAACTGGCGTTGCTTGAAGGTCAGCTCGCGGCCCAATTCTTTGGCCACAAACCATTCGGGGAACAAATTAATCTCACGCAGCATGACTTCGCGGTCGTATTCTGGCAGTTTGCCGGGCTGGCTGGCTTTTTGCAGCTCGATCAGTTCGTCGATGGCTTCGAGCAGCAGGGCTTTGTGGGCGGTTTCGCTGTTTTCCTGATTCATGGCGGTCAGGAATGTGGTGTTGCCCAAATCGTTCAACACCATAAAGCCCAACGCTTCATCCACATGAAGCACTTGCGGCACATTGACCATGTTAAACAGTTTTTGCACTTTCAAATACGGCGCAACACTCATCTTCTCAGGAGGCGCGTCCATACAGATGACGGTTTGGCCGTCTGAAAACGTCGCGCGGAAATAACGGCGGAAGTCGGCATCGGCTGCCGCAAAGCTCAATTCGAACGGCTGGTTCGGGTAAACAGACTCCAGCCAGTTTTGTAATTCGGTTTGTCGTTGCATAGCGGTATCGCAGAATTTCAGGTTACAATAACCGCTATTCTAACTGGCAAACCGATTTAAGGGGCGATTTTGGCTCGTTTATTTTCACTCAAACCCTTGGTACTCGCCTTAATTATGGGCTTTGGCGCAACAGCCGTGCGCGCGGAAGATGCTTCTGTTCCGCAGGCGGAAGACTATACCCCTGCCCACGCCGCCGAATCCAAACCGGCAAAAACAGGCCAAAGCGAAGCCGATCCGCTTTCCTTGGGCAGCACTTGCCTATTTTGCGACCATGAAGATGCCAAGCCGGCCGAAACCGCCGAAATCAAACGCAGCGGCGAGCCTGCCCTGCCTGCCGATTACACACGCGTCAACGCCGATAAAATAGAAGGCCAGACCCAAGTCGGCGTCCGTGCCGAAGGCGACGTCATTGTCGAGCGCAATGCCGATGTTCTCAACGCCGATTGGGCGCAATACGACCAAGCCACCGATACCGTTACCGCCGGCGACCGCTTTACCCTGTATCAAAACGGTTCGACCGTATCCGGCGACCAATTGGTTTACAACCTCAAAAACCAAACCGGCTCTGGCACCGCCGTGCGCCTCAATACCGAACAAGGCGGCCGCCGCCTTCAAAGTGTCAGCGAAAAAGCCGAACTCAAAGGCAAAGGCCTCTACAAACTCATCAATACCAAATTCAACACCTGTTCGCCCGGCGATGCCAGCTGGTATATCCAAGCCCAAAGCATTGAGGCCGATGAGTCGACAGGTATCGGCGTAGCCAAACACGCTTCGCTGGTATTCGGCGGCGTACCCGTCCTCTACACGCCTTGGGCAGACTTCCCCATTAATGGCAACCGCAAAAGCGGCCTGCTCGTTCCGACCATTGCCACCGGTTCAGACGGCCTTGAGCTGAGCCTGCCCTACTACTTCAACCTTGCCCCAAATTTGGATGCCACCATCCGCCCGGGCATCATCAGCAAACGCGGTGTGCAGCTGGGTGGCCAAGTGCGTTATCTGCAGCCGAATTACAGCGGCGAAGTCGATGGCGACTGGATGCCGAACGACCAAAAAAGCGTCCACAACAACCGCTACCAGTTCAAATGGAAACACCAGCAGCAGCTGAACAGCAAAATCAGCGGCGGCATCAACTACAACCAAGTTTCCGACGACGATTACTACCGCGACTTCTACGGCCGCGAAGACATCGCGCGCAACGTCAACCTCGACCGTCAGGCATGGCTCAATTACAGCGACAAACTGTTGGGCGGCAGCTTTGACGGCTCGTTGCGCGTACAAAAATATCAAACGCTGGCCAACCAAGACGGCTATAAAGACGAGCCTTATGCCATCATGCCCCGTCTGACCGGCCGTTGGCAAAGCCATCTCGGCAAAGCGCAACTCAACGTGTTCGGCCAATTCACCCGTTTTGACCACGATACCAAGCAAGACGGCAGCCGCGTGGTACTCTACCCGAGCGTCAAATGGGATTTCCACAACCAATGGGGCTACATCCGACCTAAAGTCGGCGTACATGCCACTTATTACAGCCTCAACAGCTTCAACGGCCAAAGCAGCCGCAATGTCAGCCGCGTCCTGCCGATCATCAACGTCGACAGCGGCCTGACTTTCGAGCGCAGGGCCCGTCTATTCGGCGGTGAATACCTGCAAACACTCGAACCGCGCCTGTTTTACAACTACATTCCGACCAAGTCCCAAAACGACCTGCCCAATTTCGACAGCTCCGAAAACAGCTTTACCTACTCGCAGCTGTTCCGCGAAAACCTGTATTCGGGCAACGACCGCATCAATTCGGCCAACAGCCTGACGCTGGCTACACAAAGCCGCATCCTCAACCCCAACACCGGTGCGGAACTCTTCCGTGCAGGTATCGGCCAGAAGTTCTACTTCAAAAACGACAACGTCCTGCCTGACGGCAGCGTCAGCCGTTATCCGCGCAGCCAGTCCGACTGGGTAGCCTTTGCACACGGCAACATTACCCCGAGCATCCGCATCGACTTGGACATCCACTACAACCAAAACCAAAGCCGTGCCGAAAGCTACGCCGCAGGGATCGCCTACAACCCCGAACCCGGCAAAGTCTTAAGCGCGCGCTACAAATACGGACGCAACGAGCGCATCTATCTGCAAGCCAACGGCGACTATTTCTACGACAAACTCAGCCAAGTCGACCTTGCCGCCCAATGGCCGTTGAGCAAAAACCTGTACGCCGTCGCCCGTTACAACTACGAAATCGAAGCCAAAAAACCGCTGGAAATGCTCATCGGTGCAGAATACAAAAGCAACTGCGGCTGCTGGAGCGCGAGCTTGGTCGGCCAACGCTATGTTACCGGCGAAAACAGCCACAAAAACGCCGTATTCTTCAACCTCCAACTCAAAGACTTGAGCAATATCGGCAACAACCCATTCGAAAAACTCCGCTTAGCCATCCCCGGTTACAGCAAAACCAACGAGGTAGTCAAACAATGAACTTCAAACCCCTGATTCTCGTCGCCGCACTCACTCTCGCAGTAGGCACACACGCCGCCCCTAAAGCCAAAGCAGGCAAAGCGCGCGCAGCCAAAGCCCCTGCCGTCAGCGCCACCACCATGCCTGCCGTACAAAGCGGCGTACATCTTTCAGACAGCATTGCCGCAGTTGTCGACAACGAAGTCATTACCCACCGCCAAGTAGAACAAGCCGTAGCGCAAGCGCGTCAAACCATGCCGAAAGGCACACAAATGGACGCCAACGAGCTGCGCCAACAGGTTTTGGCCCAAATGATCAACCAATCCCTGATCCTCCAAGCCGGCAAACGCCGCAACATCCAAGCGACCGATAGCGAAATCGAAGCCGTCATCGCGCACAATCCCAACATCAAAAACCCGTCTGCCGCCGTCCGTCAAGACATCGCCGACAGCATTATTGTTGAAAAAGTGCGCCAACAGGCCATCATGCAAAACAGCCGCGTGAGCGACTCCGAAGTGGCACGCTACATCGAGCAGGCCAAACAACAAGGCATCACCCTGCCCGAAGCCGACCCTGTGCGCCAATATCATGCCCAACACATCCTCATTAAAGCCGACAACGACAATGCCGCCGTCGGCGCAGAAAGCACCATCCGCAAAATCTACTCACAAGCCCGCAGCGGCGCAGATTTCGGCGGTTTAGCACGCCAATACTCGCAAGACAGCAGCGCCGGCAACGGCGGCGATTTGGGCTGGTTTGCTGACGGCATGATGGTTGCCCCGTTTGAAGAAGCCGTCCACAAACTCAAACCCGGCCAAATCAGCGCCCCTGTCCGCACCCAATTCGGCTGGCACATCATCAAGCTGAACGACGTCCGCGAAGCAGGTACGCCTGAAGAGCGCCAACAAAACGCCGTCCGCCAATACCTGTCCCAACAAAAAGCGCAACAGGCGACCACCAACCTCCTGCGCGAACTGCACAGCAGCTCCTACGTTGACGTACGCTAATCGCGCGTATTGTTAAAAAGGCAGAAATCCGTACAATAAGGCCGTCTGAAAACCATTATTCAGACGGCCTTTTCCCTTAAGCAACCATTGATTAAAGCACCCCATCATGTCCATCCGTCCCGACTGGCAAGCCGCCACCCTGCTGCAAGCTGAAGAAACCGCCCTTACTTCCGCCCACACCGGCCGCACCTACCGCATTCAAGCCGTGGCACTCGGCGAGCGTCCGGCAGGCGGCTATCCCGTGCTGTATATTCTTGACGGGGATGCCTTTTTCCCCGCCATCCTTAATATGGCGCAATCCCTACTCATCAACCCCATCACCAAAAGCCATGCCGCCTGTCTGATTGTCGGCATCGGCTACACCGGCGGCACCATCCGCGACTTAAGCCAACGCGCCCTCGACTACACGCCGCCGCTGCCCGACAACGCGCCCGAATCCGAACGCAAACAATACGGCCAAGCCGACCGCTTCAGCCGCTTTATCGACGACGAACTCTCCGCCCTGCTCGACAGCAAATACCGCATCGATACCCAAAACCAAGCCGTCTTCGGCCATTCGTTCGGCGCCTTGTACGGCCTCTATTCCCTGTTCACCCGCCCCGAACGCTTCCGCCATTATTTGCTGGTGTCACCGTCTATCTGGTGGCAAGACCGCCGCGTACTCGATTGGCTACCCGACACTTTGCCGCAAGGAATCGGCATCCGCCTCAGCGCAGGCGAACATGAGGGCAAAAACAACCGTCCCGACCAAACCAGCCGCGGCATGGTCGCACAAGCCAAAATCCTTGCCGGCACTTTGCACCACCTCGGCACAGATGTCCGCTTTACCCTCTACCCCAACGCCAATCACGGCAACGCCCCGTTTTACGCCCTGACCGACTGCATCGAATATTTGCGCAACGCATGGCAGCGTTGAAGCAGGTTTGCCAAACATTGAGGCCGTCTGAAACGCAAACTTAGAAGCGTATTGAACCTATTGGATCGATCTAAAATCCAATTATAAAAAGGCCGAGACCTTTGCAATAACATAGGTTGAGACCTTTGCAAAGGTCTCGGGGCATGAAAAAGGGAGAGGCTACCTGAAAAATAGATTTTCAGGTAGCCTCAAACCGGTTTGGCATGCATCCGAAACGGAAAATTTGAGCGGTTACATACCTTGGGTTGGTGGCAGTGTTATTTCAACTTGGCTGCCAATTTGTCGAATTTTTGTTTGATGTCGGCCTTGAAGGCTTCCACTTTCTCTTTGCGTTCGGCTTTGCGCTGTTTTTTCCACGCTTCGTGTGCCTGACGTGCCACTTCTTCCTGCGCTTCTATTGCTGCCAATACGTCCTCTTGGGCAACGGCTGCATCTTGCCGGAGAATAACGGTTTTGAAACGGTGGAAGAAAGCATCCAATATAGCTTCGTTGAATTCTTGCGCCAAAATAATGATTGCAGTACTGCCGTTATCCAGTTTTTTGGCTGTAATTTCCAGCAACAACTCCTCTCCCAATGTTTGGTCAGTGCCTGCATCACTGCCGATGAGTGCGCCAGTAGCTCCACCCAACAGAACACCGATAGGACCGCCGAGAATGCCGACCAGTGAACCAATGAGGCCGCCCGTCCATGTGCCTTCGACCGTATTGGCGGTAAAGTCGGTGCTTTCTGCTGGGATAATCAGGTCATTTTCCTTTTTAACCAAAACGGCTTGTGCCACCAAAGTATCTGTTGTCTGCGAGTAAGCTTTCAATTCAGAAAAGGCTTGATAAGCTTCGCTGGAGATGTTGAATAAGGCAACGATGATGTTTTGTTTCATAAGTCCACTCCCGTAGATTGAAAGATTTAAGAACATACTAGTTGTATGCAGTGTCATTATAAATTGCAAGGGGGGGGAAGCAATGCGGCAAACAAAACTTTGCCTATATAAAGCCTGTAGAACCGGCAAACGGATAACGAACAATACCCAGCCTTGCCTGTAGGAAATCGTCGCATCGTTCACACCACAGGTTGAGAGAAATAAGCCTGCAAGACCTCAAGCGTCGTCTGAAATCCGTTTCCACTCCAACGCTAAATCGTACAAGGCTTTTTTGCTTTCGCCGGTAATCTTGGCGGCAAGCTCGGCGGCCTGTTTGGTCGGCAACTCGGCCGCAAGGATTTTCATGGTGTTTTGCGCCGCCTCGGGCAAATCACTGTGTTTCTCTTTCACAGCAGGGTGCAACACCAGCACCATTTCTCCACGCGTTTGGTTGCTGTCGTTTTTAAGGGCGGCTTGGATTTCGGCAACCGTGCCGCTGAGGAAGGTTTCAAACGTTTTGGTGATTTCGCGCGCCAAAGTCAAACAGCGTTCGGGGAACTGCGCGGCCATATCCGCAAGGCTTGCTTCGATACGGTGTGGCGTTTCAAACATCACAATCGGAAAATCAGCTTCCGCCCATTTGGCCAGCAGCTTTTGGCGTTCGCCGGCCTTCGGCGGCAGGAAACCGTTGAAGTAAAAATCAGATTCCGTTACCCCGGCCACGCTCAACGCCCCCATGATCGCGCTTGCGCCGACCACAGGCACCACTTTAAATCCGGCTTCGCGCACGCGGGCGGCAAGTTTCGCACCGGGATCGCAAACCGCAGGCGTACCCGCATCCGAAACTTGGGCGACGCTCAGACCGTCTGAAAGATAGGCAATGATTTTGTCGGCCATTTGCTGCTCGTTGTGTTCGCGCACGCTCACGAGTTTGCCCTGAATGCCGTACGCACTCAAAAGCTGGGCGGTAACACGGGTGTCCTCGGCGCAGATAATGTCGGCCTTTTGCAGAACGGCCAGCGCGCGCAGCGTTATGTCGGCTAAATTGCCGATGGGTGTGGCGACAACGTATAATGTCTGTTTTTCGATGCTGTCGACGGCTTTTTGCAGGTGTTTTGTGTACATAAATTCAAGGCCGTCTGAAACGGCGTCTCTTTAAAAACAATGATTATATAACGGGTAAACTTTTCATGCGCTTAAACCACAAACAGGGGGCGGCGGCCGAAGATGCGGCACTGGCGTTCCTACAGGCCAAAGGCTGCTCGCTGCTGGCACGGAACTGGCATTGCGCCTACGGTGAAATCGATTTAATCGTCAAAAACGGCGGTACGATTGTGTTTGTTGAAGTAAAATACCGCAAAAACCGAGGTTTCGGTGGTGCCGCATACAGCATCTCGCCGTCCAAATTATTGAAATTGCAACGAAGTGTAGAGTATTATCTGCAAAAGCACGGGTTAAACCATGCGCCCTGCCGCCTGGACGCGGTACTGATCGAGGGCGACGGCCCGCCCGAATGGATTCAAAATATTACAGGTTAACCTCATGACAACATTACAAGAACGCGTTTCCGCACATTTTGCTGAGAGCATCCGCGCCAAGCAGGAAGCTGAAAAAGTACTGGTCGAGCCGACCGCACAGGCCGCCGAGCTGATGCTGCAATGCCTGATGAACGACGGCAAAATTTTAGCCTGCGGCAACGGCGGTTCGGCTGCCGACGCGCAACACTTCGCCGCCGAAATGACCGGCCGTTTTGAAAAAGAGCGCATGGAATTGGCCGCTGTCGCGCTGACAACGGACACTTCCGCCCTGACCGCCATCGGCAACGACTACGGTTTCGACCATGTGTTCAGCAAACAAGTGCGCGCGCTCGGACGTGCCGGCGACGTATTGGTCGGCATCTCCACCTCCGGCAATTCCGCCAACGTCATCGAAGCCATCAAAGCGGCACACGAACGCGACATGCACGTCATCGCCATGACCGGCCGCGACGGCGGCAAAATCGCCTCCATGCTCAAAGATACCGACGTTTTGCTCAACGTCCCTTATCCGCGCACCGCCCGCGTTCAGGAAAACCATATCCTGCTGATACACGCCATGTGCGACTGTATCGACTCCGCCCTGCTTGAAGGCATGTAACCCTTTCTTTTCAGACGGCCCATCCCTTAAAGGCCGTCTGAACGCCCACCCGTCCATACCCAAGGAAAAGGATATGAAGAATATCAAACGCTACGCCCTCCCCGTTCTGACAGCGACCCTCTTGAGCCTGAGTCTGAGCGGCTGCGTCGGCGCACTAATCGGCGGTGCTGCCGTCGGCACCAAATCCGCCGTCGACCGCCGCACCACAGGCGCGCAAACCGACGACAACGTTATGGCCCTGCGCGTCGAAACCACTGCACGCTCCTACCTGCGCCAAAACAACCAAGTTGAAGGCTACAAGCCCAAACTGAACGTTGTCGGCTACAACCGCCACCTGCTCCTGCTCGGCCAAGTGGCCACCGAAGGCGAAAAACAATTTGTCGAACGCATCGCCCGTTCCGAACAAGCCGCAGAAGGCGTGTACAACTACATTACCGTCGCCTCGCAAGCGCGTTCGCTTGGCGACGTGACCAACGACACTTGGGGCACATCCAAAGTCCGCGCCGCCCTGTTGGGCCTCAGCCCGACTACCCAAGCACGCGTCAAAATCGTAACTTACGGCAACGTGACCTATGTCATGGGTATCCTCACGCCCGACGAGCAAGCCCGCGTGACCCAAAAAGTCAGCACGACCGTCGGCGTACAAAAAGTCGTTACCCTCTATCAAAACTACGTTGCCAACTGATTCACAGGCAATTCAGGGCCGTCTGAACATTCAGACGGCCATCCCACCAACTATTACCCGACCCATCATGTCAAAAAATAATAAAGCCCCTTTCCAACTTAAACCCAAACACTTAATCCGCGCATTCTTCCTTGTCAGCTTCGTCGCCGTCGCCGCCCTTGTCGCCGGCGTATTCAGCACCCTAAACTCCGGCAAAACCGAACCCCCTGCAAAAAATCCGGCCGAACAAAACGACACACGCATTGAAGTTTGGCGTCCCAACGGCACAGTCGAACTTGAAACCGTCCAACCCGCCCAAGAAGGCGACGAAAAAACCGCTTCCGGCAACCCGGCTGTTCCCCAAACCGAAAAAAGCGACAAAGCCGAAGAAGGTGCAAAAAACGACCGTCCTGCCGCACACCGCAGCAAACGCACAGAAAACAAACGCGCCGAAACCGACAAATCAGAAAAAACACAATCCGACAACAGCAGCCCTGCCGCTCAAAACACACCTCAAGCAGACAGCCAGCCGGTAGCAAACAAAGCCGCAGACAGTAAACCGGCCGCACAAGCAGCAGAAAACAAACCGGCAAAAGCCAAAGCCCCCGAGTCCAAACCGACTCCCAAAGCCGAGCCTGAGGCCAAACCACAAACCAAACCGCGCAATAAAGACAATCTCGACAACCTGTTTTAAACAGACGGCACACCCGTCCCGTTCAGACGGCCCCCATGCCGTCTGAAACAAGAAGGAAACCTCATGGACAAAGTCATCATCAAAACCCCCGAAGAAATCGAAAAAATGCGCGAACTCGGCCGCTTGGTCGCCGAAGCCCTCGACTACATCGGCCAATTCGTCAAACCCGGCGTCACCACCAACGAAATCGACAAACTCGTTTACGACTACCACGTCAACGTTCAAGGCGGTTATCCCGCCCCCCTCAACTACGGCAACCCGCCCTACCCGAAATCCTGCTGCACCTCCGTCAACCACGTCATCTGCCACGGTATTCCCGATGACAAGCCGCTAAAAGAAGGCGACATCGTCAACATCGACCTGACCATCAAAAAAGACGGCTTCCACGGCGACTCCAGCCGCATGTTTACCGTCGGCAAAGTCTCCCCGATTGCCCAACGCCTGATCGACGTGACCCATGCCTCCATGATGGCGGGTATCGAAGCAGTCAAACCCGGCGCCACTCTCGGCGACGTCGGCTATGCCTGCCAACAGGTTGCCGAAAATGCCGGCTACTCCGTAGTTCAAGAATTCTGCGGCCACGGCATCGGCCGCGGTTTCCACGAAGCGCCGCAAGTGGTCCACTACGGCCGCAAAGGTCAGGGCCTCGTCCTCAAACCGGGCATGATTTTCACCATCGAGCCGATGATCAACCAAGGCAAACGCCACCTGCGCATCCTGAACGACGGTTGGACAGTGGTCACCAAAGACCGTTCCCTTTCCGCCCAATGGGAACACGAAGTCTTGGTTACCGAAACCGGCTACGAAATCCTCACCATCAGCCCTGCCTCCGGCAAGCCTTAAACTTGAAAAATTTTCAGGCCGTCTGAAAATACAGATTCAGACGGCCTGAAATTTATCCGTTTTCTCGACCCGTCAAATCGAATAAATGCTCGAAATTAAGTTTTTACCCATAATGAATTGTTTAGTTATGTAAAAATTTGCCCACGCCATATTTAAGATGATCGCATAATTTGATGATTTATATGCCAAAAATTATACGAAATAATGAATTAAGAAATATTTACACAAATTATGGCAAACAGCGGCAAACTTCTTTCGAATATACTGTCTAATTATCTAGATCAGTCATTTGCAATACGCCCACATATCACCCCAAAAGCCTACAGGAAAAGGGATGCCGGCATTCTTGCAGACCCATTTTTATGCCTAGAGGCATGCAACAAATACCACAATAAGGAAGATTCATGAAATCGTTCGAAAAAATTGAAAACATCCGCGATATCCGTAAAAAACTCGGCCTGAACCAAATGGACTTCTGGAGCCGCATCGGTGTGACTCAATCCGGTGGTTCCCGTTACGAATCCGGCCGCAATATGCCTAAACCTGTACGCGAATTGCTGCGTTTGGTACACATCGAGCGCGTCGATTTGGCTAAAGTAAACCGTGACGACTTGGCCGTTGCGTCCTTGCTGAAAAACCGCGACCCTGAGTTGTACGCTTCTCTGAAAAAAGAAGCCAAAGCCGACAACAAAGGCAAATAATCAAGCCATTCAAAAGGCCGTCTGAAACTTGTTTTCAGACGGCCTTTTTACTTTCTACACTCTAAGGGCATGTCGCATACATGTCCTTTTTCATTTACGGCTGATACTGCTTGAAATAGTCCAACACCGTTTGCGGCAGCCATTGCAGATTCAGACGGCCCCGATCGCGGCTAACAAAGCCGACATGACCGCCGTATGCCGGCTGCAACAGCGTAACGGCCGAGGACACATCCCGCCCGGTCGGCAGGGCTTCCGGCGGCAGGAAGGGGTCGTTAACGGCATTGAGCAGCAGCAACGGCGTATCCACGCCTTTCAGAAACGGTTTGCAGGAATTGCGGCGGTAATAATCATGACGGTCGGCAAAACCGTGTAACGGCGCGGTAAAGCGGTCGTCAAAATCGCCAAGCGTTTTGCAGTTTTGCCGGCTCAAGGCCGTCTGAAACTGAGGAATCGCTCGGGCTTTCGGCAGCAGTGAATTCAAAAAATAGCGCGTGTAAATCAAGCGCGTCATGCCATGATCGAAACGCGTACCTGCCGCCACGGCATCAACCGGCGCGGAAACGACGGCAGAAGCATGCGGAACGGCATTACTGCCCTGCTCGCCCAAATATTTGGCCAAGGCATTGCCCCCCAAAGAAACGCCGACGGCGTAAATGGTTGAATAGCGTCGGGCCAGCGTGTTGAGCATAAAGGCGATTTCAGTCGTATCGCCGAGGTGGTAGAACACGGGCGCGGTGTTTGCGATGCCGCCGCAACTGCGGAAATGGGCAACCACGCCGTTCCAACCGCGCTGCTGCACGGCTTTCATCAGCTCGACCGCGTAATGACTCTCGCTGCTGCCTTCCAGTCCGTGAAACAAAACCACCAGTGGCGCATCGGGGTCGGCGCTGTCGACAAAATCGTAGGCAACTTGGGTTTTGCCGGTACTGTCGGGCAGAAGCTCGCGGCGGTAGTCGGGCGCTTTGCCTTGCAGCAACTTGGCAAACAGGGTGTCGGCATGGCCGTTTCTGAGCCAATAAGGTGTGTTAGGTGAACGTGTATTCATGATTATTTCTTCTATTTTTCAGACGGCCTGAAGATGAGCATATACACCAGCAAGGCAGTCAGCGTGCCGTTTGTCCAGCCTGCCCAAACGTCGGTGGGATAATGCACGCCCAAATAAACGCGTGAAAACCCGGTCAACAGGGCAAAGGAAATACCGCCTATCCAAGCGGCGCGGCGGTAGCGCGTGCGGCGGCAAAGCAATATCAGCATAACGGCAATGGCGGCGGAAAACGTACTGTGGCCGCTGGGGAAGGAAAAATTGCTCTCTTCAATCAGGCGCGGCCAAAGCAGCGGGCGTTCGCGGGCAAACCATACCTTCACAATCAGCATGTTCAAAGTCGGTACCAATGCCGCCAACACGCAAAACAGTGCCTCGCGCTTCTTATCGGCAAAATACAGGGCTGCAGCGACTGCGCCGATCAGCGGCACGGCAATCGCGGTTTTGCCCAGATAGTGCAACACGGTGGCAATCGGGTCAAACCATGTGCCCGCGTGGGCATGGACGGCGTGCATCAGCGGCGGCTCGAAAGCGAAGCCGCCATATTGCGCCAGCCAAATACCAATGATGAGGGTCGGCGGTAAAAACAGCAAAGAGGCAAAAATCAGTGCGCGTCTGGATTGGGCTGGGGATAAGTGCATTATTCCACCGTTTCTTTCAAAGTCGCGCCAATCGCCTGCAAACCCTGCAACGCATCTGCCCACGCTGCATCCAGCAAGCGGCAGGCCTCGCCTTCCGCTTTGATGCCGAACTCGATATGCGGCGGAATATAACGACCGTCTGAAGCGGTACGGCCCACGGTGGGCAGGCTGTACGAACGGACACCGGCGTAGGTACGCTCAAGATGTTCCATAATCGGCGTAATGCGCGATTCGGGTTGGTCGAACACATACACGCTGCGGCTGCTGCGTTCGGTTTGGTTGAAGCGGTCGGCGTAATAAGTTTCCAATACCCATTCCGCCATCGGGTGCGCCATCACGGGGAAGCCGGGGAAGAAATAATGCTCGCGGATGGAAAATCCGGCGATGTTGTTAAACGGATTGGGTACCAATTCTGCACCTTCGGGAAAATCCGCCATTTTCAAGCGTTGGGCGTGTTCCGGCGAATCAAGCGGCTCGCCGCGTTTCAGGGTTACGCCTTCGATAAACTTGGCGGCTTCAGGATGGCGGACGACGGGCAAATCCAAAGCAGCGGCGGCAGCTTGGCGCGTATGGTCGTCAGGTGTAGAGCCGATGCCGCCGGTAACGAAAGTTGGCAGGCCGTCTGAAAAACTGCGGCGCAGCTGTTTGACCAGCAATTCGGGTTCATCGGGCAGATATTGCACTTGATTGAGCTTCAGCCCGCGCGATTCCAATAAAGATTTGAAAAAGGCGAAATGCTTGTCTTGGCGGCTGCCGTGTAAGATTTCGTCGCCGATGATGATGAGGTTAAAAGCGTTCATGATGAGGTTTCTTTAATGCGGCCCTCCGAACATTCAGACGGCCTAATTGCTGACAATGTATTCCATTTATAAGATAATGGTTTCAACTTTTCAAGTCTGGAGAAATCCCCATGAGCCAAAACCATACCATTTTACAAAATCTCCCCGTCGGCCAAAAAGTCGGCATCGCCTTCTCCGGCGGTCTTGATACCTCTGCCGCGCTGTTGTGGATGAAACTCAAAGGCGCGCTGCCTTATGCCTACACTGCCAACCTCGGCCAACCTGACGAAGACGACTACAACGCCATTCCTAAAAAAGCGATGGAATACGGTGCGGAAAACGCCCGCCTAATCGACTGCCGCGCACAACTGGCACACGAAGGCATTGCCGCCATCCAATGCGGCGCGTTCCACGTTTCCACCGGCGGCATCGCCTATTTCAACACTACGCCTTTGGGCCGCGCCGTTACCGGCACCATGCTCGTTTCCGCCATGAAAGAAGACGATGTGAATATCTGGGGCGACGGCAGCACCTACAAAGGCAACGACATCGAGCGTTTCTACCGCTACGGCCTCTTGACCAATCCCGCGCTGAAAATCTACAAACCTTGGCTAGACCAACAATTTATCGACGAACTCGGCGGCCGCCACGAAATGAGCGAATTTCTGATTGCCAACGGCTTCAACTACAAAATGTCGGTGGAGAAAGCCTACTCCACCGACTCCAATATGCTGGGTGCCACCCACGAAGCCAAAGATTTGGAATTCCTCAACAGCGGCATCAAAATTGTCAAACCCATCATGGGCGTTGCCTTCTGGGACGAAAACGTCGAAGTCAAACCCGAAGAAGTCAGCGTGCGCTTTGAAGAAGGCGTGCCGGTCGCATTAAACGGCAAAGAATACGCCGACCCCGTCGAACTCTTCCTCGAAGCCAACCGCATCGGCGGCCGCCACGGCTTGGGCATGAGCGACCAAATCGAAAACCGCATCATCGAAGCCAAATCGCGCGGCATCTACGAAGCCCCGGGCATGGCATTGTTCCACATCGCCTACGAACGCTTGGTAACCGGTATCCACAACGAAGACACCATCGAACAATACCGCATCAACGGCCTGCGCCTCGGCCGCCTGCTCTACCAAGGCCGCTGGTTTGACAGCCAAGCCCTCATGTTGCGCGAAACCGCACAACGCTGGGTTGCCAAAGCCATCACCGGCGAAGTCACCCTCGAACTGCGCCGCGGCAACGACTACTCGATTCTGAACACCGAATCGCCCAACCTGACCTACCAACCGGAACGCCTGAGTATGGAAAAAGTCGAAGACGCAGCGTTCACACCGCTCGACCGCATCGGCCAACTGACCATGCGCAACCTCGACATCACCGACACCCGCGCCAAACTGGGTATTTACTCGCAAAGCGGTTTGTTGTCCTTGGGCGAAGGCTCCGTATTACCGCAGTTGAATAATAAGGAGTAGAATCAGGGGGCTTTAAAGCCTCCTGATTTTTAAAGGAATAAAATGAAAGAATATAAGGCCGTTATTTATCAAGAGAACCTGCTTTCCAGCTTGATTTTCGGCAGTGCCAAAATCAATCCGGTCAAATTCAGCGATTTCCTCAACAGCCACGCTTCACAAGGCTGGAAGGTCGTTACCATGGAAAAAGACCAGCGCCGCATGCTGCTGTTTTTCGTGCGTGAAGCCTACGTCGTCATTTTGGAAAAAGAACGTGTTTAAACTCGGCGTCTATGCCTGTCTCGGATTGTTCGTCAGCTGGGTGTTGCTCTTGATTTTGCAACTTTGGTTTTCCTTCATCGATGCCGATATGTTTCTCAAAATCACCCTGACCATGGCAGGTCTTTTCATTATTATTCTGGCCAGCTTGCTGGTGATCAGCCAGTATTTTGCCGAAAAGAAAATGAAAGACGACGGATTTATCAACTGATACCGCTTTAAAAACACCCTATTTTGAAAACTTGACGCAACATCCTTGTTTAATAGACAAGGCCGTCTGAAATGTAAGTTTCAGACGGCCTGATTACCCTTCCCAAATTTATCAAATATCATGAAATTCTTTTCTCACTTTTATCTTGAAAATCATATGTATTTCAACGACTACTTGAAATACATCCTGATTTTCGCCGCCCTCGTCATCCTCCTGCTCGCCGTATCGCAATACCTGCGCCACCGCATGGATACCAAATACCGCGACCTAAGCATTATTGCTCTGCTGTTGCTCATCCTCATCTGCGGCACGCAATATCTTTCGTACAGCGAGCGTCAGAACTTTGCCGCCGACACTTCGCGCATGGTGGGTTTTCTCAATGCTTTGATTGAAAACCAAAAAGTTGAAAAACAAGACATCATCGTCAACAGCACGCGCCTGTTCAACGGCATGATTATCGGCATTAAAAACCAATACTACGAAGTCCATTTCAATCAAGACTTCTCCGCCTACACGCTGACGCCCATCAATTTGGTCAACAACAATATCGAACTCATCGATAAAGAATAACAGGATACACACACATGGAAGCATACTCCCTGCTCGCCCTCAAACTGCTGATGGGTATTTTAGGTTTGATTTTGCAAATCAACCTCTTAGGTAAAGGCAACCTCGCACCGACCTCCGCCATGGACCAAGTGCAAAACTTTGTACTCGGCGCCATCATCGGCGGCGTGATTTACAGCGACAGCGTCGGCCTGCTGCAATTTTTCCTCGTACTGATTTTGTGGACGCTGTTGATCTTGAGCCTGAAATTCATCAAAAACCACAACCACTGGGTCAAATCCGTAATTGACGGCAAATCCGTCTGGGTCATCGTCAACGGCGAAGTCCAAGCAGAAGAATGTATGAAAAACGGCATCAGCGCGCACGACCTCATGTTCAAACTCCGCGCCGCCGGCATCTACGAAATCTCTGCCGTCAAACGCGCCGTGATGGAACAAAACGGCCAGCTCGCCGTCATTAAGTACGGCGACGAAAGCCTGCGCTATCCGCTGATTACAGACGGCCAAGTCGACCCCGACATCCTCGAAATCATTAAGCGTGACGAAGAATGGCTGAAACAAGAACTCGACCGCCTCCACCTTGAAGCCTCACAAGTCTATATCGGCGAATACATAGACGGAAAATTGGTGGCACACCCTTATCCTTCTTGATTTGAAAATAGCAGGCCGTCTGAAACCTTGATTTCAGACGGCCTTTTTATATCCGGTGCAAACACTGATTTTTTAATCGCGATATTCAAACGTTGCACCCAAAAATTTAGCCAGCGCAGAGACGTGGGAATGTCGAGGGTCTTTGACGGCGGTCAGCAACAAAATATTGCCGTGTTGTTTTTCCAAATCCAGCAGCCGCTTGATGGCGGCCTGCTCGACATCGCCTTGCAGCTCTTCGTGATAACGGCTGACAAAACCGTCAAAATTTTGAGCCGGATTTTCATGATACCAGCGGCGCAGGTTTGCACTGGGCGTAATGTCTTTCAGCCAGAGCGCCGTAGCAAAAACTTCTTTATGGACGCCGCGCGGATAGAGGCGGTCGATAAAGACGGCGGTTTGTTTAGAATCGGGTTGATAGGCGTAAATGCGCTGTACGGTAAACATTTTTTCTCGTCTCCAATGGATTCAGGCCGTCTGAAAATTCAGACGGCCTGATGTTTTTTAGTTTAGAACAGTTTTTTGACTTCGGCTTCGATGTCGTCAGCACGCATAAAGGTTTCGCCGATCAGGAAAGTATGCACGCCGTGGCCGCGCATGAAATCGACGTCTTCTTTGTTGCGGATGCCGCTTTCGGTGACAACGGTTTTGCCGTTTAATTCGGGCAAAAGGTCGAGGGTTTGTTGCAAGGTCACTTCAAACGTACGCAGGTTGCGGTTGTTGACGCCCCACAACGGCGTGGTCATGTTGCGGCATTTTTCCAGCTCGGACGCATCGTGCAATTCCAACAATACGGTCATGCCCAATTCGTGGGCAACGGCTTCAAAACGCTCAAGCTGCCCGGCTTCCAGTGCGGCGGCAATCAAGAGAATTGCATCCGCACCCCACGCGCGCGCCTGATAGATTTGGTATTCGTCAATGATGAAATCTTTACGCAAGACCGGCAGCGCCACGGCCGCACGCGCCTGTTTCAAATACTCGGGCGAGCCTTGGAAGTAAGGTTCATCCGTCAACACGGACAAGCAGGCCGCACCGGCTTTTTCATAGGCGGCGGCGATTTCGGCAGGATGAAAATCAGGGCGGATCAGACCTTTGCTCGGGCTGGCTTTTTTGACTTCGGCAATAATGGCGGGCAGGTTTTGCGCGTGTTTTGCACGGATCGAGCCGATAAAGCTGCGAACCGGCGCGGCTGCCTGCGCTTGGGCTTTGATGTCTGCCAAGGAAACGGCGGCTTTTTGGGCAGCCACTTCTTCTGCTTTGGTGGCAAGGATTTTGTTGAGAATATCGGTCATGGCGTTTTTCTACTGGGCTGATTTTCGGGTTTGAATCGTGCAACATGCCGTTGCCGATTAGGTTTCAGACGGCCTGAATGCCGTTATTTTAATGGTTTGAAAAAAGGCGGGCAAGAATGCCCGCCTTTGTGTTTGTTTCAATTAGTGGTGTATGCCCAAAACGGTCGCGTTGTGGCTGATGATTTCGTCTGCCAAAGACGGATTATCGTTCAGCTTGATGCCGTAACCGGGCACCAATTCTTTCAGACGGCCTGACCATGATTCGGCACGATCGGGGAAGCATTGGTGAACAAGTCTGATCATCAGCGGAACTGCTGTTGATGCACCGGGAGACGCGCCCAGCAATGCGGCCAACGAGCCGTCGGCATGGGCGACGATTTCGGTACCGAATTGGAGTACGCCGCCTTTTTTCGGGTCTTTTTTGATGATCTGCACACGCTGACCGGCGGTAATCAGTTCCCAATCGTCAGGGTTGGCTTCGGGATAGTAGTCGAGCAGCGAGGCGAAGCGTTCTTCTTTGGTTTTGCGCAATTCGCCCAAGAGGTATTTGGTCAGCGGCATATTGTCCCAACCGGCGCGGAGCATGGGGTAGAGGTTGTCCATGTGGATGGACATCGGCAAATCCATGAGCGAGCCTTGTTTGAGGAAGTTGGGGCGGAAGCCTGCATACGGGCCGAACATCAAATGGCGTTGGCCGTCCACGTTGCGGGTATCCAAGTGCGGAACGGACATTGGGGGCGCGCCGACGGAGGCTTGGCCGTACACTTTGGCGTTGTGTTGCGCGGCCGTTTCGGGATTGCTGTTGCGGAAGAAGAGGCCGGAAACCGGAAAGCCGCCGTAGCCTTTGCCTTCGGGGATACCGGATTTTTGCAGCAGGGTCAGTGCGCCGCCACCTGCGCCGAGGAAGACGAAACGGGTGCGGAGTGTCAACGGGTCGTCATCGTCTTTAGTGCTGCTGGTTTTCAGCACCCATGCGCCGTCCGATTCGCGGTTGAGGTCGTCGACATGGCGGTTGAATTTGATTTTTACGCCTTTGTCGCTCAAGTATTTGACCATCTGGCGGGTCAGGCTGCCGAAATCGACGTCTGTGCCTTCGGCGGAGTAGTTGGCGGCGATGGATTGGTTTTCATCACGGCCGTTGACAACCAGCGGCGCCCATTCGGCAATTTTGGCGCGGTCGGTAGAAAACTCCATTTTTTCAAAGAGTTTTTGGTTTTTGAACACGTCGAAACGTTTTTGCAGATAACTGCAATGGTCGGCGTTCATCACCAGCGACATATGGGGAACGGAATTGATGAAAGTGCGGTCGGTCAGTTTGCCTTCTTCGACCAAGCTCGCCCAAAACTGGCGGCTGATGTGGAATTGTTCGGCAATATTGAGGGCGCGGGTCGGATCGATCGTACCGTCGGCAGTCAGGGGGGCATAGTTCAATTCGCACAGGGCAGAGTGTCCCGTACCGGCGTTGTTCCATGCATTTGATGATTCCAACGCTACATCTTCCAGGCGTTCGATCAGGGTAATTTCCCAAGATGGTTCGAGCTCCTTGAGCAATACGCCCAAAGTGGCGCTCATAATGCCGCCGCCTACTAATACGACATCGGTTGCTTCAGCCATGGTTTTACTCCTACTAAAGTCAGGCATGGTTTGCCTTGTGGTTATCTATCATTATAAACAACTGATTTCAGAGGAATTGTTTTGTTTTTGTAGTGTGTGAAACTTTTTTGCCTGCTGAGTTTCCGAGCGTAAAGGGCGGGAGGCAGTTTCGGTTTGGGTTCCAGATTTCAGGTCTTTATAATATGTTATTGAGAATTTAGTAGATTTTACGGAGAAATGCAAAGATTTTCTGTTCGGTTCATATAAAAATAAGAGATTAGGCCATCTGAAAACGTTTTCTTAACCTTTATCCACCAACGTTTGCCAAGAAAAAAGAATTTTTCATTTCTTTTTTAATTGACCGTTTTTGTCAGCAATTTTAGCGCTAACAAACGTGAATCAACCGCCAATCTGCTATCATTTCGACTTATCCCACAACAAGGCAAACCGCCATGTATCTGACACAAGAAAAACCCTACCGCCCCCTATTGGTCGCACTGATGTTTCTCACCCTGCCGCTGGCGATGATATTGCACAATATCGTGCAAATCGCCTTTTCAGACGGCCAAGGCCTGCTGGTCACGGTCAAAGACGGCGCGTGGGCATGGCAAAGCGGTTGGCAGGATTCCGTCGCATGGTTCGTCTGCGGCATGTTTGCCTTCCTCAACCTGCCGATTGCCGGCGGGCTGACCAAGCTGGCGTATAAAAAAATGATGCGCCGGCATTCGCGTTACGCCCTATTCCTTGCCGGTGTCGCAGCGTGTGCCTCGGCGGCGGCAGGCTTGATTTTTGAAGCTATCTTAGGCAATGCCGCATTGGCAGGTATGCGCGGGCAAGGCGTGTTTTACTACACCCTCTCCGTATGGATCATCGCCATGCTGACCCTGCCCAAACAGCTCACGCGCGCGCCGGAGCAGCCCATCGTCTTTCACAAAATGAAACGTTGATTCAACAGGCGCAAACATTTTCAGACGGCATGCTTTCCGTTACCATTACATCCAACGCGTTTTAACCAATAAGGAATAACAAATGAATCAGGCGCAACAGCTCCGCGACGGCATACAGGCACTGGGTTTGGACATCGACGAAGCGAAACAGGCCAAACTGCTAGACTATGCCGCCCTGCTGCAAAAGTGGAACAAAACCTACAACCTGACCGCCCTGCGCGATCCCGCCCAAACCGTCAGCCACCACCTGCTCGACAGCCTGACCCTCTTACCCTATATCGAACACGCGCAAACCATGCTCGACGTCGGCTCCGGCGGCGGACAGCCCGGCATACCCACCGCCATCTGCCGCCCCGACCTCGACATCACCCTCCTCGATGCCAACACCAAAAAAACCGCCTTTTTACAACAAGCCGTCATCGAACTCGGCCTTAAAAACGTCCGCGTCATCAGCGGCCGCGTAGAAGCCGCCGCCGACTGCCGCGCCGACGTCATCACCAGCCGCGCCTTTGCCGAACTCGCCGACTTCGTCAACTGGACCGAGCACCTCCTCAAAGACGGCGGCTATTGGGCGGCCATGAAAGGCGTATATCCGCAAGAAGAAATCGACAAACTGCCCGAAAGCGTCGCCGTCGAAAAAGTCGAAGCATTGCACGTCCCCCAACTCAATGCCGAACGCCATATCGTCATCATCCGCAAAAAGGCCGTCTGAAAACAACCCAAGCATACCGAATAACGGTACAATCCAGCCATCCACACTTAACACGACAGCAAAGCACATGAGCGCACAAATCCTCGCCGTCGCCAACCAAAAAGGCGGAGTCGGCAAAACCACCACCACCGTCAACCTAGCCGCCTCCCTGGCCTCCAAAGGCCGCCGCGTCCTCGTCGTCGACCTCGACCCCCAAGGCAACGCCACCACAGGCAGCGGCATCAACAAAGCCACCATCGAAAACGGCGTTTACCAAGTTGTCCTCGGCGAAACCGACATCCCCAACGCCGTCGTCCGCAGCAAAGAAGGCGGCTACGACGTATTGGGTGCCAACCGCACACTGGCCGGCGCAGAAGTCGAACTCGTCCAAGAAATCGCACGCGAAATCCGCCTCAAAAACGCCCTGCAGCTCGTTGCCGACGACTACGACTACGTCCTCATCGACTGCCCCCCGTCCCTGACCCTGCTCACCCTCAACGGCCTGGTCGCCGCCAACGGCGTCATCGTCCCCATGCTTTGCGAATACTACGCCCTCGAAGGCATTTCCGATTTAGTGGCCACCGTCCGCAAAATCCGCCAAGCCATCAACCCCGACCTCGACGTAACCGGCATCGTCCGCACCATGTACGACAGCCGCAGCCGCCTCGTCGTCGAAGTCAGCGAACAGCTCAAACAACACTTCGGCAACCTGCTCTTCGACACCGTCATCCCCCGCAACATCCGCCTCGCCGAAGCCCCCAGCCACGGCCTCCCCGCCCTCGCCTACGACGCCCACGCCAAAGGCACCCAAGCTTATTTGGACTTGGCCGATGAACTGATTGCACGGTTGGAAAAATAAACAGAAATATGAATATAAAAAGGCCGTCTGAAAGTTAAAGAGTACTTTCAGACGGCCTTTGGTTTAATCAGGAAGAACATTTTTTAAAAAGACCGCGTGCGTGCCCGAAGGCACGCACGCGGTTTGATGTAACTGTAGCCTGACATCATGATGTAAAGTAGCGTTAAATTTTTGAACGAATCTGTATTGGTAGGATATTTAAGGGTGGACCTAGGAATTATTTTTTAGTAAAATCTCTCCTCTCTAAGATACAACCTCGAATATATAGGTAAGACATGAATTACGTGAGCTTTTTTAGTGGGGCATTAGGCTTAGATCTAGGATTGGAAAAAGGGGGGATGAATCCTCTACTTTTTTGTGAAAAGGATCAGGCATGCCAGAAAACTATCAAATTAAATCGCCCAAATGTACCATTGATAGGTGATATAAATAAATTCACATCCGATGATATTTTGAACATATTAGAGGTAGACTCTAATAATGAAATTGACTTGGTTGTAGGAGGCCCACCTTGTCAAGCATTTTCAACAGCAGGATCTAGACGCTCTTTTGAAGATGAAAGAGGTAATGTATTTCTGCATTTCTTAAAAATTGCAACAAATTTAAAGCCCAAATATATCGTAATAGAGAATGTGAGGGGATTATTATCTGCTCCATATAGTCCTTCTTCTATAAATCCAGAAAAAGGTTCCGCTTTGGATTATATTCTAAAGGAATTAAATACTCATGGTTATTATGTTTCTTTTAATCTTTACAATACTGCAAACTTTGGTGTTCCACAAATACGTGAACGAGTTGTAATTATCGCTTCATTAGAGTCAAAAGTACCATATTTGGAACCGACACATACACAAGTAGAACGTTTAGGGTTGCCATGTTGGGTAACTTTGAAACATGCAATTACAGGGATTCCCAAAGAAAAAAATCAATTATGTGCCAAATTTCCTGAAAAACGGCTGAAATACTACCGAATGCTGAATCCAGGTGAAAACTGGAGAAATCTACCTGAAGATTTACAGAAAGAGGCTTTAGGAAAAGCTTATGAATTAGGAGGAGGAAAAACTGGTTTCTTACGACGCTTAGATTGGAACAAACCAAGCCCTACATTAGTAACAAGTCCAACTATGCCGGCAACTGATTTAGCTCATCCTCTAGAAGATAGACCACTAAGTATTGCCGAATATGCAAGGATTCAACAATTCCCAGATGACTGGAAATTTTCGGGTGGCATTGCCGATCAGTATAAACAGATTGGCAATGCCGTCCCATGTGGTTTAGGGTTAGCTATAGCAAATATAATAATCAAGCATTATAACAAAGAGGAAATTCGAGAATTACCAGATTTCCCATATTCAAGGTATAAGTTCACTAATGAGAACAATTGGAAACTAGCATTTAAATAAGTTATTCAGCATTGTTATGCTTAATAGTTTTTTCAACAAATTTTAAGAAATCCTCTTCATTTAATACTTTGTCTAACCCTTCTCCACTTACAGGGAATTTATCCCAATTGGTGGTACCTTTTTTGGAGTATAAACGAAACCATTTTTGAATTTCACTACCATCTCTAATTTTAGATGAAGATGAGTTTTCTGTATTATCGCGATTTTTAATTTGTAAATAGTCCCAAGAATTCTCATCATGAGGGCAAATAAAATCAATGGCTTTAACAAAACTACCTGAACACCAAATCCAACCTTTTGGTTCTAGCTTTTCTGCTATATACATTTCTAATAGTTCTCCTACCTTATTTTCTGCTGCCATAGCTAGTTTATGCTCTTCTTGAATAGTTTCGAGTTTTTCGCAATCATATCCTTGACTTTTAGCTAAGATTTTGAGTACAGCAGCATCAGAAACCGTTGTTGGGGTAGTGATCAATACTGTTTTATTGCGTTGAGATTCAAATTTGTCTTTTAGCTTTTTAATATCCTCGTCTTTATCTAAATCTAAGCCTCTTGAGGATAAGAGACTAGGTTCTTTTTTTAAGAAACTTAAAACTTTATTAAATTTTTCATCTAAATTTTGTAACCTTTCGCACATACATATACTCCTTCATATAGTTAAAATGTTGATATATAACTTAATACAACTAATTTTTTAATATAGTTGCCCACTCCTTAATCAATCTCTTTATCGACACAGAACTAGGCGTTTTTAACTCCTGAGCAAATAATGACACACGTAGTTCTTCTATTTGCCATTTAAACATCTTTAGATCGTTTGAAAAGAGTTGATTTTGTTTCAAAAGTGATTGTACCTTATCCTTCCACATTTGTTCCAGCTCTTGAATATCGGCCTCACGGGCTGCGTCGCGGGCGGGATTGCTGCTGTATTTTTCGAGGCGCAGGGTCATGGCTTTGAGGTAGATGGGCAGGCGCGGCCATTGTGCCCACGGGGTGCGGGTGGCGAAGCCGGGGGCAAGTAGGGTTTGCAGGCGTTGACGCAGAAGGTGTGTAAGCGGGTGTTTGCCGAGTTTGCCGTTGAGTTCGGCATAGGCGGCGGCGGTTTCCTGCAGGTAACGACTGAGGGCTTCTTTGACGGCGGGCAGGCGGCTGCGGGCGCGTTTGATTTGTTCTTTGAAGGCTTTTTCGTTGCGCGGCAGCTCGTCTTCGCCGATAAAGGCGCGGTCGCAGACGGCTTGGGTGAGGTCGTCGCGCAGGGTGTCGGCGTTGATGTGTTTGAGCAGCATGGCGGCTTGGGTGAAGCCTTGGATGCCTTTGTTAAGGTCTTTAACTTGTTCTTTTAGTTGTAGTTTCATGAGTTCGATCACGCCTAATCGGTGGGCTTGTGCGGCGGCGGCAGACGTGTCGAACAGGCGCAGGGCGATGCGGCCGTCTTTTTCTTTTTGCAGGCCGAGATAGCCGGTAAGCTGTTGTTTGCCACGTGCGAATTTGATGGATTCGGGCAGGGTGCCGATGTCCCATGTGGTCACGTTGTCGCGCTCAAATTCTTGGGTGTTGTCGCGGAAGGTGACGGCGGCGGCTTGGCCGAGCTGTTGTTGCAATTCGTACAGTTTGCGGCCGCCGGCAAGCTCTTGTCCGCCGTCGTCGATAATGCGCAGATTCAGATAGCAGTGTTCGGGCAATTCTTGCGCCGTCCATGCGTCTTGGTCGATTTGCTCGAGAATCCGCATATCGCCGGCGCTTTTGGCGATAAAGTGCGCCAACTGGGGAATGATGGCCGCTTGGCGGTCGGGATTGCTTTCGAGAAATTTGATGATGAAATCGGGTACGGGCACGCAAATGCGGCGGATTTGCTTCGGCAGTGCTTTAATCAGCAGCTGGATTTTTTCGCGCAACATACCGGGCACCAGCCATTCAAGCGACGGCGCGTGCAGGCGGTTGAGGACGGTCAGCGGCACGGTCATGGTCACGCCGTCGAGCGGATGGTGCGGCTCGAAGCGGTAGGAAAGCTTGAACTTACCGTCTGCGGTTTGCCAGAATTTGGGGAACTGCTCTTCGGTAATGTGCGCGGCAGCGTGTTGCATCAGATCGTCGCGGCTGAGGAACAGCAGGCGCGGATTGTCGCGCTCGGCGGTTTTGAGCCAGGCTTCAAAGGTACGGATATCGGCAAGGGGCAATGGTTTCAGACGGCCTTTTTGAGATGCTGACTGCTTTTTAGGTTTGGGGTCGTCTGAAACATTTTGTCGGGTATGTGAACTCGGGTCGCGCTCGCGGTTGTCCGTATCTTTGGTATCTGCGTGCGCGGCTTGCGCCACACTCCCTGCGTTGCGCTGGTTTGCTTGTCCGTTTTGATCGGCTGTCTTGTCCGACTGGGTTTGTCCGCCCTCTTCGCTTCCCCAAACGCCACCTTTCGCGTCTTTCCACACCAGCTCGGGCAGCCGTTCGTTATAAAACGCAAACAGAGCTTCGTCATCAACCAATACGTCTTGCTTGCGCGATTTGTGTTCGAGTTCGGTAATTTCTTTAATCAGCTTTTTATTGTGAACAAAAAAGGCCGTCTGAAGATTGCTTTCCTGCGCCACCAATGCGCCTCGGATAAAGATTTCGCGCGCTTCTTCGGGCGCAACTTTGCCGTAAGACACGGGGCGGCGCGGCAATACGGTCAGGCCGTAAAGCGTCACGCGTTCGCTGGCGACGACTTCGCCGCGTTTTTGTTCCCAGTGCGGCTCGAAATAGTGGTAGCGGACGAGGTGCGGCGCTTCCTGCTCGATCCATTCGGGCTGGATAACGGCGACGTCGCGCGCGTAAAGGCGCGTGGTTTCAACCAATTCTGCCGCCATCACCCATTTGGGTTTGGCTTTGAACAGGGCGGAGGCGGGAAAAAGGTGGAAGCGGCTGCCGCGCGCGCCGGTGTAGTCGTTGCCATCGGGCGATTTCATGCCGACGTTGGCGATAAGGCCGGTCAGCAGGGCGCGGTGGATTTGTTCGTAGCCCGCTTCTTTGGCGGCACGGATTTGGGCGCGGTGTTGTTTCTTATCCAGTTGTTTTTGTTTGAGCTTTGCCGCCAAATCTTGGTCGCCTTGGCTTTCAGACGGCCTTAATTGTTCTTGGGAAGGAGGTTGTCTAAACGCGGCTTCTTTGGTGGTCAAACCCATTTCAATCGCGGTTTGGGCAAGCTGGTGGTGCAGCTCACGCCATTCGCGCATCCGCAGGTGCGACAGGAAATATTGGCGGCACCATTGCACCAGCTGCTTGTTGGACAAGCCTTTATCACGCTCGCGCTGGAAGCTGTCCCAAATATTCAGATAGGCAAGGAAATCGGATTGCTTGTCGGTAAAGCGTTCATGCGCCTTGGAGGCGGCATCGCGCGCTTCCAAAGGCCGCTCGCGCGGGTCTTGAATCGACAGCGCGGACGCAATCACCAATATTTCCGCCATGCAGTCGTGCTTCTTCGCCGCCAGCAAAATGCGCGCGATTTTCGGGTCGATGGGCAGGCGCGCCATTTGTTCGCCGAGTTTGGTCAGGCGGTAGCGCGTATTGGCACCGATATGGCCCGAACTGTTTTGCAGGCCGTCTGAAACATTGGCTGGGTTGGATCGTGCATCCATGCCTGATCCGCGTACTTGGTTTTTCATATTTTGCATAGTCTTGTCGGTCGGGCATCTTCCCCGACATCATCTAAATTTGTCTTTATTGGTTAGCACGCCGCTTATTGCGGATAAACATATTCCGCCTTGCCGTCGCGAATGTTCAAGCTGCCTGCATCGCCTGTAATCAAATTGCCCGTTACCGAGCCTTCGCTACAACCTGAAACCGGCATATCATAGCCCAGCGTGTGAATCAGAAACGTTGAAAGCTGCTGATGGAAGGCAATCTCGCAAGGCGCAAAAGCCTGGTTGGCAGCCTGTTGCACGGCCTTATCCGGGCTGTACAACACCAGCGGTACGAGATAGCTGTCGGGCTGCACCGTGCCTTGATTGTAGGTATCTTGGCGTACATACTGGCCATGATCGGAGGTATAGGCAAACAGCCAGTTGCCGTCAGGCTGCTTTTGCAGCTGCTCGAATACGGTTTGAATCATTTGGTCGGTTTTGTGGATGGTGTTGTCGTACTTATCCACAATATTGGCTTCGCCGAATACTTTATCTTGAGGCTGCAACAATGCACCGTATGGGACGTGCGAACCGCGTTGGTGCAACACGATAAAATGCTTGCCCTGCTGCAAATTGATTTTGTCAAACAGCGGCAGCAGCTTCTCATCAGGCATATTGTCGCCGTTGCCGTAGCCCAGCTGCGTCGGCTGAATCAGATGGTCTATCCACTTTTTACCGATTAAGTTCAAAATCGCCATCTCGTTTTCCGCCTGCGCGCTGTAAAAATACGTTTCATAGCCCTGCTCTTTGGCAAGGCGGAACATATTGGTATCGCCGCTGCTGATTTGCTCGTAGCCATTAGCATGCGGTATGGCATTGAAAAAGCTGGGCAGGGACACAGCCGTCATCAAAGCGGCGGAATAGCTTTGCTTCACAATCGGCTTAAAGTCGGCTTGCGACAGCTGGGTTAAAAACGGCGAAGTTTCGCGTCCGTAGCCAAACAGTTTCAAATGCGCCGCGCTTTCGCTTTCGCCCATAATCAGGACGATATTTTGAACACTGCCCTGCCCGATTTTGCTTGGCACAGGCTGTTTGAACACAGGAATCTTGCTTAAATCAAACAACTGATACGGCAATACACGCCCGACAAAATAGCCGAAGCTGAAATAATTGGCTTTGATACGGCTGTATGTCGGTTTGGGCGAAATACCGTGTTCCTGCGTCGTACTGAATGAACGTCCAAAAATCAGCAACATTGCCGCAATAAACAAAATATCGGCGGCAAAATGCGTCTTACGGCGGAACTTGGCAAGGCTGCAAAACAACACGACTTCCAACACGCCCCACAACACAGGCAGCCACAACTTATCCAACATCGACGCGCCCGCGCTGCCGACTTCTGTAACCTCTTTCAGCATCAGCCAATAATTAATGCCCGTCATCCAGCTTTGATAAACCGCATAATGCACATTATTGGCAATAATGCTGAACGCGAAAAACACCGCAATCAACAAACGCGTCGCCTTATAACGCGCAAACAGATACAGCGCAGCAATCACAAATGTCAGCGCAAACGTTTCCGCCATTTTCGCCGCCGGCAGGGTTTCAATCCCGAATACAAAGCGATAGGCAATTTCGCTGGCAGTCAGCAAAGACGAATATAGAACAAGCGTGAGGAAAGATTTTTTCATCATTAATATTTCACAATAAAAGTTGCAGGCTGGGTTTGGGCACTCGGCAACGGTATTCTTCAGCGGCTATCTATTTACAGTTTGTTTTTTAAAGACGAGGTCGTCTGAAAATGGTTTATATAGTTTGTTAATGAATAGTTAGGTTATTTTCAGATAACCTCTATGATCCCAAATTTTGATATCCTTTGGGGAGATACAGACTTTCAAACTACTTAAGAAATAGAACATTTAATATATTGTTCAACAACCTTTTTTATTAGTTGTTTTGCATTTTATAGAGCTAGATACCATCAGAGTTTTATGAAACCTTACTCCAGTTTATAATTTAACTATAATCCTAATGTAGAAGCTGCGTTTTCAACCTTAAATTCATAATAAATAGATAAAAATTTCTGCTGCGATGACAAAGCCTCACACAAAATACCGCGCTTAGACAAGGCACAAAACAGAGCAACTGAATAGGCTTGGCAATTAATAGATTTTTTGGGATTAAACTCAATATCGCTAAAGGCATCATAAGATAGTAATTCTTCATGATATTCTTCATGCTGTTTTAAAGCATTTATATATACCCAATCGTAATACGCTGTAATTGGATTTAATCCCCACTCTTTATCTTTTTTCCCATTAGGACGAAACGCAATCAATCTACCTGATTCTTTCAAACGAGGGTCTTTTTTCGCTTCAAGAGATGACACTTTCAACAAATCCAAAAATTGCTTATTTCCTTCAAAAACTTTACTGCTTTGGAATACACATTCCACACTGGCAATCCCTTTTCCAGTTGCATTCATAACCATCAAATTAAAAGCACTCAAAGCTATACCTAATGAAGTTTCTGATTTACTAGAAATTTCTAAAATTTGATCCAAATTTTTGTGTTTTTCTAATGCTGCCTCATGTAATGAACGAATAGATTTTTGCTTTTGTGAAATTGCCATACCTGGAAACCATTTAAAATCCAACATATCTGTTTGGACTAAATAATCTCCTTTAGTTTGGGGAATATAAATAGGTCTTTGCGCCATGTTTATCTCCAATTTACCTGTTCTCTAAAATTATAAAATATATGCTTAGTTTTATTTTTGACCCATTCTGCATTGGGAAAGAGAGCAAGATTAGGATAATTGCAAGCATTAAGTGAATCCATATCCCCTAAATTCCAATGAAAATAACAAGCAGTAATATAACTGGGGGCAATCGTATTAAAAACTAAAATTTCCGCCTGAACATCGGTTGGTAGATACGATTTTAGTTCAATACGAGGAATTTCTTGTCTACCATTACGCGTTTCTTTAACAACTAGATCTGCAAACATAGCTTCAAAAGCAATAGCAGTTTTAAAGTTTTCTACGGGTTGCTGGCGCACTCCCGTAGAGGCAGCGTTGGTCGGATAAAAGGCGCAATCACATTCCCACAAGACATCTGGTTTAAGTAGTAAAAATACCCAATTTTCATCAGGATATTTTTGCCGTTTGTGCCACAACATTTCATTATTGGGAAACATAATACTTAAACAGGAAGCATTTTTCCCATCAGCGCGAAAATCATCAGGAAAAACAAATTCTCTTTCTTCTAGAGACTGGTTAAGCTGTTCTGTTTCTAAACGAGGCATAATTCCATGTTCCAAAATACTAGCTACATTATTGATATGTGTGAAATGTACCAGAAATTCAATGTTTCTCCTTTCCACCTGTTGTTTGATTTGTTTTGCATAATTTATCATTTTTCTTTTTCCCTTGAATAAAGTATAAGGTTAGATTTAAAACTAATATATGATTACTACATTAGTTTATTTTTCAGATTACATTATATTTTTAGAGGATATATTCAAGCCATCTGGAAACTACTCAAAATTTCCTTCCACCGCCCCCAATTCCAGCAATACCTGAAAACCGTCATTGATATACCGCGAATCGGGCATTTCTAAAAATGGGAATGCCGCTACGTCGCCCAGGTTCAGCGATGCCATGCGCAGGATGACGGCGGCGAGGTTGCTGCGGACGATTTCGGGGTCGGTGAATTCGGGGCGGCTATTGAAATCTTCTTCTGAAAACAGTCGGATACATACGCCTGCGGAAATGCGGCCGCAGCGGCCGGAGCGTTGGCGGGCAGCGGCTTGGGAGATTTTTTCTACATGAAGCTGCTCCACTTTCGCCCGTGCGGAATAGCGTTTGACGCGCGCGAGGCCGGTGTCGATGACGTATTTGATGCCCGGCACGGTGAGCGAGGTTTCGGCGACGTTGGTTGCCAGTACGATGCGGCGTTTTACGCCTGAGGGGTGGAAGATTTTGTGCTGCTCGGCGTGCGACAGGCGCGCGAACAGGGGCAGGATTTCGTCGTTGCGGCGCAGCGTGGATTTGCGCAGGGCTTCGGCGGCTTCGCGGATTTCGCGTTCGCCCGGCAGGAACACCAAAATATCGCCTTCGCCGTGTCGCGCCAATTCGTCCGCCGCATCGACAATCGCGTCGGTCAGCTCTACTTCCGCGTCGTCTTCGTCTTTGCTGGTCAGCGGGCGGTAGAGGATTTCGACGGGATAGGTGCGCCCGCTCACTTCCAGCACGGGCGCGCCGTTGAAGTGTTGGGAGAAGCGTTCTGCGTCTATCGTGGCCGAAGTGATGATGACTTTCAAGTCGGGGCGGCGCGGCAGCAGTTGTTTCAAATAGCCCAAGAGGAAGTCGATGTTCAGGCTGCGTTCGTGCGCTTCGTCGATGATAATCGTGTCGTAGGTGGCGAGGTAACGGTCGGTCTGGGTTTCCGCCAGCAGGATACCGTCGGTCATCAGCTTGACGCAGGCATCGCGCGAAGTATGGTCGGTGAAGCGCACTTTATAGCCGACCGCGCTGCCGATTTCCGATTTCAGCTCTTCGGCAATCCGCTCTGCCACCGAACGCGCGGCCAAACGGCGCGGCTGGGTATGCCCGATCAAACCCGCCGCCCCACGTCCGAGTTCCAAACAAATCTTGGGCAACTGCGTGGTTTTGCCCGAACCGGTTTCGCCGCAGATAATCGTTACCTGATTTTCGGCAATGGCTTTTTTGATTTCGTCGAGCTTTTCGTGAACGGGCAGCGTGTTGTCGAATTCAGGCTTGGGCAGTTTGGACAGGCGTTGCAGATAAAGATCGTGCGATTTTTTGTATTTTTCCTCAACCTTGGCCAAGCCGCCGTATTTTTTTGGGTTTTTAAAGGCGGATTGCAGGAAATGGCGGTCTTTGGAGAGGGTTTGGGCGAAATCGGGATGCGGCATGATGGTGCAATGAATTAAATAATGTGAAAAGAATGGAATTATAGCAAAAGGCCGTCTGAAACTTGCTTGCTTTCAAGTTTCAGACGGCCTTTGTATGGATAAACCGTTTTAGTCGGCGGCGTGCCAAGGTTTTTGCATACCGGCATGGAAACTCGGTTTTTCTCCGCCCCACAAGGTGTCGATGTCGTAGAAGTCGCGCACGGCAGGGAGCATAACGTGGACAACGAGGTCGCCTGCGTCGACGAGCGTCCATTCGCCACTGTCGCCTTCGGTGCTGAGGATTTCAAAACCGGCTTCTTTCAAATCGACGGCAACGTTGTTCGCCAATGCTTTAACTTGGCGTGTGCTGTCGCCGCTGGCAATAATCATGCGGGCGAACAGGGAGGTTTTGTCTTGGGTTTCCAAAACGGAGATGTCTTTGGCTTTAATGTCTTCGAGGGCGTTTACAGCCACTTCGACCATTTTTTGCAGGTCTTGCAATTCTTGTTCGTTCATTATTTTCCTAGTTGAAATGTTTTCAGACGGCATTATAGCTTATCTGCCTGAATAAACGCTATTTTTCATAGAGCTTGTGTTGGCGGATGTATTGGGCGACGGGTTGAGGCAGGCCGTCTGAATGGTGCGTTTTGGCGAGATTGGCACGGATTTGGGTGGAGCTGGTGTTGTGCAGTGGCGCGTTGAGGATGCGGACGCTGCCGTTTTGCAGGGCTTCTCCGAGCCATGCGTGCAATTCGCGCGGGGTTTTGTTGAGGTTGTCGCCCTGGCGCATGGCGACGGCGATATGGGTCTGACGCACGAGGGTTTGCCATTTTTTCCATGTGTGCAGCTGCATCAGGCTGTCGCTGCCCATCAGCCACCACAGTTGCGCGCCGGGAAACTGCTGGCGGAAGATTTGGACGGTGTCAAACGTATAAGTTGCGCCGTCGCGGACGATGTCGCAGTCGCTGGCGGCGAATTTCGGCTCGTCGGCGATGGCGAGTTCAACCATATTGAGGCGCTCTTGTGCCGGCGTGCGCGTGCTGTCTTTGTGGTACGGGTCGCCTGCCGGCAGGAAGACGACGAGGTCCAAACCGATTTCGTCGGCGAAGGCGCGGGCGATGTGGAGGTGGCCGTTGTGAATGGGGTCAAACGTGCCGCCGAATAATCCGATGTTTTTCATTTTGGGTAGTGTCTGCGTTAGATGTTTTGGCCGTCTGAAGCAGGCAGGCTGCCGTCAACAATCAGATTGAGCTTGCCTGTGGTCGGGTGGATGACCAGGCCGTGGACGGCGATGTTGTCGGGCATCAGCGGATGTTTGCGAATCAGCTCGACGGTATGGCGCACACTGTCTTCAACGTTGTCAAAACCGGTCAGCCAGCCGTCCAAATCGATACCGGCGTTGCGCAGGGTTTCGATGCGGTCGTCAGGGATATTGCTGTCGTGTACGCGTTGGAGGAACTCTTCGGCGTGTAATCCGCGCATACCGCAGTCGTGGTGGGCAATGACCATGATTTCTTTGACTTTGAGTTCAAATACGGCCACCAACAAACTGCGCATTACGGAACCCCAAGGGTGCGTCACCAGCGCGCCGGCGTTTTTGATGAGCTTGGCATCGCCGTTTTTCAAGCCTAAAGCATTAGGCAGCAATTCGATAATGCGTGCGTCCATGCAGGAAAGAATGGCCAGCTCGCGGCCGGGGTATTTGTTGGTAAAGTATTTTTCGTATTCGCCTGTTTCGACGAAATGTTGGTTATAGGCGAGGATTTCGCTCAATTCGCTCATGATGTGCTCGTTTCGGATGGTTTACTCTATTATAGCGGTTTTCGGGTGGCGCGGTTGTTTTGCAAATTCGCCGTAAACGGCTAAAATCAACGTATCTTTAGTTCTTTTGGAGGATGTGCCGTGTCTCAGTCTTTCCGCTTTGAACAGGTATTCGCGTCCGATGTCCACGATGCATTGTGGGATTGGGCGCAAACCAGCTATGGCGCATCCGACGATTGGTGCATTCTGTATCTCAACGGCCTGCCTTTAGGTCGTCTGAATCCGTTATGGCGCGAACGCCTCGGACAAGATTGGACAGGCAGGCAGTCAACCCTTTCAGACGGCCTGAATCTGGAAACCGACGGCTGGGCAAAAATGGGCGACAGTTTGCAAACGCTGGCGCAACAATGGCGCGAGTGCGGTTGGCTCAAAGGTTGGCGCGGTGAAAAGTTCGACATCTGCGACCAGTCGGGCAAGCCTTTATGCGCACTCGAACGCGCCGCCTTCCGTCCGTTCGGCCTGATGAGTCAGGCAGTGCATTTGAACGGATTGGTCGAAACAGAAAACAGTCTGCGCTTTTGGATCGGCCGCCGCAGTCCGCACAAAGCCGTCGATCCAAACAAACTCGACAACCTGACCGGCGGCGGCATCAGCAGCGGCGAGAGGCCGTCTGAAGCCGTCTGCCGCGAAGGTGAAGAAGAAGCAGGCATTCCCGCTTCGTTAACCCCCCATATCCGACCGACCGCCCAAATATATAGTTTGCGCCCCGTTAACCGCGGTGTCCACAACGAAATCCTGCATATCTTCGACATTATCCTGCCCGAAGACTTCCAACCCGCCAACCAAGACGGCGAAGTTGCCGGTTTTGAACTGATGGACATCCCCACCCTGCTTGATGCCATGTTGGGCGGACACATGATGCACGATGCCCAGCTGGTTACGCTTGAAGCCTGCCGTCGATACGGCCTGATAGACCTCAAACATCCGCTGTCCGCATGGCTCGACAGCATCCGTTGCCGACCCCATTTTTAAAGGCCGTCTGAAACCATGTTGCAACTCAAAAACATCAACAAACGCTTCGGCAGCAAAACTGTTGCCCAAGACATCAACCTAAACGTCGAAGCAGGCGAAATCCTCGCCGTACTCGGCCGCTCCGGCTGCGGCAAATCCACCCTGCTCAAAACCATCGTCGGCCTGGTGCGTCCCGACAGCGGCGAAGTCTGGCTCAACGGCGACAACATCACCGACATGCCGTCTGAAAAACGCAATATCTCGCTGATGTTTCAAGACTACGCCCTTTTGCCGCATTTGTCCGCCCTCGACAACGTCGGCTTCGGCCTCAAAATGCGCCGTCTGCCCAAAGCCGAAATCGAAGAACAATCCATGCAGGCCTTGTGCGACATCGGTTTAGAACACGAAGCGCAACGCAAACCCGAAAGCCTCTCCGGCGGAGAACAGCAACGCCTCGCCCTCGCGCGCGCCCTAATCACGCGCCCGTCGCTGTTGCTCTTGGACGAAGCCTTCTCCAGCCTCGACACCCACCTGCGCCGCCACCTGCGCACCCTGACCGCCGAACGCATCCACAGCCAAAACATCCCCGCCATCCTCGTGACCCACTCCGCCGAGGAAGCCTGCACCATGGCCGACACCATCGCCATCATGCACGAAGGCCGCATCCTCCAACACGGCACGCCGGAAACCCTTATCCGCCGCCCCGTCAACGCCCAAGCCGCCCTGCTGCTCGGTTTGGCCAACACCGACGACACACGCTACATCCCCCAACACGCCATCCGATTTGACCCGAACGGCACGGCCGTCCGCATCAGCGAAGCCGTCCCACTCGCCGAAGGCACACGCCTCACCCTCGCCCATCCGCAATACGGCGATTTGATTTGGTACCCCCACGCCGACCACGATACGGACAAACTGCCAACCGGACAGGAAATCCGCATCAGCGTGGATGAAAGTCAGATTGTTTGGTTTGATTGAATTTGATGGATTGAGAAAAAGAAAAAGGCCGTCTGAAAAAACATTCTTCAGACGGCCTTGTCTATTCAATCAAAATCAGTCTTTCAACTTCGCCAACTGAGTTTGAACTTTCGCCATTTTGTCTTCCAATTCCGCCAAATCGGCTTTGTCTTTTTCCACCAAATGCGCCGGGGCTTTTTCGGTGTAGCCGGGTTTGGAGAGTTTGGCGTTGAGTTTGTCCAAGGCTTTTTGCAGCTTCTCGGCTTCTTTGCTCAAACGGGCGGTTTCGGCGGCTTTGTCGATTTCGACTTTCAGCATCAGGCGCGCGCCGTTGCAGACGGCGACAGGTGCGTCGTCTGCTTCGGGCAGGCTGTCCACCAGCTTGGCTTCGGTCAGTCGAGTCAGCGACGGCAGGTATTTGAGCAGGCCTTCGAGTTCTGCGCTGCCTTCGACGAAGAGCGGCGCTTTGACGTTTGGCGCGATACCCATTTCGCCGCGCAGCTTGCGCACTTCTTCCACCAAGTCTTTCAATGCGGCCATTTTGTCGAAGGCCGTCTGAACGATTTGTTCTTTATCGGCTTGCGGATAGGCGGCCAACATGATGCTGTCGGCGGTTTTGGCATTCGCCAGAGGCGCAACGACCTGCCACAGCTCTTCGGTAATGAACGGCATGATTGGGTGCAGCAGGCGCAGGATGGTTTCGAGTACGCGCACGAGGGTTCGGCGTGTGGTGCGCTGGGTTGTCGGGCAGCCGGTTTGGATTTGCACTTTTGCCAGCTCGATGTACCAGTCGCAATATTCGTTCCACACGAATTCGTACAGCGTTTGCGCGGCAAGGTCGAAGCGGTAGGTTTCAAAGGCTTCGGCAACGGCGACTTCGGCTTGTTGCAGTTTGCCGATAATCCATTGGTCGGCGAAGGTAAACGCCAACGGCTGCATTTCGTCTTGACCGCAGTCTTTGTCTTCGGTGTTCATCAACACGAAGTTGGTGGCGTTCCACAATTTGTTGCAGAAGTTGCGGTAACCTTCGGCACGTTTGAAGTCGAAGTTCACGCTGCGACCCAAGCTGGCGTAGCTTGCCATGGTGAAGCGCAATGCGTCCGCACCCATGCTCGGAATGCCTTCGGGGAAGAGTTTTTTCGTGGCTTCTTCCACTTTCGGCGCGGTTTCAGGTTTACGCAGGCCGGTCGTGCGTTTCACCAGCAGTTTTTCCAAGTCGATGCCGTCGATCAAATCCACAGGGTCGATGACGTTGCCTTCGGATTTGGACATTTTTTTGCCTTCATGGTCGCGCACGATGCCGTGGATGTACACGTCTTTAAACGGTACTTTGCCGGTGAAGTGGGTGGTCATCATAATCATGCGCGCCACCCAGAAGAAGATAATTTCGTAGCCGGTGACCAAGACATTGGACGGCAGGAAGGATTTGAGTTCGTCGGTTTCAGACGGCCAGCCGAGTGTGGAAAATGGCACAAGCGCGGAGGAGAACCATGTGTCCAATACGTCTTCTTCGCGGGTCAAACCGGTTTTGCCGGCTTGTTTTTCGGCTTCTTCCTGATTGCGGGCAACATACACATTGCCTTCGTTGTCGTACCATGCAGGGATTTGATGACCCCACCACAGTTGGCGTGAGATACACCAGTCTTGGATGTTGTTCATCCATTGGTTGTAGGTATTGACCCAGTTTTCGGGGATAAAGCGCACTGCGCCGCTGTCGACGGCTTTTTTGGCTTTGTCGGCGAGGCTCAAGCCTTTGAATTCGCTGTCAGGCTCGCCGCCGTTTGGCGTGGCGGACATGGCGACAAACCATTGGCTGGTCAGCATCGGCTCAATCACTGAGCCGGTACGGTCGCCTTTCGGCGTCATCAGCGTGTGCGGTTTGATTTCAACCAAGAAGCCTTGTTCCTGCAAATCGGCAACCATTTGTTTGCGCGCGGCAAAGCGGTCTAAACCTGCGTATTTTTCAGGCAGGGCAAAGCCTTGTTGCGCTTCGCCTTTGAAGTTGAACACTTCGGCGTTTGCCAACACTTTGGCTTCCAAGTCAAACACATTAATCAGGCGCGTGTCGTGGCGTTTACCGATTTCATAGTCGTTGAAGTCGTGCGCAGGCGTGATTTTCACGCAACCGGTGCCGAAGTCTTTTTCAACGTATTCATCGGCAATCACGGGGATAGTACGGCCGGTCAGCGGCAGGATCAATTCTTTGCCGATTAAATGGGTATAACGTTCGTCTTCAGGATTGACGGCAACGGCCACGTCGCCCAGCAGCGTTTCAGGACGGGTGGTCGCCACGATAACGGCTTCGGCAGGATTGTCGGCCAGCGGATAGCGGATGTGCCACATAGAGCCTTGTTCTTCCACGCTTTCCACTTCCAAATCAGACACTGCGGTACCCAATACCGGATCCCAGTTCACCAAGCGTTTGCCGCGGTAAATCAAGCCTTGTTCATACAGGCGCACGAACACTTCGGTCACGGTTTCGGCGCGCACGTCGTCCATCGTGAAATATTCGCGCGTCCAGTCGGCAGAACAGCCCACGCGGCGCATTTGTTGGGTAATCGTGCCGCCGGAAACTTCTTTCCATTCCCATACTTTTTCCAAGAATTTTTCGCGGCCCAAGTCATGACGGGACACGTTTTGCGCGGCAAGCTGGCGCTCGACCACGATTTGCGTGGCGATGCCCGCGTGGTCTGTGCCCGGAATCCAGGCGGTGTTGCAGCCTTTCATACGGTAGTAGCGGGTCAGGCCGTCCATGATGGTTTGGTTGAAGGCATGGCCCATGTGCAGCGTGCCGGTAACGTTGGGCGGCGGCAGTTGGATGGAGAAAGACGGTTTGGTCAAATCCATATCAGGTTGGAAATAGCCCTGCTTTTCCCAGTTTTGATAATGTTTGGATTCGATTTCGGCTGGATTGTATTTGTCTAACATGATGGAACTTTGTGAAATTAAGGTTATTTTTGATGTGCGGATTATAACGCAAAAAGGCCGTCTGAATCATTTCAGACGGCCTTTGGCATACGGGTTTTAAAAATGGAACAATACCAGGCTGACGGCAATCACTGCCATGCCCGTTGTCAGGCCATAAACGGTTTCGTGGCCGTCTGAATAGCGTTTGGCGGCCGGCAACAGCTCGTCCAACGCCAAAAACACCATCACGCCGGCTATCACGCCGAACACCGAGCCAAACACGGCAGGCGACAAAAACGGCTGCAAAACCAAATAGCCCAAAGCCGCCCCCAAAGGCTCAGCCAAGCCGGATAACAGACATGCCCATACCGTTTTCTTACGGCTTCGGGTGGCAAAATAAACCGGTGCGGCGATGGAAATGCCCTCCGGAATATTATGGATGGCAATCGCCAAGGCCAAAGGCATCCCGACCGCCGGATTTTCCAAGGTGGCAAAAAATGTCGCCAAACCTTCGGGGAAATTGTGCGCCGTAATCGCAAACGCCGCCATCATGCCGACTCGCGCGATATGGCGGCGTTTGCTTTCTTGAAACGACGGGTCTTGCGCATCTAAAGTTTCATGCGGGTTCGGCACCAGGCGGTCAATCAGCGCGATGCCGCCCATCCCGGCCAAAAATGCCATGGTCGCCGCCGCAAACGCGTGGTCTTTATCATAAATTTCAGCAAACGCCTCGCTGGATTTACTGAAAATCTCCGTCAGGGAAACATACACCATCGCACCGCCGGCAAATGCCAAACCAAACGACAACACGCGCGGATTGGGCGTTTTGGAAAACATCACCAAACCGCTGCCTAATACGGTAAACAAACCGGCAGCCAACGTGATGGAAAAGGCAACGGCCAAATTGGACATCGAAAAATCGGGCATGAGAAAACCTGCGCTAAAAGCTGGGACAGGTTCAGACTAACACTTTTTAATGCGTATGATAATAGTTATTATTTATTTTATTGATTGGATACCCGGATTTTAAAACAAAAGGCCGTCTGAAAAATGGTTTTCAGACGGCCTTTACGTTTGAAATGCCGCTAACCTTATCGCTTTCCAGCTTAAGCCTGATAGCGCGACAGGCTCAAGTCGTCGCTGCGGATTTCGGTGTCTTTGCCGCTCACGATATCGGCGGTCAATTTTGCCGAACCCAGCGACATGGTCCAGCCCAAAGTGCCGTGGCCTGTATTCAGGAACAGGTTTTCAAAACGGGTGCGCCCGATTAACGGCGTGCTGTCGGGCGTCATCGGTCGGAGGCCGCTCCAGAACAATGCCTGACTCAAATCACCGCCTTCTGGGAACAAGTCGTTGACGACCAAAGCCAAGGTTTCGCGGCGTTTTTCGGGCAGTTTGATTTCGTAGCCCGACAATTCCGCCATGCCGCCGACGCGGATTCTGTTGTCAAAGCGCGTGATGGCGACTTTGTAGCTTTCATCTAAAACGGTGGACACCGGTGCGCCGTCGGAATTTGTGACCGGCAGGGTCAAGGAATAGCCTTTGACGGGATAAATGGGCAGATTGAGATCCAACTGCGCCAACACAGTCCTGCTAAAGCAGCCGAGCGCGCAGACGAAGGCATCTGCTTCAAACCGTTCTGTTTCGGTTTCAACGGCTTTGATGCGCAGCCCGTTGTGGTCGATGCGGCGGATGGTTTGGTTGAAATGAAACTGTACGCCCTTCTCCTGACACAATTTGTATAGGTTTTCAGTGAAGAGGTGGCAGTCGCCGGTCGCATCTGCAGGCAGATGCAGGCCGCCGGCAATTTTTGCGGTAACGCGCGCCAGCGCAGGCTCGAATTCTGCGCATTCTTCGGGTTTCAGACGGCGGTAGGGCACGCCGTATCGTTCCAAAACGGCAATGTCTTGTTCTGCCGCTTTGACTTCTTTAGCCTGACGGAAAATCTGCAACGTCCCTTTTTTGCGCCCCTCAAAATTCATGCCGGTTTGCGCTTCAAAACGGCGGAACATTTCACGGCTGTATTCGGAAATCCTGACCATGCGCTCTTTATTGATTTGATAGCGCGCTGCCGTGCAGTTTTGCAGCATTTGCCACAGCCATTCGATTTGATACAGGCTGCCATCGGGGCGAAACAGCAAAGGCGGATGGCTTTTAAACAGCCATTTCAGCGCTTTGGTCGGGATGCCAGGTGCAGCCCAGGGCGTGGTATAGCCGTAAGAGAGCTGGCCTGCATTGGCAAAACTGGTTTCCATCGCCACGCCCTCGGCGCGGTCGATGACCGTTACTTCATGTCCTGCCTCTGCCAGATACCACGCGGAAGATACGCCTGCTACTCCGGCACCTAAAACAAGCACTTTCATTTTTCTCCTCCTCTGACTTTTTTCAAAACAAACTGATATCCATCGGGCCGTCTGAATATTCCGTTTCAGACGGCCTTAGATATTAATGCGGCAATTCGCCGTTTTTGATTTTTTGTTTGAAGTCGCTCGTTTCATTGACGATGACTTTAGCCATCAACAAAAGCGCAATCAGGTTGGGCAAGGCCATCAAGCCGTTAAATGTGTCCGAAGCCAGCCACACCAAATCAAGGCTCAACACGGTACCCAGCATGACGGAAGAAACATAACCCACGCGGTACAGTCCGGCAAAGCGTTCGCCGAAAACGTACACCGCGCATTTCTCGCCGTAATAACACCAGCCGAGAATGGTTGAGTAGGCAAAGAAAATCAGGCCGATGGTGACAATCCAGCCGCCGATACCGGGCAGCATTTTTTGGAAAGTGACGGTTGTCAGCGCCGCGCCGCTCAATTCAGGTTTAACAAACTCACCGCCTGCGCCGAGCAGACCCATGACCAACACGATACCGGTAATCGAACAAACGACGATGGTGTCCAAAAACGTACCGGTCATGGAAACCAAAGCCTGACGGACGGGATGGTCGGTTTTCGCAGCAGCGGCGGCAATCGGCGCAGAACCCATACCTGCCTCATTGGAGAACACACCACGTGCCACGCCGTAGCGGATTACCGTGCCGATAGCGCCGCCCGCCACTGCCTGCGCGCTGAACGCATCGGAGAAAATCAGTTTGACGGCGGGCATCAGCGCGTCAGAATTCACGACAATAATGGAAATACCGCCCACTACATAAAACACGGCCATGGCAGGCACGATAAAGGACGCGGCTTTGGCGATGCCCTTAATGCCGCCCAAAAGCACGATGGCCGTTAATACGGTCAAGGCCACGCCGGTGTAGGCAGGTTCGACACCAAAGCTGGTTTGTACTGCCTGCGCAACCGAGTTGGACTGCACCGAGCTGCCGATACCGAAGGAAGCGAATGTGCCGAACAGCGCAAATGCGACGGCCATCCATTTCCAGTTTTTGCCCAAGCCTTTTTCAATGTAATACATCGGGCCGCCGGACATTTCGCCTTTAGAATTGGTGACGCGGTATTTCACCGCCAACACGCCCTCGCCGTATTTAGTGGCCATGCCGAAAATGGCGGTCATCCACATCCAAAATACCGCGCCCGGGCCGCCGGTTACCACCGCAGTCGCCACACCGGCGATGTTACCCGTGCCGATGGTGGCAGACAGAGCGGTCATCAACGCCGCAAAATGGGAAATATCGCCTTCGTGGTCTTCACCGTCTTCATGCTTCTTTGACGGCACAAACGCCTGCTTCAGCGCATAACCCAACATGGTGAACTGCAAGCCTTTCAGCAACACGGTCAGCAAAATGCCCGTACCGACCAGCAGCATCAACATAATAGGTCCCCAGACCCAGCCGCTGATGGTTTCGAAAAAGGCTTTGAGATTGTCTAAAAACAATTGCATGGCTTTCTCCTTTGTCTGTTTTATTTTTTATGCACTACTTTTTGTAGTGTCATGTAATTTCAGCACAGAATATTCAATAAGACAATATCTTTCTTTTTAAAAAGATTTTTGAGGTTTTACCCTAAAAAGATATCTATTTAGACCGGTCAGATTGTTTACAATCCGCTAAAAATAAAGGCTGCGGCCGAGATAAAATGCCAAATGAAAGTTAACCAACCATCAATTAAGACTGCAACAATTAAAATGACACAATCGACAAATGGCACATTATTGAAAAATACAAACACGCAAATCTTGTTTAAAAAAAGCCTCAGGCCGTCTGAAAGATGGTTTTCAGACGGCCTGAGGCTTGCTATTTATATTGATAAAGTCAGGTTGATGAATGTTGCCCAAGCAACTGCGCCAACACTCGGGCAAAGCGTTCCGGCGCGCCTTCGCTGGTGTGCAAATACAGGGCGGGCTCGATGAGTTCCAATTCATTGAGCAGGAAGGTGTCGCCGACCAATGTACCGTCCACTCGGGCGTAAACCGGCATTTTCGGCAAAGCAGCCAGTACGTCTTGCGCGGCACGGATGACAAACTCGGGCGGCTCGATACCGAATACCGACACACCATAGGCCGAGTTGGCGCGCCATTCGCCTTGTGGCGGCTGACGGCGCACGGCATGGCTGAATACGCCGTTGAAAAACACCAGCGATGTTTCGCCTGCTGTTTCGATTTCGCGGATATACGGTTGAACAATCATGCCTTGCGGATAATCCGCCATGTTCACGTCCAATGCGTCCGCACAAACTTTAACCACGCCTTTGCCGCTCTGCCCAAATGCCGGCTTGATGACCGCTTCCGTCCAACCTTGTTGGTTCAGAATATCGGCCAATTTGTCTTTGTGCGCGGGAACGAACATGCTGGGAATCACTTGCGCGCCACGCGCCGCCAAATCGCACAAATAAGTCTTTTCCATATTCCAAGCCATCAGCTCGGGCGGATTGATAAAACGCTGCCCCGCCTGCTCGGCTTGTTCCAGCCATTGGCGGAAGGCTTCGGGTTCGGCGGCATAATCCCATGCGCACAAAGGAAGTAAAAACGGCGCGGACGGATGGTTTTGCCACGCATCAAATACGGTTTTCACGCCCATGCTTTCCAAGCATGCCGCCAATGTTTTCAGGTTGTCCGATGGTTCGGGATAGGTTTGGCAGGTAATGAGTGCCAAAACGGTTTGCTCGGTCATGGTTGCATCTCGTTGCTAAAACCAAAATTATATAGCGAAATCAAACCAAAAGATTTTTCAGACGGCCTGATACATGAGGCCGATTCTGATAAAATGGTCTCCCCTTTTCGTCGGAACATGCTCATGAAATCTGCTCACGTCCTTGTCTGGTTCCGCCGCAACCTACGCCTGCACGACAATGCCGCGCTTAATGCCGCCGTTGCAAGCGGTTTGCCCATCGCCTGCGTCTGGGTCAGCCAAAGGCCGTCTGAAAACCACAATCCGCGTCAAAGCCTGTTCCATTATCAAGCCGCGCAAGAGCTGCATACCCGTCTGGCGGCGCACCATATTCCTTTATATGTCGTCGCTTCCGACGAAGACCTCCTCCCCTTGGCTGCTGCGCTCAATGCCCATACCGTCATCACAGACGAAGCCTACACCGAAGCCGAAATCCGCCAAGACAACCACCTCTGGCACAATTTCGACCGAGCAGGCATTGCCCTGCAACACGCCAACGACCGCGGCATTTTGGCCAAATCCCCCCTCATGGATGCCAACGGCCTGCCCTACACCGATTTTGCCGCCTATAAACAAGCATGGTTGCAGGCTTATTCAGGACAAAGGCCGTCTGAAACCGAATTGCCTGTTCAACCCGGACAAAACGTTCCACTGTTTCCAGCCCATACCGGCGCAGTATTACCTGCCTATCAACAGGGCGGCGAAACCGCAGCCTTAACGCAATGGCACGCGTTCAAACAGAATTTGGTTCACTACCCGATTACCCAAAATTTTCCGGCACGAAAAAACACCAGCCTCCTCAATGCCTACCTGTCCGCAGGCTGCATTTCACCGCGCCTGCTGGCCGCCGAAGGATTGGCAAACCGACATTTCGAGTGGCTGGACAAACTTATTTTCCGCGACTACTGCTACCAGCTTGCCTACCACCGCCGCCTGCCCGAAACAACCGATGCTGCTCCGGTACGCGAATACTGGCGACACGGCCAAACCGGCGTACCCGTCATCGACGCCTCCATCCGCAGCCTTGAAGCCACCGGCCACTTACACCCCGTTCTCCAGCAGCTGTGCGCCCACTATTTCTGCCATGCGCTCAACCTTGACCCCAACCAAGGCATCGCGTGGACAGCCTCCGTCCAAACCGGCACCGACCCTGCGCTCAACCAAGCCAACTGGCACCTTGCCGCCCAAGACACGGCCACCGTCCGCTATGCCCACCGTTCGCACCAAATCGACCCCGACGGCAGCTACATCCGCAGTTACCTCCCCGAATTGGCGCACCTGCCGTCCACCCTCATCCACACGCCGTGGGCCGCCGCCGACGACATCGACACACACGGCTATCCCTTTCCCAAGGCCGTCTGAAACCTACGTTCACACCAAAAAACCACACTAAATACAGCTGAAAAACGTTCAAACAAAATATTTTGGTTTCAGACGGCCAAACAGATTGAATAGCCAAGATTTACACGGTAAACTTACGTCATTAAAAAATTTTATTATTTCATTACAATGAAACCCGCATTCGACATAAAAACGTCACGTTTGGACGTCTTATCCATCCATCTGCACACCGCAGATCTAACCGAATTGGAAGAATTCCTGCGCCAACTGGCAGGCCAATCCCAAGACGAATTCGTTCCCTTCATTTTAGACGTACAAGATTTCGACCATCCCGAATCCATCGATTTGGGCGGCATGATTTCCCTGTTTGCCCGTTACGGCATGCAAATTTTAGGGCTGCACCACACCAGCGACACATGGGCGGCAGCGGCGGCGCGTTACCACTTGGTCTTCAAACAAGGCAACTCCACCCAGGCAGCCGACACACAGGCAGCATCTGCTCCGCGCCAAGCACCGCAGCCGCAAGACGTACAAGCCACCGTTATCAACAATCCGACCGTATTGGTCAGCACGCCCGTGCGTACCGGCCAGCAGGTTTACGCTGAAAACGGCGACCTCATCGTTACCGGCATCGTCAGCCAAGGTGCGGAACTTATCGCCGACGGCAACATCCATATTTACGCCCCCATGCGCGGCAGAGCGTTGGCCGGTGCAAAAGGCAATACCAACGCGCGCATCTTTATCCATTCCATGCAGGCCGAATTAGTCTCCGTTGCCGGTATCTACCGCAACTTCGAGCAAGACCTGCCCGAGCATCTGCACAAAAAACCCGTACAAGTATCATTGCAAGACAACCGACTGGTTATCAGCGCAATCGACGCCGAATAAACATCAGTACTTAAAAAGGAAATATCGTGTCCAAAATCATCGTAGTAACTTCAGGTAAAGGCGGCGTAGGCAAGACCACTACCAGCGCCAGCATCGCAACCGGCCTGGCCCTGCGCGGCCACAAAACCGCCGTAATCGACTTCGACGTCGGTTTGCGCAACCTCGACCTGATTATGGGTTGCGAACGCCGCGTCGTGTATGACCTCATCAACGTCATCCAAGGCGAAGCCACACTCAACCAAGCCCTGATTAAAGACAAAAACTGCGAAAACCTCTACATCCTGCCCGCCTCGCAAACCCGCGACAAAGACGCGTTGACCCGCGACGGCGTCGACAAAGTGATGAAAGAGCTGTCCAGCAAAAAAATGGGCTTCGAGTTCATTATCTGCGACTCCCCTGCCGGTATCGAACAAGGCGCACTGATGGCGCTCTACTTTGCCGACGAAGCCATCATCACCACCAATCCGGAAGTATCCAGCGTCCGCGACTCAGACCGCATCTTAGGCATTTTGCAAAGCAAATCCCTCAAAGCCGAACAAGGCGGCACAGTTAAAGAGCACCTGCTGATTACCCGCTACTCCCCAGAGCGCGTGGCCAAAGGCGAAATGCTGTCGGTACAAGACATCTGCGACATCTTGCGCATCCCGTTGATTGGCGTGATTCCCGAATCACAAAACGTCCTGCAGGCCTCCAACGCCGGCGAACCCGTCATCCACCAAGACAATGCCGCCGCAGCCGAAGCCTACAAAGACGTTATTGCCCGCCTCTTGGGTGAAAACCGCGAAATGCGTTTCCTTGAAGCCGAGAAAAAAGGTTTCTTAAAACGACTGTTCGGAGGTTAATACATGTCACTGCTCGATATGCTGTTCGGCAGAAAGCCGAAAACCGCCACCGTCGCGCGCGACCGCCTGCAAATCATCATCGCGCAAGAACGCGCACAAGAAGGCCAAGCTCCGGATTATCTGCCGACCTTGCGCAAAGAGCTGCTGGAAGTCCTGTCCAAATACGTCAACGTATCATTGGACGACATCCGCATCTCCCAAGAGAAACAAGACGGCTTGGACGTTCTTGAGCTGAACATCACCCTGCCGGAACAAAAAAAGGCTTAACACATGACCTTGACCGAATTGCGTTACATCGTAGCCGTCGCACAAGAACGTCACTTCGGACGTGCCGCACGACGCTGCTTTGTCAGCCAGCCCACCCTCTCCATCGCCATCAAAAAGCTGGAGGAAGAGCTGTCGGTATCCCTGTTCGACCGTAGCAGCAACGACATCATCACGACCGAAGCGGGCGAGCGCATTGTCGCCCAAGCCCGCCGGGTTCTGGAAGAAGCAGAACTCATCAAGCACCTTGCCAATGAAGAGCAAAACGAATTGGAAGGCGCGTTCAAACTCGGCCTGATTTTTACCGTTGCCCCCTACCTTCTGCCCAAGCTCATTACCGCGCTGCGTGAAACCGCGCCGAAAATGCCGCTGATGCTGGAAGAGAACTATACCCACATCCTGACCGAGTCGCTCAAACGCGGCGATGTCGATGCAATCGTCGTTGCCGAACCGTTCCAAGAGCCGGGCATCGTAACCGAGCCTCTGTATGACGAACCTTTCTTCGTCATCGTTCCCAAAGGACATCACTTTGAAGAACTCGATGCCGTTACGCCTCAGCTTTTGAGCGAAGAACAAGTGTTGCTGCTGTCCGAAGGCAACTGTATGCGCGACCAAGTGTTGGCAAGCTGTTCCGAATTGGCTTCCAAGCAAAAAATCCAGGGCTTGACCAATACCCTGCAAGGCAGCTCCATCAACACCATCCGCCACATGGTTGCCAGCGGCCTGGCCATCAGCGTCATGCCGGCTACCGCATTGACCGAAAACGACCATATGCTTTTCAGCATTATCCCGTTTGAAGGTACTGCACCGCACCGCCGTGTCGTTTTGGCTTATCGCCGCAACTTTGTCCGTCCGAAAGCACTGACTGCCTTGCGCACTGCCATTTTGCAATCGCAACTGACCGGTGTAACGTTCGTCAACGAATAAACCGTAAAACAAAAGGCCGTCTGAACATTCAGACGGCCTTTTTATTTTTAACCGAATAAAGGATTAGTAGCGGGTATGAACCTGACTGCCGATAACGCCACCCAAAGCCGCACCACCCAAGGTAGAGCCGGTATCGCCACCAATCAAATTACCTGCCACGCCGCCCAATACCGCACCAGCAGCAGTGTTGCGTTGGGTTTGAGTCATATTGGCACACGCGCCCAAAGAAGCGGCCAGCATGATCAAGGTCACAGTTTTTGCAAAAGTTTTCTTCATGGTTTGATTCTCCATCAGGGGTTAAGCTGTATATGGAACAGTATGGCACAACCTTTCATTAATATATTTTCTGATAAGTAAAGACAGATTAAACTAAGATAACGCTCTTGATGAACGGTTAAATGCAAAAACAAACGGCAATTCCAAAAGAATATTTATAAATTTTAATATATCTGGCATAAAATTGCGCATACATCAACCACATTCGGTAGTGATACAATGACGACTTGTCTGAATTACCGGAAACACCCGTCATGAGTATCTACGCACTGGCACACATCATCCACGTTTATTGCGCGATTGCCTTTGTCGGCGGCGTATTTTTCGAAATGCTGGTCCTCTCCGTTTTACACACCGGCCGCGTTTCGCGCGAATCGCGCCGCGAAGTCGAACGTGCCATGTCCCATCGTGCCGTCCGCGTGATGCCGCCTGTCGTCATTACCCTGTTCATCAGCGGCATCGTGATGGTGTACAACCGCTACCTGCCGATACTGCACCACCCATTCGACAGCTCCTTCGGCATCATGCTGAGCATCAAAATCCTGTTGGCAATAAGCATTTTGGTACATTTTGCCATCGCCGTCGTCAAAATGGCACGGCATACCCTCACCGTCGGCTGGTCGAAATACATACACGCCGTCGTATTCAGCCATATGCTGTTTATCGTCTTTTTTGCCAAAGCAATGTTCTACCTGTCTTGGTAAACCTTACCCTTCCCCCACACACAAGGATTGTTTATGACCCAATACCCGTCCGTCGGCTCGCCGATGTTTTACGGCATCTTCTTTATTGCCGTCTTAATCATGATCGCCATCGATATGGTGTCGCTGAAAAAAAACGGTGCCCACAAAGTCAGCGTTAAAGAAGCCCTCGCTTGGAGCGGCATTTGGGTAGCCGTATCCTGCGCGTTTGCCGGCTGGCTCTATTTCGAACTGGCGGGCAACCCGGCTTACGGGGCCGTTGTCGCCAAAGAAAAAATCCTCGAATTCTTCACCGGCTATGTGCTTGAAAAATCCCTTGCCGTCGATAACATCTTCGTTTTCCTGATGATTTTCGGCTACTTCAAAGTTGAACCCAAATTCCAACACCGCGTCTTACTCTATGGCGTATTCGGCGCCATCGTCCTACGCGCCATCATGATCTTCATCGGTGCGGCACTGGTACAGCAATTTGAATGGATTCTCTACCTTTTCGGCGCATTCCTGCTCTATACCGGCATCCACATGATGAAACCCGAATCGGAAGAAGAGGAAGACCTTTCCCAAAACAAAATCCTGACCCTGCTCAAAAAAGTCATCCCGACCAGCCCACAGTTTGACGGTGAAAATTTCTTTACCCTTGAAAACGGCAAACGCATCGCTACGCCGCTTTTACTGGTATTAATTATGATCGAATTGAGCGACATCATCTTCGCCGTGGACAGCATTCCCGCTATTTTTGCCGTCACCACCGACCCGTTCATCGTCCTCACCTCCAACATTTTTGCCATCTTAGGCCTGCGTGCCATGTACTTTTTGCTGGCGGATTTTGCCGAACGCTTTATCTTCCTCAAATACGGCTTGGCCTTCGTATTGAGCTTTATCGGTATCAAGATGCTGATTATGCACTGGGTACATATCCCGATTTCCATTTCCCTGTCCGTCGTCTTCGGCGCACTGGGTGCATCCATCCTGACTTCTTTGGTGTACACGCGTCAGCAAGAAAAAAAATAATCCGCCGATACAAAAAGGCCGTCTGAAAAACATTTTTCAGACGGCCTTTTCAAATATCGGACACCAGCTTATTTAGCAGCATCTTTCAATTTGTCGGCAGCTTCTTGAGTTGCATCGGCAGCTTTACCCAAAGCATCTTTAGCCGCATCTTTGGCAGCGTCTTTAGCTTCACCCACAGCAGCTTTTGCATCGTCCAAAGCTTTGTCGCTGGCTTCTTTAGCACCATCGATGGCTTTACCGGTAGTTTCTTTAGCATCGGAAATTGCTTTCTCCGCAGTTTCCTTCGCATCGGCACCGGCTTCTTTAGCGTCAGAAACAGCCTGTTCAGCAGCGCCTTTAGCTTCGGAAGCAGCAGCATCAGCAGCAGAAGCCGCGTGTTCGGCAGCAGCATTTACATCAGAAGCAACGGCAGAAGCCGCTTCTTGAGTTTCCTGTTTCGCCTCTTGAGAACAAGCAGCCAAACCAGCCACCATCATCGCAGCAATCAATAATTTTTTCATGTTGTATATCCTTTGGTCTAAAAAATATCCATCAGAACTGACAGATTAGAAAATCATAACATAATTAATACTCGGAAACGGGAGAATTAACGCCAAATAACAACCGATTTACGTTTTTTGAAAAAAATTTCAAAAAAACAGTTGACGAAAAGAAACAAGCTCCCTATAATGCACAGATTATCGGGTCGTTAGCTCAGTCGGTAGAGCAGCGGACTTTTAATCCGTTGGTCGAGCGTTCGAATCGCTCACGACCCACCAAATATAAAAACCTGCTTTGAAAAAAGCAGGTTTTTTTACATCTTTATCAAACCCTTCTCCATACGATACCTCCCCTATCTTCAAAATCAAGCCATATACAGGCTTTGTCCCAATGCCGCGTATGAACGTTACCCAACGCATCACACCAGCACCAACCTACCTTTAATCAACCAAGCCCGACTCCCCCTTCCATCAACTTTTTCTAAAAACTTCCAAATACCTACCGTCAACCCACTCTAAATACTCTTGTATGCCAGACAATTTAGGCATAGACTAAAACTACATTCAACTACAACAATAGGAGAAAGTTTGATGAAACAACTGTCTATGTATATCAACGGCCGTTTTGAAACCGATTTTAACGGTACATGGCGCGATGTATTGAATCCGGCAACCGAAGAAGTCATCGCGCGTGAGCCTAAAGGCGGAAAAGCCAATGTTGACCGTGCCGTTGCCGCCGCCAGAGAGGCGCAAGCCGCATGGGAGCGTTTGCCTGCCGTTGAACGCGGCGCATACTTGCGCAAAATCGCCCAAGGCATACGCGAACGCGCCGACGAGCTGACCGACACCATTATCGCCGAAGGCGGCAAAACCAAAGACTTGGCACGCATAGAAGTCATGTTCACTGCCGACTATCTCGATTATCAAGCCGAATGGGCGCGCCGTTATGAAGGCGAAATCATCCAAAGCGACCGCCCGCGCGAAAATATTTTATTGTTCAAACGTCCTTTGGGCGTAATCGCCGGCATTTTGCCGTGGAATTTCCCCTTCTTCCTGATCGCCCGCAAAATGGGCCCGGCTTTGGTAACAGGCAATACCATCGTCGTCAAACCAAGCAGCGTTACCCCGATTAACTGCCACATCTTTGCTGAAATCGTTCATGCTTCAGGCTTACCTGCCGGCGTATTCAACGTCGTCAACGGCCCGGGCGCAGAAATCGGCAATGCCTTGGCATCACATCCGCAAGTCGATATGGTCAGCCTGACTGGTTCTGTCGATGCCGGCCGCCAAGTGATGGAAGCCGCCGCCGCCAACATCACCAAAGTCTCACTGGAACTGGGCGGCAAAGCCCCTGCCATCGTTCTGAAAGATGCCGACTTGGATCTGTCCGTCAAATCCATCTTGGCTTCACGCGTGGGCAATACCGGCCAAATCTGCAACTGCGCCGAACGCGTGTATGTCCACAGCAGCCTGAAAGACGCGTTTATCGAAAAAATGACCACAGCCATGAAAGGCGTGCGCTACGGCAACCCGGCCGAAGCCGAACCCGGCGCGCTGGAAATGGGCCCGCTGATTGAAGAGCGCGCCGTCAAAGCCGTTGCCGAAAAAGTGGAACGCGCCGTCAAACAAGGTGCGACACTGGTCTGCGGCGGCAAACGTGCCGACGGCAAAGGCTACTTCTTCGAACCTACCCTGCTGACCGATACCGACAACAGCATGGACATCATGAAAGAAGAAACCTTCGGCCCAGTCCTGCCGGTTGCCACTTTCGACACGCTCGACCAAGTCATCGCTTTGGCAAACGACAGCGAGTTCGGCCTGACCAGCTCCGTCTATACCACCAATCTGAATGAAGCGTTTTATGTAACCCGCCGCCTGCGTTTCGGCGAAACCTACATCAACCGCGAAAACTTCGAAGCCATGCAGGGCTTCCATGCCGGTTGGAAAAAATCAGGTATCGGCGGCGCCGACGGTAAACACGGTTTGGAAGAATATCTGCAAACTCAAGTTGTTTATTTGGAAACCGATATCTAACTGCCAATACTGCCCTTCATGAAGCAAAAGGCCGTCTGAAGCTGATTTTTCAGGTTTCAGACGGCCTTTCTGCCTTTATAGAAAAAAATACCGACATCGCGTAAAATAGAGCCAATTTTTCACTTTATTCAGGCCGTCTGAACACATGGGCAGCCTGACTTATTTTTCCGGAAAACACCATGAGCGAACAAAACAATCCTCAAATCGAGCCGCAGTTGGACGAAAACCAAATCATCGCCCTGCGCCGCGAAAAACTGCACAACATCCGCAAAGAACGCAACGCTTACCCTAACGATTTCAAACGCGACAGCTTTGCCGCCGACCTGCATACCCAATACGGCGAAATCAGCAAAGAAGAACTCGACCCGCAAGGCATTCCCGTCAAAGTGGCCGGCCGTATGATGCTCAAACGTCAAATGGGCAAAGCCAGCTTCGCCACCATTCAAGACGTAACCGGTCAAATCCAGCTTTATCTGAACAACAAAGGCGTGAGCCAAGAAGTTTTAGACGACTTCAACCACTGGGACTTGGGCGACATCGTCGGCGCGGAAGGCACTTTGTTCAAAACCAACCACGGTGAATTGACCGTGCGCGTATCCAACATCCGCCTGCTGTCCAAATCCCTGCGCCCTCTGCCGGACAAACACAAAGGCTTGAGCGATCAGGAAACCAAATACCGTCAACGCTACGTCGATTTGATTGCCAACGAAGAATCGCGCAATACCTTCATCAAACGCAGCCAAATCATCCAATCCGTGCGCAATTTCATGGTGAACGAGCATTATCTCGAAGTTGAAACCCCGATGATGCACCCGATTCCTGGCGGTGCGACGGCGAAACCCTTCGTGACCCACCACAACGCTTTGGACATCCCGCTCTACCTGCGCATCGCGCCCGAGCTGTACCTGAAACGCTTGGTTGTCGGCGGTTTGGAACGCGTGTTTGAAATCAACCGCAGCTTCCGCAACGAAGGCATGTCCGTGCGCCACAACCCCGAATTCACCATGATTGAATTCTACGAAGCCTTCTCCGACTACGAACGCATGATGCAAATGGCGGAAGACATCATCCGCAACGCTTCCCGCGCGGTGAACGGCACGGCAAAAATCAGCTACAACGGCAAAGAAGTCGATTTGGAAAGCCAGTTTGAGCGCCTGACCATTCTCGAAGCCATCAAGAAATACAATCCGCACTACACCGACGAGCAGTTAAATGATGAAGAATGGCTGAAAAAAGAAATCGTCAAGCACGGCGAAAGCCTGCCGCCGTCCCCCGGCATCGGCAGCCTGCAACTGGCCCTATTTGAAGGTTGCGCCGAGGGCAAACTGTGGAACCCGACTTTCATCATCGACTACCCTGTCGAAGTGTCGCCATTGGCACGTGCATCCGACAGCAAACCGGGTTTAACCGAACGCTTCGAGCTTTTCGTTGTCGGCCGTGAGCTGGCAAACGGCTATTCCGAGTTGAACGATCCGGAAGACCAAGCCGAACGCTTTAAAGCGCAAGTGGCACAAAAAGACGCCGGCGACGACGAAGCTATGCACTACGATGCCGACTACATCCGCGCGATGGAATTCGGCCTGCCGCCGACAGGCGGTTGCGGTATCGGCATCGACCGCTTGGTAATGTTGCTGACCGATTCGCAAACCATCCGCGACGTGATTCTGTTCCCGCAAATGCGTCCCGAATAACGCATTGAAATAAAATCAAGGCCGTCTGAAAACAAGACTCTGTTTTCAGACGGCCTTTTTGTTCAAATATGTAAAACGGCAGAATTCAAATCGATAAATCCTTTACACCATAATAATAAAATTCCATGATAATCAAAAAGATAATATAAAAAAGAATATGTAAACGTTTTTCAGTTTGTTGACAGTCTGCTAGAATACATCCAGTTACAGACAGCCCTCACACACAGGCCGTCTGAAAATTCAGAAACTCTGAAAGGTTTGTATGGATCAATTTTTCGAACAGCTTCACGGCTGGGTAAACGCCATCAACGACCCAATGTGGTCGGGATTGGTATATATGCTTTTAGGCGCAGGCCTATTTTTCACCATTACCACCGGTTTTGTACAATTCCGCCTCTTCGGCCGCAGTATCAAAGAAATGCTGGGCGGCCGCAAACAAGGTGATGATCCGCACGGAATCACACCGTTCCAAGCATTCGTTACCGGCTTGGCCAGCCGCGTAGGCGTAGGCAACATCGCCGGTGTGGCGATTGCCATCAAACTCGGCGGGCCGGGCGCGGTATTCTGGATGTGGGTAACTGCCTTAATCGGCATGAGTTCGGCGTTCGTCGAATCTTCACTGGCCCAACTCTTTAAAGTCCGGGACTACGACAACCACCACTTCCGCGGCGGTCCTGCCTACTACATAACTCAAGGCCTGGGACAAAAATGGCTGGGCATTTTGTTCGCCCTGAGCCTGATTTTCTGTTTCGGCTTTGTATTTGAAGCCGTACAGACCAATACCATCGCCGATACCACCAAAGCGGCATGGGGCTGGGATCAACACTATGTCGGTGTCGCCCTGGTCATTCTGACTGCCCCGATTATCTTCGGCGGTATCCGTCGCGTATCTAAAGCCGCGGAAATTATCGTTCCGCTGATGGCGGTTTTATATCTCGTCATAGCACTCTTCATCATTGCTACCAATATTTCCCTGATTCCTGACGTGTTCGGTCAGATTTTCTCCAACGCGTTCAACTTCGATTCGGCTGCAGGCGGTTTCCTCGGCGGTCTGATTTCGACCACCATGATGCAGGGTATCAAACGCGGCCTGTATTCCAATGAGGCGGGTATGGGTTCCGCGCCGAACGCCGCAGCCGCAGCCGAAGTGAAACACCCCGTCTCCCAAGGCATGATTCAAATGCTGGGCGTTTTCGTCGATACCATCATCGTCTGCTCATGCACCGCCTTTATCGTCTTGACCTATCAACAGCCTTACGGCGACCTGAGCGGTGCGGCGCTGACCCAAGCGGCAATCGTCAGCCAGGTAGGCGAATGGGGAGCGGGCTTCCTTGCTGCCATCCTGTTTATGTTTGCCTTTTCAACCGTTATCGGCAACTATGCCTATGCCGAGTCCAACGTCCAATTCATCAAGAGCCATTGGCTGGTTACCGCCGTTTTCCGTATGCTGGTTTTGGCATGGGTCTACTTCGGTGCAGTTGCCAACGTACCCTTGGTATGGGATATGGCAGACATGGCCATGGGCATCATGGCATGGATTAACCTCGTTGCCATCCTGCTCCTGTCCCCACTTGCCTTCCTGCTGTTGAAAGACTACACAGCCAAGCTGAAAATGGGCAAAGACCCAGAGTTCAAACTCTCCGAACACCCTGGCTTGAAACGCAAAATCAAATCCGATATCTGGTAAAACCAAAGGCCGTCTGAAACTTCAGACGGCCTTTTTAATCCCTGCCATTTAGACAAAACGATGCCCCTTAAAGCAGGAGCCTTAAGGGGCAGAGCGTTGCGGCACATCCTTTCAGACGGCCTTATTGTAGCAACGTTTCTCATTTCGCAGTGCAACAATATGGACGAATTCTAATTCCAAATCGGCACCCAGTCAAGCATTTCATTTGCATGTTAATACTTACCTAGGATATATTTATACTTGCCAAACATCACATTACGGAGAAACTGATGACTGCATTCAAACCCAATCCAATCAACTACATCCTCGGCCTCGATATCGGCATCGCATCCGTTGGCTGGGCAATGGTAGAAATTGATGAAGAAGAAAACCCCACCCGCCTGATTGATTTAGGCGTACGCGTATTTGAGCGTGCGGAAGTACCGAAAACAGGCGACTCTCTCGCAGCAGCGAGACGCTTGGCACGCAGCGTCCGCCGCCTGACCCGCCGTCGCGCCCACCGCCTGCTTCGGGCCCGCCGCCTATTGAAACGCGAAGGCGTATTACAAGCCGCCGATTTTGATGAAAACGGCTTGATCAAATCCTTGCCGAATACACCATGGCAACTTCGCGCAGCCGCATTAGACCGCAAACTGACGCCTTTGGAGTGGTCGGCAGTCTTGTTGCATTTAATCAAACACCGCGGTTATTTGTCGCAAAGAAAAAACGAGGGCGAAACTGCCGACAAGGAACTTGGCGCTTTACTCAAAGGCGTAGCCGACAATGCCCATGCCTTACAAACAGGCAATTTCCGCACACCGGCTGAATTGGCTTTAAATAAATTTGAGAAAGAAAGCGGCCATATCCGCAACCAGCGCGGTGATTATTCGCATACGTTCAGCCGCAAAGATTTGCAGACAGAGCTGAATTTACTGTTTGAAAAACAAAAAGAATTCGGCAATCCGCATGTTTCAGACGGCCTTAAAGAAGGTATTGAAACCCTGCTGATGGCGCAACGCCCTGCCCTGTCCGGCGATGCCATTCAAAAAATGTTGGGGCATTGCACCTTCGAACCGACAGAGCCGAAAGCCGCTAAAAACACCTACACAGCCGAACGTTTCATCTGGCTGACCAAGCTGAACAACCTGCGTATTTTAGAGCAAGGCAGCGAGCGGCCGTTGACCGATACCGAACGCACCATGCTTATGGACGAGCCATACAGAAAATCCAAATTAACTTACGCACAAGCCCGTAAGCTTTTGAATCTAGACGATACGGCATTCTTCAAAGGCTTGCGTTACGGCAAAGACAATGCCGAAGCCTCAACACTGATGGAAATGAAGGCTTACCACGCCATCAGCCGTGCGCTGGAAAAAGAAGGATTGAAAGACAAAAAATCCCCATTAAACCTTTCTTCCGAATTACAAGATGAAATCGGCATGGCATTCTCCCTATTCAAAACCGATGAAGACATTACAGGCCGTCTGAAAGACCGTGTACAGCCCGAAATCTTAGAAGCGCTGTTGAAACACATCAACTTCGACAAGTTCGTCCAAATTTCCTTGAAAGCATTGCGCCGAATTGTGCCTCTAATGGAGCAAGGCAAACGTTACAATGAAGCCTGCGCTGAAATCTACGGAGACCATTACGGCAAGAAAAATGCGGAAGAAAAGATTTATCTGCCGCCCATCCCTGCCGACGAAATCCGCAACCCAGTCGTCTTGCGCGCCTTATCTCAAGCCAGAAAAGTCATTAACGGCGTGGTTCGGCGTTACGGCTCCCCTGCACGTATCCATATTGAAACGGCAAGAGAAGTAGGTAAATCGTTTAATGTAAGCCGCCGCCGACTTTTGCACTTTGTTGCAGTAACTTTTGCACTCTAGGATTTGCGAAAGTTTCGCCAGCTTTTGCACTATATTGGATGATGAGAAATAAGAAAAGCGACGATACCGTCGCTTTTCATTTTACCAATTACATACGACCAATTCTCCACTGGCTTTACCAGTTTTATTTCTTCCGACTGTATAAGCCAATTCAAGTTGAGTGATACGGAAATCTTTAAACAATTCCCTAATATCAGGGTGGTCATTAATGGATAACATGACCTTACCCTTACTCTCTGCCATTACCTTGGCCAGTAATTCATACTGCGCCCAGTCAAATGATTGATCATAGCCTGCGAGCTCCCAATATGGTGGATCGGCGTAAAAGAAAGTGTGCTCACGGTCATATCGCTTAAAGCAACGATCCCACGGTTCGTTTTCCACATAAACACCTTTTAAACGGTCTTTAGCAGCCTTTAATTTGGCTTCAACTTGCGACGCATCCCACGCTTTTGACGTGGTGGCTGTCCCAAAATGTTGGTGAACGGTTTTACCGCCGAAGGCGTTGTGTTGCAAGTAGAAGAACCGAGCGGCACGCTGAATATCTGTCATGCAATCAGGTGGTGTGCTTTGCAGGCGGGCAAATACCTCGCGACTGGTCAACGTCCATTCGAACTGGCGGACGAACTCGTCGAAATGGTGTTGTACCACACGATAGAGATTGATGAGCTGTCCATTGATGTCGTTAAGTACCTCTACTTTAGCAGGCGTTTGGCGCATAAAGAACAACGCCGCGCCACCGGAAAACAACTCGACATAGCAAGAATGCTCGGGGAACATGGGCAAAAGATGTTTTGCTAAACGACGTTTGCCACCCATCCAGGGGATAATAGGTAATGTTTGTTGCATTTTTTGCATCATATATACTCCTAAATTATGGCATTCGCGATGCTCTAAATCAGATTTAATATGATGCTCAAAGGCATTCTTTTGATTTATTAATTAGCTGAAAGAATTGATGTTTTTACAACGAGCGCACTTTATTTGTACACAACCGCTTCCTTTTGCCAGCAATTTCCCACAAAACTTACAGCGTAATTCACGATAGATTTGCATTTGCATCCACTCCTGTATCAGATAGAATGCCTCGGTCTCTAGAGACTAAGGCGGCCTTAGAAGTCAATGCAGGCATGCTCTGCTTGGCTGGCGTAACAGTGTTGCCGCACTGTTACGTCGCCGTCCCACTTATATTTAAAATCCTCCCAAAGGCCGCCTTATTCAGACGGCCTTTTATTTATATTTGCCTACAAATAGCGCAACTCTTTCGCTTTTGCGATGATACGTTCAGCGACTTTAGCCTCAACCGCCGGAAGCAGATGGGCACCGCCGTCTTGTGAGAGTGACAACGGCATTACGCCGTCCGTTTGCGCTTTTTTATCCGCCTCATTTGGCGTGAGGCCGCTATCCGTCCAAATCTGATCAGATAAAATATATTGCTCAATATCAAAGACATTATTGCCATATTTAAACTTGAGCCAATTATTAAATTGATCCTTGAGCTGATGTCGGTATGGGTGGTTTTCTTTAGCCCAACCCGGCTTATTATCAGCCCATACAGTCAGGACAATATAACGGGGAGACTCTTTAGGCTGAACTTGTTGAATACATTTTTCAATATAGCCTTCAATACGCGCCAAAACCGTCTGCCAGTTACCGACATTGGCGCCGTTAATGTCGTTTTTTGCGGTTGCCAACACGCAAATACCATCGACACTGCCGCTATTTTTCAGGCGTACCGGATATTTTTTGCCCGGAACAACGCTGTGAGCCTGGCTATCGCGCGGAATGACTTTAATATTGGCGGTTTGGCCGGTCATGACCGCCTCAATGTCATCGCCAATAATAACGACGGTAGAGTGCATACTGAAAGGCGTAACGCCTTCGCCGTAAACCAACTCGCCATCAACCATCACGCCATTTGCTTTAGCCGGAATAGTATCGACTTTAAAAGTAACTTCCACCGGGCTGCCGTTCATCGACATCAAGGCATACGCAGCCAGGCTGCCGCCCTGTGCGTTGTTTACAACCGGCAGATTTTCAGCGGCGGCAACACTCACAGCCTGACCGCCGATACGCGCATTGGTGGAGTCGCCGAAGAAATTGAGGCTACGCTTCAATGCAGAAGGAGGGGAAGGAGGAGCCACCGGGCGTTCCGCCTCTTTCGGAGGAATAACAGGGCCGGACGGCATAACGGTATGACGTCCATGCTCGACCGGTGCACCAATATATTGAATGCCGAATCGGTCGCCTTGCTGCAAGGTATCAGCAATATTTTCAGGCTTGGCGCAATAACGCAGGTCAATAATACAGTTGTGCGGCTGTACCAAAGCGTAGCCGTCCTGCTCATCGGTTAACGCGACTAATTTATTGTCACGCAAAGAGAAATTGACCCAATCACCGGCACGCGTACCCTCAGACACTTTTACCTTCACACGCGTCAAGGTAGTGGCTTCAAATTTTAAAATGTCGCCAATACCGACACCCAACACTTCAGTTCGCATAAAACCTCCTCAAAATAATAATAATTATTTTAAGACGTTATACGAAAGCAACGCCTGGCTGTACTGCACTTATCCTTATACGCCCAGCTCTAAAACAGTAGTATCGGGAGCCTGCCCAAGGATACGGTTGCTCAAGACATCATAAAACACGCGCTGATTTAAAGCGGCTTGCCCGCTTAAAACAAGATTGCCGCCACTTTGCGTTTGCGCCGCCCATGAGCCGCCGCCCAAATCGCCCGTTATTTTGGCAATGCCGCGCTGTTCGCGGTTGAGCAGTGCCGTCAGGTTTTGATACAGATTAGTCATTTTGTTATCCCCAACAAAAAGATAAAAGGCCGTCTGAACATGGCTTTCAGACGGCCTTTAAAGCATCTTTAAACCAGCTTTAATCATTCTCAAAATAGCGGTCTATCGTTACATTTTGAGTAACGACAGGGGCGTCGTTTTCGATTTTGACTTCGACCGACACACCAACCACCACGCCTTGCCAACTCCCCGAAGGCTCATTGATTTGCCAAATCTCGCCTAAATTCGCCATAGGAATGGCGTATTTATCCGATACCGGCAAAGACACCGTTTCGCGCTTATGAACGCCAGTCTCGCTTAAAGCGGCGATACCGGCGGCAAGCAAGACCGGCTGGTCGGTATAAAGCGTATTGGTCAGCGCGGAGGCACGCGGCTCGCGGTTGCTGCCGTTGCGGTACACATCCGCGCCTTTGCCCTTGTTATGGCTCGGCCAAACATAAACCCCATTGGCACGCTCCGATACATTGCGCTGGCCGCTGATGCTGAAAATCACGCTGACAGGGACACTGACATCGGCAGGCGCATCGGAAACCTCCCAAGAAGCCTTTTTCCATTTGGGCTTAAAGCGGACAACAGGTCGGGCGCGGTCGCTCTCCACAAATCCCCCGGCGGCTTGAGCCAGCTCTTGTAAAACAGCAATCGGCGTTTTATCGGTCAACGAATACACGTCTCCCGGAATCAACCAATCAACCATCGTCCAGCCGTCCAAATCCACACCTGTCGGGCGTAAAACCTCCGTTGCGATTTGTTGCGCATAAATCGGATTGCGGTATGTACCGCGGCCTTTAGGCGCATAGTCCGCGCCCAAACGGGCGGTAACACTGCGGCCGGTTACCGTATAGCTCTTTTGTCCGAAGCGGCGGTTGTCGCTGTAATCTTCCGCGATGATGACAAAAGTATCCGCATTGATTTGCACCTCGATTTCGGCTTCCCGGCCTTTCGGGCGGACATCAGGATTAATCTTGGCGAAATCATCGGGCGAAACCGTCAAACTGCCTTGCCAACAATAACCGGCAGTGTCCGTCGTAAAGGACGCAGAAAACAGCCCAATCGGCTGGCCGTCGACCGTAGCCTTAATAATATTTTGCATGATATATCCGTCTAAAACAGGAGTGCTTACCGTATCAAAACAAGCAAACGGTAGCGGAATATGGCGCGCATCGTGTGCAATCTTTTTGCGGTAAAACCGCAGGTTCAGCCGATTTGAAGGCGGGCGGATACCGCAAACATAAGTTTCAGGCACAGGCTCCGGCTCAACCGGAATCTCATAATACTCGCAAGGCACAGCCAAAGCAGGCAGGCTTTGCGGATGCGCACAGCGTGCCAATACCGCCGCCTCGCGCACCTCCGACACCAAACAATCGCCAACCGGCGCGTCATCGGAAAACACACTCTCCGAACACGCCGCCAAAGCCTCGCCAAGACCCGCCGCCGATTGATCCGCATTACAGCCGCTTAGAAACAAATCATCGGGGAAAGCATCATGCAGACAGCCGTCCAAACCATCCATTCCAGCCTGCACCGCCTGCATACACCCGGCAACCCCGTCAGACAAGCCGACCGTTTCATGCAGGCAGCTTTCCAACTCAGGCATATCCGAAAAGGCCGTCTGAAAACAAACCGCCTCCCCGACAGCCTCCGCCGTTATCCCCGACACTTGGGCAGCAATGCCGCCCAAATCATAACGACCGGCCGCGCACACTGCCTGCGTTGACACTGCCTGCTGCACAAAGCCACACGCCCCCGAAACAGTCGCATAACCATCCGGAGGGCGGTACGGATTAGGCTTAGGCGGCGTATCGGGAACAATCTCGCCGCCATCCTCAATATGGCGTAAAGGCCGTCTGAACGCCAACGGCAAAAGCCTGGACGACGGACGGGAGCCAATCGCCAAGCCGAAAGGCAAAGGGATACGCGCCGAATCATCATAAATTTTGTCTTCGGACATTTCAGACGGCCTCAACCGCCGCCGTCACGCTCGACATAAGGCTTAATAAAATCATAAGAAACAGGCTCGTATTGCTTTTTATAATCCGTCGCCACCATCAAATACTCCTCGTCTTCCTTGAGCCGGTCAAAGCGGTAGCTGCCGTCTTCTTTGCTCCAACAATCCGCAATACATTCCATTGTAGGGCGGGCAAACAGATAAATACGGCGCGAAGCCGGCTGGCCGCCCACCGTAACAATGCCCGTACCTTCGCCGGCGATATAGCCGTGGCCGCCGTATTTCCAATGCGGCGACTTGACAGTACGGCTTCGCCCAATCCGATTGACGATTTTGCTACGCAACTTGCCGCGCTTAACGGCAATACGGCTGCGGAAAACGTAATTCGGCATGGCTTACAGCTCCCAGGCCGTGAGGTTTACCAAAAAAGAGCCCCCGCCAATTGTATTGATATACATAAATCTGTCTTCGCTATCGTCTAAATTGTCGTAAACCGTTCCCATCGGAATAACGTCAACCGAGGGCATGACTTCGCCAATTTTCATAAAACCGGGAAACAATCCGCGAAGCGCATATCTGTCATTACCGATTCCTTCCATTAGATAAATATCATCCGCTATGAAACCACCTGTAATAGGACTAGGATAGCTACCATAATTAGCATATGCTTTGCTGGTAAATTTTAGAACAGAAGCAATATCTCCTTTATAATCACGCATCGGTATCACAAAAATAACAACTTCACTGCCTGTGCCATAAACAAAATTCTCATCTACATCTGATACATATCCAAGCAGGGTATTGGCTTCATCAGCCACGGCGAGACTGCAGAAATTGCCAAAAATAAAAAACGAGCAATAATCCTTCCATAAAATAATTAAAGTAAATGCGCGCTCATTTCCGACTACAACCCATTGGATCTTATCCAGGTTATTGTCGTTTTTTTTGTAAATGAAATTGTGAAATCCACTGCTGTTGATAACCTTTTGTTTGACTTTCCCCGCCTTTGCCGATGTCGGCTCCAAAAGACCGCATAAATCAACGTATCTTGCACGGTCTCCATATTTTGAGTCATCCACCCCCAGCCACCACTTTGTCGCCTTCGGGTGCGTACTGCGGAAGCAGGCTTCTTGCGTCTTTTCAAACGCCATTTCCCAGCCCAGCCCGTCCTTGCGTTTATTGCCCTCGCCATAACCAGTAACCAGGCAGGCTTTTAAAATCGTTTTAATGCTGCCTGCCGCCGATTCAACCTGCGGCGCACCCTCATCATCCCAGCGGTAAACCTTTACCGGCACACGTTGCGTATCAAACATTTCAGACGGCCTTTCTTTTTACTTCAATTTTAAAACCCCATTAAAACAAAAGCCCCTAAAATCGGGGCTTGGCATAGTTGCACTCACTTGCTTGTTTCTATTTTGTTTTATTAATTTCAGCGGAAATAAGTAATTTTCGCCTGACTGCCGCTTGCATCGACGGAGCAGCTAAATTGCGCACGCAACATAGCCCCGAAACTGTTTTGCGAATCGACATATCCGCTTATTTCAAACGTCCCATCGGCATTTTCACGTCGTTGCCACCCTCCGAAATCAGCCGAAGAAGGCGATTTTAAAATACCCGTTACCGCGCTTTCGCAGGCTGATTGCGCCTGATATACGCTCGGCTTGGATGACGTGCCGCCGTTTTTAAATGTAAACCAAAGCATCGGGATGGAAACCAGAATCCCGGTGCCGATCAATTTCAAGAAATCAGACCCTCCGCTTTTTTTATTTTTCTGTCTGAGCTTTTCTCTTTCTTTCGCTTTTTCGCTTTCTTCTTTGGCTAGATCGGGATTTTCGGCATGGAGGATTTTATCGTATTCCGCTTTTGCCGCCGGATTCAGCAAATATTCGCGACACCATCTTATCTCATCCAATTCCAGCTCCTGTCGCTCCGCAGCACGCCTCAAAGCCCGTTTAATCTCTTCTTCCGTTGCAGATGACATAATCCCAAGAAGTTTGTAATAGTTTTCCATTTCATTCTCCATATTTATTTTAAATAATGCATTCTAAAACAAACGGCATAAAAAAGAAACAAACGGTATAAAGGCCGTCTGAAAGTCCTATTCAGACGGCCTTATCTTTTATTCGGCCACCGTATTGCCGCGCAAACACGCGGTAAAACCATCACGGCCGTTTTGCTTGTCCGGCGAAGGCTGGACACTGCGCAAAATCCAAACGGGCAACGGCGTGCCGTAGGTATTGAAGCGGATACAGTTCTGCGTCGACCAGCCGCCGCCGAATGCGGCCGCCTTGAGCGTGAAATACGGCTTGCCGGTTGCCGGATTGGTCGGCGCAAGATCGGTCAGGGTATCGCTTTTTGCGACCAAGCCCAGCCGCTCGCCGTAAAGCTCGAATTGGGTTGCAGTAATGAATTTAATCAGCCACCGCTCGGTAATCGCGCCGTTGCTGGCCAACTTAATCGGGTAGTCTTTGACATTGGTACGCGCCAAAATAGGCTCCCCGCGTTGCGCGTCACTCCACACATTGTCCCATGCCTGTTGCGAAAACGGCTCGGTAGCGCGCACCAGCAAATCGCCGCCGATCAGGGCGGAAGACACAAATGTGTTCTCCTTCGGATAATTGCGCCCAATTGCAAACTGGAGTTTCAGACGGCCTGAAATATCGACGCCTGTCACACGGTTTTCCTCTTCCCACGCGCACACGGCCGTCAGCGGCAGGGTATATTGCGACAAGTCCAACGGCTCGGCAAAAGTAATGCTGCCCGCTTTGAGGTCTGCCGTGTATTTCTCGGCGAGGACGTGTTTGCCCTTGCTGTCGACCAAGCATAGGCGGTCGATATTTTGACGGTTGAGCGTGATTTTTTGAGCGGCGGTAAACGCGCTGCCCAAATCCTGCTTGAGACGGTTGGAAATCACGATCATATCGCCCTTGCGGAACACAGGGACGCGTCCATCGGCAGGCAGGCGTACGGCATCAATGCCGATAATCGACGAATCCAAAGGCAGGTTGTCTTGGGTCACGGCGTTGTAGCGTAAATCTTCAGGGTAAAAACCCTCATCGCGCTTGATTTCATAAAAGCCTGTCTCGTAGTCGATTTTGCCTGTGATGCCGCCGGTAATTTCGCCTGCGGCGTTGCTTCTGCCGACAATTTCGCCACTACCTGCGTAAACGGTAAAGCTTTCAGGCTTAACCGGCGCAGCAGGTGTGCGGCCTGCATAACCATAACCCTTGATCTGTGGCTGACGTACGATACCGCCTGTAATTTTAAGATTCAGGAAGGCAATATTACGGTCATTGATAATGACTTTACCGTCAGTAGTCAACGTACCGACTGCATCGCCCGAGCCTCCTACTGCATTCCAATTCTTATAAAGCGTACCGCCTCGCTCGACAATCTCTGTCTCGCCGTCATGAAATGACCAGGTATCAAAAACACAGACGCTTCCTTGATCAAAGTCGCTCAAAACATTAAATAACAAGCCGCCGTTCAAGCTGCCACGACGTTTTTTTACTGAAGCTGGATCACTAGTCAGGTAATCTGCATACCAACTGACTATTTTTCCATAACGGCTTATTTCTTTGGTCTCAAGCTGTTTTAAGTACTTATGTACTGTATCCCAAACTCTTTGTTCAACTATCGATCTTTCATGACCGATAACCTGTAACACCGCTTTAGGCACGATCATTGTCGACCCTACACCACTCACACCCTCGGCTTTTAGACCGCCGATTGTGAACTCGCCATTTTTCGCAGGGTTGGCGGACAATACAATTTTAAAACCGCCTGAACCAGTTTTTACTCCCATTACTTATCCTATCTCAATGCTGCCACAGCATAAGCATATTTGTTTGAAACAGTTGTACTTGTATATTCTTCAAAGCTTCCCAAAGCCGTTAAAGAAACAGTACGCAAATCCGGTACTGCCGTACCTAATGTGATATTCCACACCTCTCCTTTTTCCTCCGCGGTCAGCCCACGCCCATCAGCAAGACCAACCTGAATGCGCTCAGGCTCGTCGCAAACATAATCGACCGAAGTAGAGTCAATATAAGCCGGCAATTTAATCGTACCGTTCAAATAATCCACGTTGCCAGTTGCATCACCTGTTAATTTTCCTGCGCTATCGTCTTGCGCTCTTTTCTTACCGTTATTTTGCCAAGTAAGCACCAGCGTTCCCGGCTTAATTGAATGTCCCAGGGAATAAGTACACTCCCCGTTTGCCGCCTTGGGCAGATTATTTCCGCCCGTCTTCCCGCCATCAAAAGACGTAAAACCAGAGGAGTCTCCCCATTGGAACACCAAACGGCTACCAACATCTGGAAGAGACGGCAGATTAAGCAATACACTGCCTGTTGCAGACGACACCGTACCTACACTTTTACCGGCCTCATCCCGTAACACGCCGTCGCCGGAATCGGTCAAGACATACCAAACGCCCAAAGCCATAAAAGACACTTTTAAACTACCCAAAGCAGGATTAGGTCTAAGCAAAGGGGCAAATGATGTACCGTGATTGGTTTCTTTAATTTCTACCGCAAAAGCATATCGAGCGGATGATGCTTTAGCACCCGGAACCGCAGTTACCGTGTAATGACCTGTCGGCAAACCACTCAAACGCCCATTGGCGTAATCAGCATTGACAACATTGTCGCCGCTTTTAAGTTGACCGAGTCCATTGTCTGTGTAGTTCCCAACCTTGATACTGCCGGGTAAAACAGCTGAAGGCAAAGTCAACGTCCCATTGCTGACATGCCCTGCAAAAAGCTGCTTTTCCGGCGCAGCAGCGACCCATGCTTCCCCGGGAACCGGGTATTCATCCGCATAAGGGGTCTCGACTGTCGAGGTCGGCACAAGCTTTTCGTAAATGCTTGACACCGTCAGCGCGGCATCTCCTGCCGAAAGGCCGTCTGATACAGGTTTTACGCCATAATAAGCCGCGGAATCTGCAACTTGGGTTTCCAAAATCTTAACTTTAGGCGCGGCATAACCCTTGGTCGGATAATCGACACCGTCAAAATCTCGGGTTAACGGATTGCTGATTTCCATTTTGACTACACGGCGCGGCACTTCCTCGACCTCACCGTTTGATTTTGGAATCTCAAAAATGCGCACTTCGTCTTCGATGTTGATAATGCGGAAATACTCCGTGATACGGCGCGTTACATCTTTGGTTTTTTCCTCATATTGCAGGCAATAACGCTCGCCAACCTTCGGCAAAGGAGCTTCCACACGTTGATATGCCTGCACGAGGCGCACGCCAGCCAAATGGCGACCCAATAACGTCATGCGGCTCTCCACCGTCGGCACGGAATACGCCTCAATGCGCGGCATAATATCCGCGCGGCTCTCGCCGTAGTTGCGCGCCTTAAACGCCAAGAAAGACACGTTTTCGGAGGTCGGCGGCTCGGTAATGACAAAATGACCGCCGTAAAGCGGCTCGGAATCATTGCGCAAGACGGCAGGGTACAGCAGACGCGCGTCCAGGCTGCCCATCGTGCGGTCAACGTCCGAGACGGGTGGGAAAATCTCGTTATCCTCGCCGGTCAGCGGTTGGCCGACCATCAAACCGCCGCCATCAGGCGTATCGGTCATGCGCTGGCTGGGGTAAATCTGCAAATCCTGCTGCGTTAGGCGCGTTGTTTTTTCCATTTTGAAACCTTTTTAAATCCTGTTTAAACCTACTTTCAGACGAAATTAAAACGTCATCAGGCAGAGCTGGGCAGTGTATCGCTCGCTATCCGCTTCCGGCGTCGAGTAATGCACCGGCTCGACATTGTTCAACGCCGCGTTGTGGGTACGCCAAATAACATTAAATTCGCGGCCGTCGTAATGCGTCAGTGTCATTTCCAACTCGGGGACATCCGTCCAATCGCGCAATGTACGCAAGATACTTAAATCAAGCCACACCCAATCGCCCAACAGCGTAATCGGGCGGCCGTTGGCCTTAATGCCTTGCTGGATGACCAATCCGCCCGACAAGGTGCGCTGCGGCGCGGCCTGCGCCACCTTGTTCCATTCAAATTCATCTTCCCAGCGCATATCCTGCGGCAGATGTACAGCCACGCCGGTGTCTTTCCGTTTCAGCGTCCACTCTTGATTTGCCATTTCAGACGGCCTTTGCGTATTTTTCTCAAACCAAATTAAAACAAAAGCCCCGAGAATCGGGGCTTGGCATGATTGCAGTCAGATGTTTGCAGGCCGTCTGAATTATGTCGTGCGCTTTAATGATGCTTCCAAACTAGTCATAAAACCGTTAACAGCTTTCTCGGCAACTGCCTGGTCGCGCTGCGCCAAAATTTGGTTGAGCTTTTCCGGATCGATATTAACCTGCGTATTGCCGATTTGTTGCAACCGCTGGGCAGCATTACTGTTCCCCTGAAAACCTTGGTTGCGAACCTGCTCTTGCGCGGCAGATTCGGCGCGCTTGCTGCGCTGCCTGCTGTAAATCTGTTGCTGCAAGTCGATTTGCCGCTGATATTCGCGCGCAACATCGGTTTGCTTGAGGCGGTTGGCATTGTCGAGTTTTTGTTGCAGCTCACGGATTTTTCTTTCTTGCTGCAAAGAATAAACCGCCTCTGTATTGCCATTCAGCTCGGCAAGCTCGGCCTCAAGCGCGCGGGTTGCATCATGTGCTTCTTGACGCAGGGCATTCAGTCGGCGTTGGGCATCGGATATCGCGTTGCGGAATTTGGTCAGCTCAGTATTCCCCAATTTATCGGCAGCACGAGAGGCTGCACTGGCTGCATCGTTCAAGATATCCTGTGTTACTGCGCCTTGAGCAGAAGCATTGGTCAGCCTTTGCATCGCGGTATTCGCGTTGTAAATCTGTTGCGTGTACTCTTTCATCTGAGCAGTGCGGAATGTGGCCTCCATGCCCAACTTAATCCCGGAAAACTGTCGGTTCATTAAATCCAGCTGCTCATTATTGAGCTTATAAAATCCAGCCGTTTGCGTCAGACGGTAGCCATAATCACTAAACGATTTAGACGCATTTGCCGCCGCTTTTGCTGCATTGTCTGCCTCCACTGCCGCCTCTTTGTTGGCTGTCGCCACTTTTCTGACCGATTGGGCATGATTTTCCGCTGCTTGCGAGCCTTTGTCATGCGCGGCTTTCGCGGCTTCACCTGTTTTAGCGGCAGTATCGTTCAGCCCTTGATAAGCGGTTTTGGCTTTTTCCGCACCGCCCGACGCCGCATCGCCCAAACGGGCAAGCTGCTCCTGCGTCAACAGTGCCGCGTCGCCACTGGCTTTGAGCTGGTGTTGAAACTCGGCAAATTCCTCCTTGCTTTTAAGTTTGCCCATCATAGCCTCAAAGGCTGCCTGTATCAGCTTGGCATCTTTTTGACCGGCCGCCGCCGCTTCTGTCGAGGCCGTCTGAAAATCAGCAAATGCCTGCCGCGCATCACTGCTGATTCCCGTCATCACGGCCTTGCTGTCCACGCCGAGTTTGGCGAAGGCGTCGGCAACTTTGTCCGTCGACTCCCTTGCCGTATCTCCGATTTTCTTAATTTCCTCGGCCGTCAGCCCTGATTGCTTGCCTACCTTTTCCAATTCGGCCAAAAGAGCATCGGTTGATTCTTTGCTGTCCATCTGCTTGAGCGCGGCTTGAAACACCCGGCTCATCTGCTCGGCATCATTACCAAACTGAGAAGCAACACGCGAAAAATTGGCAATACCTTCCGCCGCCTTTTTACTCATTCCTGTGGTTACTTCTTCTGCCGTCAAACCCAAAGCCTCAAGGGCTTTTTGTGCTGCGGCAAGCTCGCCTGTATCTGCGCTGATTTTGACGTTTTTCTTGTCAAGTTCGGCTTTCAGTTCGGCGGTTTTGGTGCGCACATTTTCCAGCTTGATTGCCAGCTCGCTGTAAAAGTCGCTGGTTTCGCGACCGTCGGCACGCAAGGCGGCCATACTGTGTTCCAACGCTGACAACTCTGTTGCAGACGCTCGATATTCGGCTTGCAGGGCTTTGACGGCGGCTGCCTCTTCTTCGGCAGCTTTTTTCTTGGCGGCGGCGGCTTTTTCGGCAGCTTCCTGGGCTTTTTTATCCGCTATCTCCAACTCACGCTTAATTTGGGCTTCGGTTTTGAAAAACTCGTGATACTTGTCGAGACCGCCGGTGGTAAACAGGCTATCCAAAATAGCAGGAATACGGGCGAGGTTATCGCCGAAAATTTTTGCTAAATCCGTGTTTTCGCGCAGCCAGCCGCCCACACCACGGCCGACCTCAAAAGCCGCAAAAAGTAATCCGGCATTGGATGCCGCCGTCTTGAGATTTTGAGCCAACGCTCCCGCAGCCGCCGCGCCATTACCGAAACCGTTACCGGCAGCAGCGGATTTGAGCGCGATGCCCAGCTCTCGTGCAGCGACAGTGGTCGACAGGATAGATGCTTTGGTTGCTTCAATTCCGACACGCTGGGTCGCAAATGATGCTGATACCGCACCACCAGTCAGGCGGACAGCCGCCTCATAAGCCTTGACGGCAACTGCGCCTGCTGCAAACAGCGTGGCAAGTTGCGTCAAAACCGGAAACTCTTCGGTAATCGCTCCGATTGCGCTTGCCACACTGCCGGCCGTACTCGCCAATAGAGACACCAAAGGCAGCAGCTTTTCGCCGACCTCGATGGCAACGTTGATGATTTCCTGCTTGGCTTTGTTGATTTGCGCCTCGCTGGTGGACATGGCGTTTGCCACCTCTTTTTGCATCGCGCCGACGACTTGTCCCTTGTCAGCGACCAAGCCCAAAGCCTTTTCGTACTCGCCGAGCGAGCCGACCAAGAGGGCGATGTCGTCGCTGTACTCGGTGCCGAAGAGTTGCGAGAGCGTCAGGGCGCGGCTTTGTTTGTCCAAGCCTTCAAGTTTATGCAGGAACTCGGTCAAGGCCTGCTGCGGATTCGCGGCGATATTGGCCGCCATCTCGTCTGCGGACGTACCGATACCTTCCAAGGCCGCCTGAAAGTCTTTGCCCTGGCTTTGCGCGGTTTGCAGTTTTTGCAGCATGGCGTTGATGGCGGTCGCAGCCACTTCGGGCGGTTTGCCCAATGCGATAAAGGCGTCGGCAAGCGCGGCGGCTTCGTCTGCGGCCAAGCCGAACTGTTTCGCCGTACCGCCGATACGCGCCATTGCGGCGACAATGTCTTTTTCTCGTGCGGCGGTATTGTTGCCCAAAACGTTGATGGCATCGCCGAGCTTTTCCACTTCGCCGATTGGGAGTTGGAACACGTTGGCAATCGTCGCGGCGGCATTGCCTGCTTCTTCCGCGCTCATTCCAAAGGCAACCGACATCTTGGACGCAATAGCGGTAAATTCCGACAATTTCTCAATCGGAATGCCGAGTTGTCCACCCGCTGCGGCAAGCTCGGCCATTTCAGCAGCGGAAATGCCTAATTCCGCGCCCATTTTCTTCAGCTCGTCTGAAAGTTGAGCGTACTGCTCGTCCGTACCGTCAGCGACTTTTTTCACACCCGCCATCGCGGTTTCAAACTTCATCGCCTCGCGGGTGGCAAACGCCAAGCCGCCTGCACCACCGACCAAGCCCTGAATCTCCGAAGCAACCTCGGCAATAGACGGCTTCACGCCTTTCAGGCTGGCTTCAAGTTCGCGCACCTTGCCTTCCTGCAACTGCGCCGCCCGGGCTAATTCTTCATGCGAGAGTGTGCCGCTGTTTTTAAGCAATTCGTAGGCGTCTTTGGTCTTTTGGATTTCCTGCCGTGCCTTGTCGTCGGTATCGATGCCGAGCTGGATTTTGGCATCGGCGATCGCCTTTAGGGTTTGCGCTTCGGCGGTCAGGCGGTCGAGCTGCGCCGTTGCGGCGGCGGATTCGGACGACAGGCGCGCCTCTTCAGCGGCAAGGTTTTTGACGGACACGCCCGACACCGACATCGCATCGCGGGCGGCATACAGCTTGCCCGTCAGCTCCGTTTCGCTTTTTGCCAGGCGTTCGGATTCGGCGCGCAGTTTCGCCAAATCGGCCTGCTGTTGCTGCGTACCGCCGCCGCGCATGGATTTCTCCAACGTCGCGGTCAGCTCGTCCAGTGCACGCATTTCTTTAGCGGTATTGTCCAATTCCGCCGACAACGCCTTATATTCTGCAATTGCCGCCTGCTGGGCTTGAGCCTTCGCCAGCGTTGCGCCCAGCTCTTTCGCTTCGGTGGTCAGCTTGCCCGTATCGATGCCCGCCGCCTCGATGGACTGCGCCAGCGCGTCGATGTTTTCAACGCCGGACACGCCCGCCTTAATCTCTAAACCTGCCTGAATATTAGCCATTATTTAATCCTGTTTTAAAACCCGTTTAAAAAAGGCCGTCTGAAACCTGCCGCCGCTGCGCCTACACGCAGAAGCCAGTTTCAGACGGCCTTTGTTTATTACCGAATCTTTAGTTGTTGTACGACGTGAAGGAATAGGTCGAAGTCTCGCCCGAAGCCAACACTGCCGTGCCTTTAAATTCGGCTTCGTTGAAGTCGTCGCCGAACCAGTCAATACTGCCGTCCGCCGCCAGTACGGCATGGGGGATATGCAGGATGCCGGTCTCGCCGGTAACGCGATTGCGGCCGTCGACGTAGATTTCCAAGTCCAATTTAGACAAGGTAGCGGCAGAGACTTTGTAGCCGCCGGAATCGCGGGTTTTGTAGTCGACGGTGATGTTTTCGCCATCGTTGACGGTATCTGCGACCGGCAGGATGGTAATCATGCCCAAGGTGGCATTAATGTCCAAATGCTTGGCATCAACATTGGCGTTTGACTTGTTTTTGACTTTGACGGTAGCCGGGTCGATGTTGCCGTTTGCCAGTTTGTACGCCATGCCTTTTTTCCCGATGGTCACGGTCTCACCGGTAACGGTCTCCGCCGTAGCCGCGATGACGGCGGCTTCGCCCATCAAAGCCAATGCCAAATTGTCTTTATCGAAAGTATCGAGCTTCAGACCGATTTCGGTAGGCTTGACGGTTTTCAGGCTGTCCAATGCGCTGCCGTAAGTGCCTTTTTGCTTGGACACGCGCTCTTTGGTTTCCACGCTGGTTTGCGTGGTCAGGGCGGTGGTATTGCCGATGTCGATAAAGCCCGAACCTTTTTGATTGAGGTTGCGTACCTTGACATCGCCCTCAAAGATTAAGCCGTGGTCGTTTTGTTTTGCCATGTGGCAGCTCCTTTAGTTTGCCGCCTGCACGGTGTCGCAGGCGAATGAAATGGGGTAAAAAGCAAAGCCGTCGTTGTATTCGATGGATGGCGAGGCGATGCGACGGAAGGGGGTAACGGCATATTCGTCGCCCGCATCCCAGCCTGAAAACGCCCGTTGGATTGCCGTCAGGGTCTCGCCGACCTCGTACAGCGTGGATTTGCCGTTGGCGGTATAGCTTCGTGCGAGGACGAAGGTAAAGTGCAGCGTCGATTTCAGGTATTTGCCGTTTTTCGCTTCGTCGGCAAAGGTCGAGCCGCCGTAAACGACATAGACCGCGCCGTCCAGCGGTGCGGCTTTGCGCTTCGCCATGCCTTGGGCGAGCAGCTCGGCAAGTTCGCCGATCTCCTTGACCGCCTTAATGCCTTTGACGGTTTTCAGACGGCCTAGGATTTCGGGATAGACCGCCAATAAGTTTTCATGCTGTTTTAAAGCCATATCAGACAATCAATCCTTCCAGCCAATCGGACATTAAATCGTCAATGTCCTGATAATCTTGCGAAGACAAGCCCAAAAACGGACGCGCCGGCATGGTTTTCGTGCCTTCCTGCACATAAACCGAGTAGCCCATTACCGAGCCGGTAATCACACTTTTTGCCGATGCCTCGTGCGTAATGCTTGCCAAGAGGTTGCCGTGGTCCACCAAAATCCCGCCGCGTCCATTTTTGGCTTGTGCCGTAGCGGGGCTGACATCCTGCCAGCGTTTGCCGTCAGGCGCGGTTTTGGTTTCGGCGATACGACGGCGGGTCGAGGATTCGAGGATGCCGCCGATGGCGCGCAAAGGTTCTTCAAGGCTGCCCGTTAATTTGCCCGACAGACGGCTCAGGCTTTGGGCGATGCGCGATAAATTGTGTGATACCGTAATCCGCATCGCTTACTCCTTCAGCCATTCGCGAAGATCGGGCATTTCGTTGACATAAACGGCACACGTTGACGGTCTGCGGTCATCCGATACGCGGCTTTCATCCAGCATATTCGGATTTTTGACGACCATCTTCAGCCAAGTGATTGCTGACTGATAACGCTCTTCGACAATGCCTGTTACCGCGTCGTCGTAGAGGTAGTAGCGAGCGATGTCGCAGACTTTGATTTTCAAAACCTGCGGCGCAGTGTCGTTGGTAAAAAACAGTTTCGCCGCCCGAAGGTAGCTTGCCGCTTCTTCTTCCGCATCCGCAATCGCCGCCGCCATTACTGCTTCGTCTATGGTTTCGTAGTTTTCATGGTTCGACCGCTCTGCCATTTCCTGCTCGCCAAAGCGGGTAATCATGTCTTGGATGGTAATCATGCCGTCCTCCGTTTTCAGACGACCTTTAAAACTGCCTTAAAGGCCGTCTGAAATCCGTTTAAGACATGGTCAGCGTTGCCAACAACTCGGGGCGCAGCGCAATCGGCAATGGGTTGGATTGCATATGCAGGCTCCAGCCTTTGTCGTGCTGCAATTTCTCGCGGCTGGCGTAATACGGCAGGGCGCGGGTGTTGACGGTGGCGTTCATATCGGCGGGCGCGAAATACTCTTTGTAGAGATTACGGCCGACCGGCAGCAGAATGGCTTTGTCCGCACCGATGTCGGCGTCGCTGCCGAAGTGGTTGGCGTATTCGATAAAGCGGATGCCTTTGTGGATAAATTCCGTTGGATTGAGCGTATCGCCTTCGCGGTAGGCGCGTGCCTCATCGTAGCGTTTGTACACCTCGAAGATGGACTTATGCTCTTTGAGCGCACTCAAAAACTCCATGCCGCAATAGACAACCCAGCCGCGCACTTGCGCACCGTTGAATTTTTGGCGTTGTTCGGACAAGAGCTTGTCCAATACCGCGCCGACTTTGGTCGTGTCTTTCGACAATTCGATGTCTTGTGTTTTGCGCTGCACTTTGAAATCGGTATTGATATCCAAAATCACGCTGCCGTCCGCATCCAAAATCTTGCCTTGCAACGCGCCGAGCATCAGGTGCTCACGGGTGTATTCAAGGTCGGATTTTCCGCCGACCAGCTTTTCGTTGACCTTGTCCATGACGGTCGCGGCTTGGGTCGTGCCGAAAGCACGCAGGTTTTGTACGTCATCGGCACGGATGACGTCATGAATCGGCAGGTGTGGGATTTTGACGGTACGCACGGTGCGTTTCGGACTTTCGACCGCCTGGCCGGCCGTGCCGCGCTCTTTGCTGGCTACCAAGTGGACTTTGCCGTCTTGGAACTCAATGTCGGCGTAGGTGGTGGTCAAATATTCGGGTTCGAAAATACCCAGTTCGCGGATTTGGCTTGCGCCCGGGTCGATTTTGTTGACGGCGGTGGTCAAAGCCTGCACGCCAAATTTGCTGTTGTCAGATAAAGGCATATTTTTTTCCTTATTTCAAATAATTAAGCATCAGATGCACCGAATTTCGGCAGGTTTACGTAAACAATTCCATACGCGTCACCTTCTTTTTTCATAACCGCGTCGGACTGGAATGCAGCTTTAGCTTGGATAAAAATATCCTTACACTCAATGATGCAATTGAGCGGCTGAACAATAACTTTCCCATCAGCTTCATCTGTTAAAGCAACAAGTTTTTTATTGCGTAGCGGATACGTCACAAAACTACCCGCTTTAGTACCGGCATCGGCAGCAACAGCCACACGCGTCAACGGCGTCGCTTCGTATTTCAAAAAATCGGAGACAACAGGGCCGAGGATTTCGGTTTTGGATTTAGACATAAGCGCCTCCCAATAAGCCTTTGTGGCTGGCTACGGAAAACTTGCCCTCCGCCTCGCCGGTGTGTTCGGATCCGCCTTTGCCTGCGCCTTCGCTCAACAGCGCGGCCGGTACGGCAGACGGGGCGGCTTTCGGCGTCAAATCGGCAATCATGGCTTCCGCCGCTTCGATATCGGCAGACAAAAGTACGGTCATGGTTGCGTCGGACAAGCCTTCAAACTTGCCGTTTTCGCCTTCCTTAAAGCCGGCGGCGGACAATTTCGCCTTGACTTGGTTTTTCTTGGCAGCCGCTTCGGCTTCTTTCAGCTTTTTCTCGGCTTCGGCTTTTTCAGCCTTGAGCGTATCGACTTCCGCTTTCAGGTTGTCAAACGCTTGCTTTTCTTCGGGTGTCATAGATAACTCCAAAGGTTGTTTAAAAATATCCGGCAAGGGGCTGCCGTCCGACAACACCACCGCCTCCGTCTCGCCATCTACACCGACGGCGGTAAACGATACTTCGCGTATCGCACAACGGCGCAGAATGACGGCCGGCCCCGTTACTTCGTTGCCGTTGACGGACAATACCGCACCCGCCGCCAGCTCCTCGTAGGATTCCGCCTGCGCGTAAACCGACATTTCCCACGGGAAACCTTGGTCGGCGGCTTCGGCGATCTGCGTGCCAAACTCGTTGGACAACAGACTGCCCTCGGCAATCAGCCCTTCTGCCGTTACCGACAGGCTGCACACGCCCGCCATTTTCAGCGGCGAATGCTCCAGCAGGACGGGGACGGACGCTTTGTGCGACAGATCCGCCAAATCGACGACGGTTGGATAACCGCCGTAACCGAACGGCTTGCCCGAATTGGCGACGCCTTTAAAGGTACGCACATCATCCGCACGGGTCGCCAAGGCAACCGGCAGCGCGGCGGACAATTTGATATTGAGGGGTGATGTTTTCGTATTCATAGCCGCCATTGTGCAACGCATGACGGCAAACAGACGGCGGCATGACTTCACTTTGCTACCCAAAATGAAAAAGGCCGCCCGAAACCGTATTTCAGGTTTCAGACGACCTTTGAAAATCCTCATGCGTAAAATATGAAAATACCCACTTTAAAACCGCTTTAGAATCGCGTCAGATTGATTTTTAAGATTTCGGCGGGGGTTTGCCTATCTTTAGCGTCCGACCCGCTTAAAATCGCAAATTTAAGGCATATCCCAAAATGCAGGCGGCGGCGGTTTGAAAAACGTTTTCAGAGGGCTTTTAGGGCTGTGTCAGATTGCATTTAAACTCTCGGACATATCTTTGCCTACCCCGACCGATAAAACGCGCTAAAACGCGAAATTTGAGCGACTATGAAAAAAGGTCGTCTGAAACGGTTTCAGACGACCTTCGGGTTATACAGGTTTAAATCTCGGATCAGCTTCTAGGGCGGTTTTCAAATCGGCTTTGTAGGGCTTAATCCACTCGGACTTTTCTGCCGCCTCAAGTATCCATCCGTACACATTGGCAAATGCCTGCGCGGACAAATCCGCAATCGAAAATACGCAGCCCGAAAACTCGCCCTGCATTTGCTCGGCTGCTTCCTTGTCGATTTCGGCAAGGCGCGGGTACAGATAGTCCAACAATTCGGACGGGGCGGTTTTCCCGCCTAAAAATACTTTTACCTCGCGGCTGACATACAGTTCAGACGGCATGACTTACTCCGATATTTTTACCAATAAGCGGACTTTATCCCGCTGTTCTTTCGGTAATGATAACACATACTGCAACAATTTATGCCGGTTTGCCGCATTCAGGTGGCGCAAATCAAGCGGGACAATATCAGCTTTATCAAAATGCTCCTGTATCTTGTCAACCTTAGTATTCCACGCCCCGGTGGTGTGTGCAAAATAACGGTTCATCAATTCCGCACGGTCGGGATTTTCGGTAAACATAAAATCCAGTTTTACCCATTCCTCGCGGGGCAGGTCGTCTGAAACAATCAGGTAATCGGCTTGACCCTTACCTTTCTCCACGGGCAAATCGAACACTTCTAACCTGTCCCCCGTTTCAGCCTGCCACGCTGCCGCAGCTCTCGCTTCGTGGTCTTTGGTATTGTTGGCAGACTGCTCTTTTGTCAGCCTGCGCAATTCTTTTCCCGATACCTTGTCCGGCAAAGCCAACACCGCCACTTTGTCAGACGGCACGCTGTACCGTTTGTCCAGCCACGCCTCGCGCTCGGCAATCATGGCGGCCAGTGCCTCTTCGCCGTTTCTCTCGCCAAACAGCGCGTCCATTGCGCCCAATCGGTCGCCGTGGTTATGCGCAAAGCTCGGCGTGATGTCGTCGGGAATCAATACCGTTTTGCCCGTGCGCGGATTGGTAAACTCGACCATATCCACATCAGGCTCGCCGCTGATGCCCTCGCGCTCCGCCTGCCGACGGGTCAGGGCGGACACCGAACATTTACAACCGTAGCCGTTGGGCGGGAAGATGACTTTCCAAATGTCGTGATCGACCGGCAGGACTAGGCCGTAGTAGCGTTTATGGCTGTCGCGCGGATGCCCTGCGGCGGAATGGTTATAGCGCAAATACGGCAGGGCTTTTTTGTTTGCCTGTATCCGCTGCCACTGCCCCGCCGCAAAGGCGGTTTGCATATTGGTATTGAAAATGGTTTTCAGACGGCGCGTGCTGCCGAGCTGTACCAATTTCGGCTCGCCGTCCAGCGGGTCGGTCATCACTTGCTCGCCCCACCAGCCTTTAGCCATCAAATACGGTTTTAAACGCTTTTTAAAATCGGCAAACGCCGTGCCGTTTTGCTGCGCGGATTCGATGGCGTCTTTGACTTCGGCGAGCATATCCGCGTCCATCATCTTGGCGACGGTAAAGGCAAGGCTGTGTTGATACAGCCAAACATCGTAATGACTGAAACCCGCAAGGATTTTCTTGGATTTGAAATGCTCGAAAGCGGCTTTATCGACCAGCCCTGCGAAGTTGTATTCAATCCCGTCCATCGTCCGCTCCGTCAGCCCAAGCCGAAAGGCCGTCTGAAACCAAACGCTGGATCAAGAGATTGTCGCCCTTGCTCAAATCAAGTTCGGACAGCTTTGCCTCAAATTCGGCGTAGTCTTTGCAACCTTCCAACAAACCCAACACTGCTTCCATCTTCGGGCGGGCGATTGCCTGCTCCGCCGTATCAGGCGCATTGCGTGCAAGGCCGTCGGACAGTCGCAGGCTGAATTTGGCGGGCGCAGGGTTTTCAGACGACGCTTTCGGGTCGCGCAGCTCGAAATGTTCCGGCTCAAAGCCCAAGATGTCGCGGTAGTAGGTTTCGGTCAACACGAGCTGCCCCGTATCCATATACATCTTGTCGCGTTCGGCGCGGGTTTTATCGACCTTGATTTCGTCTTCGAACTCAAACCACACGCCCTTGGGCGCATTAATCGGCTTGCCATAGGCGTTGTTGACCATCACAAGCGCGTCGATAAAGTGCTGTGCAGCGCGGGAGAGCAGAGCGAGATACGCGCCGATGCGCTCGTCGCGGTTGTTTTCTTCGGTTTCCTGACTGGCGCGGCTGGCGGTCTCAAGGTCGCTGGTTTTTACTTTGCCTAACAGTGTTTTTTGGATACGCGCATTGGCAAGGTTTTCCAGTCGGCGGAATGCCTGACCATCCGCGCTGTTTTGCAGCATCATCACATCGTCTTCGCGTTCGATACTCAACGCGCCGCCGGAAACAAAGCGGTAAAATCGGCTCATGAAGCTGTCGTGGTCGTCGTTGCTGTTGGCTTGGATTTTGGCGATCAGATAAGGCTGGGCGTAGCGCGTAATAAATTGCGCCGCGTAGATAAAGCCTTTTTTACGCAACGCAACGGGCGCATACAGTCGCGCCGCTGCCATTTCGCCCGCAGGATTGGTCGATGTTGCGCGGTGGGCAATAAAGAGATACAGCACGTCCGTATTACAAGTTTCTTCTCCGCTGCTGCCGCGATACACCAGCGAGCCGTCGAGGTAGGGGATATATTTCGCCAGTTCGCCGCTTTTGTTGCTGATATGCTTAATCGTCAAAAAGCCGTCGGGTTCGGGCTGATAAACATACCGACCGACACCGTATCCGCCCAAACGCGCCGTCAACACGATTTCGGCAAGTACGGGCAGATGGCGTTTCAGCGTTTTCCATAGACGGTCTTTATCTTCGTCGCTCAAGTCCTCGCCATAAATGCGCCACGCCTTGTTCTGCATGGCGGAATGCAAATCCTCCAAACAGGCAGCCACCTCGTCATCGCTTACCACCGCGTCCAATGCCTGCTGCCTGTCCACGCCGAGGCGAGATAGTAGAGAGTCCGTGCCTTCCATATTAGAAAACAGGCTTTCCAACGCATCTTCAGTCGCGCTCGTCAATGTCTTGATGGCTGTTTTCCGCGTTGCGCTTTTAATCAATCCGAACATATTTTTAAATCTCCAACATCGGTGCAGGCAAATCAATCGCCCGCGCCCTGTTTGACACATTGCCCGTCGTCGCCGCCATCCACAGCATATGCAACGCATCGGGGCCATCGTCGTGGTCGGCTTTCGGGAAATGGCGCAACTGGCTAATCAGCGTCTTTTGGTCGGGACTGAGCAAAATCAGCCCGTTTGCCATGTGCGGTTGCAAGGTCTCAATCCGCAACATCTTGTCCGAAGACGGCTTGATACCGCGCACCGGAATATGCACACCCGACCGCGCCCCGCGCTTAATCAGCTCGTCCTTGAGAAACTCTTGGAATTGCACCGTCTCAACCACCCACAATACCGGCTTGACCCGCGCCTCTTTTTGAATGCGGATCACGTCCTCAATAATCAAATCGGGCAGGCGTTTTTTGACTTGGGCAACAGTTACAAACAAACGGCCTGTTGATTTCTGATAACCACCGACCAAAATCGCCGACGGGTCACGCCCCGCGCCCGCCTTACCCAATGACGGGTCGAGCGCGCCGTAATACACCAAATCGTCGGGCAGTTCAGACCAGTATTTGATGTTTTCGGCAAACGGCGCATCTTCGCCGCTGACCGGGTCGTTTTGATACTCGCTGTCAAATGTCGCATGACCGTCACGGGCGCGGATTTTCATCAGCGCGAGTACGCCGCGAGCCGCCCAGCTTGTTTGCGCGCCGCGTTCCATCTCGTCTTTGTGCGCCTGATAAAACGCTTCGGCTACCGCCGCGCCGTCATTGCGATAAAGCTCCTCCCATCTATCCCACAAATCCATGCGGTCAGGCCAGCGTTTCATCGCCTTGAATTTGCGCGTACTCCAAAACGGGTTATTTAACGTGCGGCTCAACACGCTGTCGTAATGCAAAATCGTGCCGATATAAATCACGTCAAACTTGGTACCGACCGCGCCCAACGGCAAGACGGTTTGTTTAAGCCACATTTCCAGCTTGTCGCGCTGGTCGGGGTTACGCACCATCTCGTCGTTTTCGATATCGTCAAGGATGGCAAGGTCGGGGCGGAATGCACCATGCACCATGCCACGCATTTTCTTACCCGAGCCGAAGACTTGGATTTTGACGTTGGATGCGGTAACAATCGTCCCCGCCTGCCAAACCCGACCTTGTCCGCACATCTCAGGAAAGTCGGTTTTTAAACGCGGGTTAAATTCAAGTTCCGCCTTGATGGCTTCCAGCATCGGATAGGCTTGGTCGATACTGTCCATCGCGATGACGATAAACTTTTTTGCGCCGGTGATGACCGTCCAAAGCGAGAACAAGCGCGTAACCAGCGTCGATTTCGCCTCGCCGCGCGGGGCGGCATCCGCCTCGTTGATGCCTTCGGGCTGTCGTATGATTTCGGGCAGGCGGGAAAACAGAAATTCATGCAGTTCCGACTTTTCAGACGACCTGACGTAATGAGGGAAGTAGGTATTGACGAAATATTCGTAACCATGCACAGGGTCTAATACTTTCGCCCGACGCTCAGCAATGGCTGCCGGTGACGCATCAAAGCCGTCCGCCTCCGCCTCGATGGTTTGGCGGAGTTGGGCGGCGTATTCGGCAAGCGACTTTAAAAACTCTTTGGACTTCATGTTTTATTCGTAATAGTGGACAACCGGCTTTTTCAGCGGCTTTTGATTAACCATGAAACAAAAGGGCAACGGCTCTCCCGTTTTCATTTCATTCATGGACGACATAAAGTAAAAAAACTGGTCGGCCAGCCAAAACAACGGCTCCAGCTTATAGCGTGGTGCGACAACAGGAGTTTCACTTTCCCAATCGGCAATCCAAATCGGGCAAAATAAAAACCAGCCCTTATGCGTGTATTCAACTTTTTGCATATCGCTTACCTGTATTTCTTTTCAATTTCCACGCCCAACGGCTCAACCAACTCGACAAAAGCCTGTAAGTGTTGCGGGTATCGCTCCTTGACCACTTCGCCGAACAATTCCAACACCTCAATCGCCGTCGCCAGTTTTGACGTTTCCGGCATCACTTTGGCGTTTGCCGCCACGGTCTTGGTAAACGCATCCGACAGGCTCGCCAACAATTTGGCGCGCTCGGACGGCATCAGCTCCTCGACCGACGTGTCTTGCAACATTGTCATCGTTGACTGGTACTGCACCAAAAAACCCGCCAGCAGCGAGCGGCTCAAGTCTTCGATGCCTCCGCCAGCCAGCGTGTAGGCGGCGCGTACTTTGTCCCAATCGTCGCCGGTCTCTTTGGCGGCGCGTTTCCAGCTACGGGCGGTCGCAGTCGGGATTTCGCACATCATCGCCGCGATTTCGAGTGTTTGCCCGTCGCTGACGTACAGTCGGCGCAGCTTTTCGCGGATTTCTTTCGGGTGTGCCATATCAGCCCCCGAACTTGGCTCGCAGCAGCTCCCAGCCGGTCGTTACAATCACGCCGCCGAGACCGCCATAAACCGCAGCAGATTTCTTGCAGTCTTTCTTAATTTGCTGCAATTCCTCGTCCATGCGCGCCTGATTGGCAAGCAGGTCATCCTGCTTGGCTTCGATACGCGCCAAGGCTTCTAAAATCGGGTCGCTCATGATTTGTCTGCTTTCCTGTCCAATTTTTCGTTTACTTTTTCTAACTTGTTTTCGATGCGTCCCAACGAAGCCGCAATATTGTCGCGGTCTGCCTTGGCATCTTGCTTGGTGTGATAAGAGAGCTTGACCGCGTGCAGCTCCTCTTTAAGGTCGTCGATACGCTTATCCGCCTCTTTCAGACGGCCTGAAATGCCGTTGACCCAAAACCAAAACGCCGCCGTTGCAATCGGCCACAGGGTCTTAAATCCAAATTCAAAATCCATTCAAAACCCCTTTAAACCGGCACGTCGCCGAATACGATACGGACGGAGTAGCCGTCGGGATGACGGCTTGCCACCTCGAATTTGCCATCTCCTGAAAAAATCAGGTAATACGGCGACACCGCAGAATAGACAGCCGCTTGCGCGTTGCCGTCAAACTCCACACAAAAGGTCGTCTGAAAATCCTTATCCATACGCACTGCGTACTCAATGCCTGCCTTATCCAACAGTTCGGAAACATGAATGACAAACGGCTCTTGCTCGCGTGCGCGGCTTAAGCCCAATTCCAAGTCCGCATGGCGGCAGGCGACCGTGCGTTGTACTAACTCACGATAAGTCGTCATCGCGCGCCCTCCGAACCGTCAACTTCCGCTTGACTGTTGACCCAGTCGCGCCAAGCCTGATTTTGGTTTTCCAGCTCCGCCACATAGCCGCCAAACTCGGCGGCGTGTTCCAACAGCGTGGCCGTCTTGCCGTCTTTCGGCGGATTCGGGCGCACCGGCGCGACCATCAGTGCAGCAGGCGGGGTCGGCATGACCGCCTTTTCGACAACCTTAATTTCCGTAGCCGAGGGCGCGGTTGTAGAGCTGCAGGCCGTGAGAGCCAAAGCCGTCAATACAATTACCGCCTGCTTTTTGGCGGTCTTGAGTAAGCGCATTTTCGATTTCCTTTTTGTTTTGCGTTTTCAGGCGGCTTACTTCCGCCTGCTTTTGTGCCAATTCCACGCCGACGGCGTGCGCCTTGGCTTCAGATTGTTTTGCTTCCGCGCGTGCCTGTTCCAGCTCGCGCGCATAGTTTTGAGCCGACAACAGCAGGGCTTGCGCTTTGTCTTTTTCCATCTTGTCGATGACCGCTTGCTGCTTCGTAAAAGCCGACTTGTAGCCTTGATGGTGCGACACCGCCAAACCCGTGCCGACAAGCGCGATGATAGCAATTGGTTGCCAGTTATTCGCCAGCAGTTTCACGAGATTCATTCTCGGCCTCCTGACGTTTGACGCTGACAAACGAACGTGCCACCGCATAGCCGCCCACAATGCCCAAATACACCGCCCAAATCTCCGCCGACGGATCGGGCAACATCACAAACTTAAAAGTACCAGCCGCGCAGGCAACGTTTGCCCACAGTTTCGAGTGCGACACATTGCCTGTCGCAGGGTTTTTAAAAATATCCAAAATACGCATCTTAATAACCATCCCAACCGTCAATCATATTTCTTACTTTCTCGCCTTGCGTTTACGCGCCGCGCGTTTGGCTGCCGCCACGCCCGACTTACCCGGGCGCATAGACGGATGTTGTTTCAAATAGCCAATATTGGCAGGCTTAATCTCAAATTCAGGCATCTGCGGTTTCAAGACAGACAGAGCCAAAGCAATCAAAGACTTTTTCATACCTTCACCGCTCCCAATTCCATCGCAATCGCGTCGGCAATCGCGCGGCAGATGCCCCATTTTGTAGCCTTAAACAAGGCTAAATCAGCATCGTTGCTGATAAAAAACGGCTCAAACACAATGCCGCCGTTCTGCGCATAAGCAAGGCGGGAATGTTGCCCTGCGTTATCCGGCTTAAAGCCGTCTTCGCCGCGCAGTTTCCAGCCTGTCGCCTTGGCAACAGCCTTGCTCAATACCTGACACCAGCGTTTGTTTTTCGGCGTGGACAAGGCTTCAATGCCTGTCGCCGCCTTACTGACGGCTGCGTTGGTGTGAAACTCAATCGCCACATCCGAGCCACGAATCAGTTTTACAGCCTCGCGCAGCGGCATATTGCCTTTGCCCGTGCCGTCGGTTTTAACGGTCAAGCCGTAGTCATCGCGCAAAATAGAAGCCACGATATTGCGCATATCCTGCGCCAAGTCCGCCTCACGGTCGCTGCCGTTGACTGCGCCCGGGTCTGTATTGCTGTGTCCAGCGGTTAAAGTTACGGTTTTGCCCATTCATAATCTCCAAAAAAGGTTGATTGCATAACATTTGAAAACCCCATTAAACCTTTTCAGACGACCCCCAAGCCCCGTCAGGCTTGCATTCAGCGGAATACAGGCAAAAAAATCCCTGCACAAAGCAGGGAAAAAAGGTCTATTCAAACACACAAGGAAAACAAAACCATCATGCCGCAAACAAATCAGCCTGCGCCCTTGCCACCGCCTCGCGGTCGGCCTCTTTTAGGATGTATCGGATATTTCGTGTTGACAGCTTATGCGCCAACACCAGCTCGCGCACAATAAACAAATCGCTCAAACCTTCCGCGCTCATCGCATCATATTGGCGGCGGATGAACCGGTTGCGAAGTTCGCGCATCGCATCCCAGCAGCGCGGAATCGCCAAGAAAGGCTGCCCGACATAAGCACGCTCCAACCGTCCCGCTGCTTCTTCGCCGATGTCATCGACCAGTTGAGCGTGTAAGATGCGGCTCTGACGCGTATTGCGGCGGCGGTTGGAAATCGGATAATTCGTCCCGCCCCAAAACTTAACCATGTGAAACGCCGCCTCCAGCCCGATAACCGTAATCATCGCCACCACACTGTGAGGCAGCAGATGTTTCACATCCTCAAAGTCCTGCTCTGTCATCTCCCAGTTCAAACTCATCCCGTTTTCTCCTTTTTCTTGCGGTTCGCGCTAATCTGCAAAGCCGCCACCAACTTGTGCATATTGCCGTCGGACAACCATTCCACGCGGTCAACCTTAAACATCTTTTTCGCCGTACCGTGCGCATAATTCCAAGACCAGACGTTATCCAGCAGCAGGGCTTCGATTTTGCGCATCATCGGGTCGGCGGAAGAGCGGCGGTTCGGTCGTCGCCCCACCGTTTTTTTCGGCTGAAACCCATGTTGGCGCAAATCCTCGACCACGCGCTCCAGCTCAGGGATACTGCACTCCGTACACGACCGCTTGCCCGTCACGCGCTCCAACACCGCGCGATAGGTACCGTCGTCCAAGCCCAGCTCCTTTTGAGCAATCTTAATTTTCGCAATCAACGCCCGGCGCATTATCTCTCCATTACAACATATAGTATAAATTAGCGCATATTATACCAATAAAATACAATATATAGTATTAAGTCAATGTTTTTTTGCTAAACTGGCAGACACAAAAAAGCCCCCATTTGGGGGCTTTTGTTATAAAAATTTAATCACTACCGCCATCGTTGCCGCAACGGCTGATATCAATCCGGTAGCAATCATAATGGGATACCACCGAGCCTCTTGGGCTATTTTGACCGATTCCGCATTTATCTTATGCGCGTCTGCGATGATTTTTGCGATTTCGGCATCGACTTTTCTAAGTTCGGCCTGTTTCATTTCAGTATCCAATAAATCTTTCATTTTTTAAGTCCTTTTGGTTTTTCGGGCTTGCTTTGTGCTTCCCGATAAGTTTTATTATACGCGATATTTTCGCATAGTCAAGAATTATTTGAGCGTGTTTTGCAGCATGACCCACTTACGGTGCGGCATCCCAGAGTGATCCTTGGCATCAACCGGGGCGACCCAGTTTTGCACGGTGCGCAACGCCGTGCCAGTCCGTCGTCCAACCTCGGCAAGGGTCAGCCCGTATGTGTCCATCACAAATCTTAAATTTGCAGGGGTGTAGCCTGCTTCGGGATATTTCATTCGGCCTCCTATTTTGTTTTACAGCCCATCGCCATTGCTTCGGCAAAAACCGACAATTTGATTTTGTATTCCAATAAATCCGCCCCTTTTTTTGGGGCGGTCACTATAGGCTCAGTTCCGGTGGCAATCTGATCGGCAATATTGTCAATCTCTCTCTGCCTGAGTCGTATCAGGGCCAACAGATTTTCCGCTACCTCATCAGGCATGGCTCCCTCGCCGCTCTCCCAACGATTCCAGGCTCGCTCTGATACACCATCAGGACGGACAGATGTACAGGCGACAGATTTAGCAGCTTCTAAAACGGTTAAAAACAAAAGACGGCGGTACGCTTCAATGACGATGTGGTGCATAGTTTGGCTCCTCCTTAGGAGCCATTATATCCGCCACGACCGATGGCACGCCATCGGTTTATCTCGTCCGCGTACCAAATCATTAACCGTCTGCGCTCGTCTAACAGCATCGCCTTATTATAAACGCCGCGCACACCGCTGATGATATGGGCCAACTGCAATTCGATCGCATCAACTGACCATAGCCCGCTTTCGTGGGCGTGTGTGCTAAAAACCTTGCGGAATCCATGTATCGTCATCTTGTCCCGCCAGCCGGCCTGTGTGATAACGTGCAAGGGGCGGTGTCCGCCGATGCCGCCAAATAAAAGGTCTCCGGAAATTCCGCGCCGAGCGCGCTCAACCAGCCAAGCAGACAATAAATCCACAACGTCAGGCGCGAGTGGGACAACATGTGGCCGCCTCATTTTCATGCGCGCTGCAGGGATCGTCCATGTTGCCGTCTCAAAATCAAATTCGGACAACTCGGCATTGACTGCCTCGCCCCGGCGGACAGCAGTATAAGCAATCAGCCAAAAAGCAGTAACAGCGGCCATATCCAACGCGACATGAGTATCGACAGCCCCTAAAAACTCAGGCATTTGGACAGATGATAAATGCCTAAATCCCTTGTATTTATATGGCGGTAAAGCAATATTGAGGCCGTCTGCAGGATTATTCTCGCACCATCCTTTCACTTTTGCATATCGGTAAACCCCACTGATCACTTGCAGCAAACGGCGCGTCTGAGACGGAGCATTCACGCCGAATCGTTCGACGCATGCCAAAATCTCATAGGGTTTGATTTTATGGATACGCTTATTGCCGATGGCCGGATATACCCACAAGACCATACGCTCACGCGTATATTTCTGCACCTGTGCGCAGCAATGCGCCAGGCTCATAGACAAATACTCTTCAGCAGCCGCCCGAAACAAAGGCGGCCGCCTAAACAAGGCGGCCCACATCTCACACCTCATTGCCCAAAGCTTTTTCCAGCACCAGTCTGGCGAGCTTTTTATCAATCGCCCGATCGACTTTGCGGCAATATTGCCCATATGTCTTATATTTTGTGGTAAAAATAGCATCGGGGAGGGTAATAACGACAGGGTCGGAAAGAATAACGAGACCGTAAATGATTTTGCGGACTGAGTAGCCATTTTCGACTTTTTCGATGGTATATCGGGTAGTATCTTTAATCATGTCAGCTCCTTTAGGAGTTGGCGGGCCTTTATTGACCCGCCTAAAGTGTATTTACAGATAGTTTTCAAATTCAATTTTGGCGGCGGCTCCCATCTGATCTTTATCAATCAGGCCATCCATATCCAAAACGATTCGCCCGGCAAATTCATTATTGACCATTTTGCGCCATTCTACCCGGCTCATTTCTTTCATATTTTCCCAATCCAATGGGGAGTCGCCTTCAGAAAGAGCGGTCAAATCGTCCATCAGCTGGCCTACGTTGTATTCGTAGCTGCAATGGCAGAAGAAATTTTCTTCGAAACTTTCCTCATTTTCCCCATCATCGTACCAGATGCCGAGATGGAGACCGCCGCCGTTATCTTCAAAAACCGCAAATCCGGTTACGCCGTTTTCAGAGATGCCTTTGATGATTTGTTCAATATTTTTCATGATTGATTTCCTTTAAGGTTGTTCAGGCTTGCTTTGTGCTTCCTGATGAGTTGTATTATACGCGATATTTTCGCATAGTCAACAATATTTTCAAAATTATTTCCGGTAAAACAAAAAGGCCGTCTGAAACAGGTTTTAAACCCCATTTCAGACGGCCTTTAATCCATCTTTAAAAGTCCCAGCCTTCCATCATTCTTGCAAACCTCCAAGCAAATCAACCAACTCACCAAGAATCACACTCAGTGCAGCCGCCATCAGTAGCTGTGTGGCATAAGCCATACTTTCCGCATCATCGCAGCTGCCTTCAGCTTCTTCCTGCACAACGTCCAGCCATTGGATACGTTTCAGTGTTAAATCCTGTGTCAGAATAAATGCTACGCGGTCATTCCATACCAAGCCAAGTTCGGTTACTTTCATGCCGTTTTTGGCGTGTTGTACCACATCTTCGGCGGTAAGGTCTTTGCGGCTGATTTTAACTTTGGGAGCAACATCGCCCGCTCCGACCAGGGTAACATCACTATCTAACACAAACCGCCCCTGAGCTTCGCCCTGCAACAGCCAATTGGTCATCAATGATGCCGGCGATTGACGGGCAACCGGCTGTTGAGCAGGCAAGCCGCCAAGGGCTTCGCGCAACTTGGTCAACAGGTTTTCTGCCTTATGGCGGCTGGCAGTATCTATCCACAGCCAACCTTTAGCCAGCAGACCATTTGTGCAGCTGCTTTTGGTTAGGGCTCGGGTCAGCAGGTTGCTGGTTAGGTCTTCGCGCAGCTCGTTCTTTTCTTTGCGACCGATTTTTCTTCCTTCTCTGGCTTCGAGTTTTTTAACGATTTCGTCCAGATTGTTTTTAATCACTGCATTCGGCAGCATTTTTTCTTCGCGCTTCAGGGTAATAAGCATAGTCTTTTGCGCTTCAAACACGGCAAGTTCGGCAAACGCATTTGGGTGAGTAAAGCCCTCGGAAAACCAGTCGAATCCATTGAGTTTCTTAAACCAACTACTTCCAAGAGATTCATCTAAATAGCGTTTTTCGGGCAATTCCGGCAAGCGAAATGGAGTAACTTGTTTAAACCACATAATATAATCCTTTATAAAATCTACTTATTACCAAAGAAGAAATAAAATCAACGCAAGAAAAAACCAAACCACCCCGAAGCAGTAATAAATAAAGGCTTTTTTTCGGGCGCGCATAGCCTCTTTTTCTCCTTCTTTCACTTTTCCCCACACGAGAAAAGCAGTTTCCAATTTTCGGTTGGCATTTTCGACTTGAGCGTGGATGTAGAAGGAATCGCGTGCGGCAGTTCTTAAAACTTCCAGCTCATCGGTATTTAAGTTTCCGTTTTCCATCACGACAACTCCTGCTCAGTAGGCTCAATCACAAAATCCTCAAGCCCCGACACAATCTTAATCCCCGGCACTTGGCCGTCTGAAAAACGCTCTTTTTGATTCAGGATGGCGTCTTTGTCGATTTCCTTTTTAGTGCGGACAAACTCGGCAAAGGCGGATTTCTCGGAGAGCCACGCCAAGACGGCGGCCACGCCCGTTACCTTGACGGATGGCGGACGGATGCGCCATTTAATCAGGCCGGTAGTAAAGTCCACAGTTTTGGTTTTACCGTTTTCCGTCAGCTCATCCTTATGTGCCTCGCAGTAGGCGGCCACACGTTCGGTCAGGCTCATGATTTCGGCACACATCGGCGCGGCTTTGGCGGCATATTCTTCTTCGATGACCGCTTTTTTGTCTCCGGCTTCGGTTTCCAGGCGTTTGACTTCGCGTTGCAAATCGCCGATTTTGCGGATAAACGCAGTAACTTCCGCTTTATCTTGTGCCGCTTCGATAGCGGGCTGTTTGATTCGGGTTTTAGCCATTTTCTTTTCCTTTCCTGATTAATTAATTGATTGCATTTATTTGTTAATCTCAAAGAGCCCCTGTTCGGCAGTGGCAATCCGTTCTTTCGCGCCTTCGACATAATCCTCCGTCGTTGCCGCTGCTGCTAAGGCATACGCAATAAATGCCACACTTTCTTTGATTGCCCATTCCGCAGGTGTCAGTTCATCGCTATCAGGAATAAAGGGGGCGGCAATAAGCAGACCTTCTTCGGTTTCCTTAATTTCAATATTCCATTTTTTCATCGCTTTCCTTTCTTGTTTAAAATTGCCTCAACTTTCGCGCGGTTTCTCAAAATCTGCTCGGTGGCGGTTTCAGCCGGAGGCGGTATAAGTGACTTGCCTCTTAACACCTCTTTAATTACGCCCTGAATGCGGTTTAAAGCTGATTTCCCTTTCGCTTTTTCCTCCGCCGTGGGGTGGTAGCGGTGTTCCAGCTTCAACGGCTCCGGCGGTGGCGGCAGCTTGTCTAAAAAGTCTTTCGGACTCGGCCATCGGCTCATTTCATTCGCCAGCACCATAAAGGCCGTCTGAAAGCGCGGTACATCTCGCGCTTCATCCCACCCCCGGCCGTGCGCCAATACACGGCTCCAAGTTTGCGCGGTGGCGGCCACAGTATCGGCAGCCGGCGAACCGCTCAGACGCAGGGTCAAAAGCATGGTCAGGCCGTCAATCATGGCGTTATGCAGTTGGGTAGGCAGTTCTTTCATTTCTTCAGTCCTTGCAGCGATGCGGCTGCGGTCAGGGTTTGGCTGGGGTTGGCCGGCAGTGCGGCGCGGCGGCTGGGTTGGTTTACCGTCTGTTGCCCTGCGCTTGGCTGGCCGACCCAGCCTGCAAGGATTTCGTATAAGTAGCCGTGCGACTTCAGCGGCGTTTTCAGACGGCCTTGGTCGCGTGCGTTGACCGTCTCGTTAAAGCCGTGAATCCAAGCCTCGGCAGGGGCATGGAAACAAATCCCGTCGCGTACCGCCTCCTGCGCCTTAATCATCGGCAGCAACTCGTTCAGCAGTTTCGCGGTACGCGCCCAAGAGAGCTGGGATTTCGCAGGACGGAACAAACCGATATACCGTATCGCCGCCTTGCCCAATTCCGCATCCATCTCCAATACAGCCTTTAATACCGCCGAAGCATCTGCATCATTGATTAAGGCGTCCAGGCTATGCACCGCCCCGCAGTTCGGGCATTTCACGTTCATGACTCACTCTCCCATAATGTTCGACGTTCAATCGTCTTAACGGTCTTGACGACTTTCCGTTCCCATCTTCCACAGTGTCGGCATTTGCGTGATTGTTTATTGGCATAGACCCATTTGTGATGCCATTCAGTTAATGTACACCCTCCGATACGTTCGTATTCGTCCCATTTAACTTCGGCAACCACCTCTGTTTCAGGGGTTTTAACAAAACAAAATGTCTCAACTTTTTCGGAGCCGTAATAAATCCTGCTGCCAATAAAGTCTCCAAGACCATCTTCAATAAACCAGCCGATATACCAGCCAAACCCATCTTTAAACTTAACAATTCGCGGATAAGCTCCTAAAGCTTCAAGCAGTTTTGTTTTTTTCTTCAAAAATCGGAAAATATAGCCAATGTATTTGGGGTCTTTTTTAGGGTTGAATTCTTCGATGTTCATTGTTTATCCTTCCAAACATCGCCACCAGCCTGTACATTTCCATTGCCTTTTACGATTTGAACATTACCTGCCAAGTGATTTTCAAGTTCAGCTTGTTTATCGATCCATGTCTTAAACTCTGACCAAGTTTCAAACTTAGTTTGCTTGTCGCGCATCAACCTGCCCAACTTAATGCCCAGATAAGACAAAAACATTAAACCGCTGATAAATGTCCAAAACACTGATGCTGACCAATGGCTGATATACACACAAAAACTCAACATCAACCCCGTGAAAACATCCTTAATGATGCTTTCCAAAACACTTTCACTTGCGTTGTACGCAACAAAGTTTTTACCTCTGATTTCAATCATTTAACCACCCCAAGAATCGCCAAAAACGCCACAAGGACAACAATCAACCCAAAAAACATACCGCAGGCATCCAAAACAACAGCTTTATTCTGCTGCTTAAACCAGTTTTCAATCAGGCTCATCAGTGCCAAAACCACCAGTGCCAAACCAATCAGCCCGCATATCAATAGATAAATCATCATTCCGGTAGTCATCACATTTCCTCCCAAGCTTCTATTGCCATTTTCAGTGTTGCCGCCTCCGCCGTTTTAAAAATACCGTCCGGCGCGCGGGTGGCAATCACGAAACCCTCACCGTCCTTTTTCATGACCATGAGTTCCCCACGGTCTTCCAGCCATTCAATTAAATCTTTTTCGTTCATTTCCGCTCTCCAATTTGTTTAACGCCTTCTGCGCCGTTCATCGCGTGGTGCAGTTGCACTTTTTTCCCTGCCGCGTGCCCCTTGACTATTGCCTTAATCATCGCGGCACTCCCGTCCAGTTTGGACGACTTGGCGTCTCTAACTACCGCCTTGGCGATATGCGGATGTTTTTTTCTTTTATAGTCAGCCATGACCGCCTTTTCATCGTCTGACATCTCAAATTCTTTGACGGCACCCCACGCACCCATCATCCATCCGTTACAAAACTGGTCGGCAAGATAGGTTCTGTTTGATGGTTTTCTTGCTCGGCAGGTTTTCAGAAATTCGCGACGGGCGGCGGAAATCTGCCGATAGACCACATCAAAAGCATAGGAAGCAATCTCAGCTCGGTTGCCCAAACCGTAAAAAACCATTGCATCTCCCTGTTGATAACATTTGCACCCGAAAACTTCGGAAATCATGTTTGCGACGGCCCACTGCCATTCGGCCAGCTTAACCGCCATTCTCCGGTCAGCCCCTTGTTCAGAGACTTCTGATAAAGCAATATCTACAGCATTGACTTCATACTTCTCCATCAAAGCCTGCGCCTGCTTTAATGCCTGTGCGGCTTCATGTTCATTTGCCGACTTACTCAAAGCCAAACATTTCTTGATTTTGTCTAAGACTTTTTCTTTATTCATCTTAAATCCTTTTAAATCAATACCTTATATTTTCAACAAGGCAAAAAAATATAGAGCAACATCAACGGCTTACCGTTTTAATTGTCGTCATACTCGTCATGGCCTTCGCCTATCATGTGCAACACGACAATTCGGGCCAGCATTTCAAGCCAAATCCCCAGCAGCACCAACACCGCCAATACGACAACAAACCAAATCATTTTTTCTCCTCCTTCTTCTCGGCAGGCCGTCTGAAACGCGCCTGATATTCCTCAATTTCACGCTCCCGGCTTTTTTGCGCCATTCGCGCCGTCGCACGCCTGCGGTGTTGTCCCCAAGCCTGCCAATCCGTATTACGTCGTCCGAAACTCATTTCACACATCCTTTCACAATCGCCTTATCGCCATATTTCGCGCGGATTTCCTTTACCGCCCGTGCCAAAGCCTCTTTTTTCGCCGCAGGGCTCAATAAAATTGGCTTATCGCTCATAAACAATCCCTTTCATTTTTTCCTCGACGCTCATTGACTCGTATTGCTCTTCCAATACCTTGACCTCCAAATCCGCCATCCGCTCGCGGCGCAACATTTCCGCCTTCGCTTCCGATGGCTCCGGAACACAACCGCGCAATATCGATACGAAAAACACAGCCCAAACCAACATAGCCGCTCCCAACAACATCCGCTTGTAAAACACAGTAGACATTTTACTATTTCCTTATAAATCAATTACTTAATATTTTCTCAAGGCAAAAAAATTATTGCGTACCCAATCCGCCTTCACTTGAGCCGCCCATTCCTTGGCTTCCTCTTTGCTTTCAAATCGCTTCCGCAGTCGGCGGATTTGCAACCATGCGAAGCCTTCTTTGCGCTTGCCGCGTACATCAGCCCGCCAAATCTTCCTCCGTTTATGGGTTTCGTAGTCGTGCCAAGTGTCCTCATAGACTCTGGCGTGTACCGCATATTCGTGTCTCATTTCAGACGGCCTTTCTTATCGGATAATTAAGGAGCTGTATTTCTTAACGATACCGGCCTGCATCTTGATACCGTTCTTGTTCGCCGTGCGTACCGCGCCGCGCATCAATTTGCTCATCCGGCGCGTATTGCCGTTGCTATGTTTAACCAGTTCCAAGAGCGTCTCCTCGTCCGCATCAGGCAAAGCCGCTTTCGCAATCTCAAAGAGCTCGTCATCCGGCAAAGATTCGCCCAAATTCAGCGCAACAGACACGCGGCTATAAAGTTGCACCAGCTCGCCATGCTTACCGCGCAGGTTGGCCACCAGTCGGGGCATACCGCTCAACACCAAGCCGCAGCCAGTCTCATCGTGCAGACGGCGTACAATTTCAAGAGCGCGTAAAGGCAGGTTTTCCGCTTCATCGACCACAATCAGACGGCCCGAATCGCGCAGGCGGTCAGATACCGATTCAAACAAATCATTCAGGCTGCCCATCGCCGAAACCTTCGCCGCCGTCGCCAACTTGCGCATCAAGACCAAAGCCGTAAAGCTCGGATTAGCCTCAATCAAGATGGCCGCAGGGTTTTTCTCGCAGTAGTTTTTGACCGCCTGAGTCTTGCCCAATCCAGCCTGACCGTAGATCACCACCGTTTCGCCGCCTTCGTGCGCATCGCGCATCACTTCCGCGATTCGGCGGGTAGTCTTAGTCGATACAAAACCCAACACCAGCTCTTCGCGTTGCGCTTTACTGTCCTGCATCTCCAAAAACGCCTCGATTTTCGGCTCGATGGTTTCATAATTGCCACCTTTTTCCGCATAAGTGCCGTTCAGATACATACTGATGGAGGACGGCGAAGTACCGATACCGCGTGCCAGTTGGGTTTGGTTCATGCCTGATTTGGCTTTAAATTCAGCCAGTTTTTGTTGCAATGTATGATTGATTTGTTTCATTTTTTTAGTCCTTTTAAAAGAGGTTTAAAACCGTTTTAACTTCTATCCGCCTCAAACAACACAAAATCGTCTGTGCCCGTTTTCGGCAATACCGCATACTCCGCCTCGATGACGTTTCCGCCCAAATGTCCCAGCTCGTCCCAAACCGCAGCCTGTTCCAAAGCCGGATTGACTTCCGCGTTTGCGAGCTTGATTGCATTTTCCGCCCGCTTGATTTTGCCTTTTCGGCGTTTTTCCGCCAGTTGGTCGATACGAGCCGTCGGGAAAGCCTCGCAGGTATTGCCGTTGGCCTGCGCCTTAGTGATAAACTTGCCGTCCATATCAAACACATTGACCGCCGACGCATCGCTCAAATCGTAGCTGACCCGTACCTCGTCCTTGTGATACTCCGCCAGCTCAGTTGAGAAATAAGAGTTGTTGAACAAATCCAGCCAACCGCGCTGTACCTTTCGCACCTCTTGCGGCATAAACATCGTCGCCAGCTCTTCTGCCGACAACATATCCGGCGCGATACCGTCCTGTTCCAGCCTCATTTCCCGATAAGCCTTCGGCGAATAATGCCCGCCGTCCGGATGTCGGGGCAGCTCGCCGTGCGGGCGGTTGTTGTATTCGTCGATACACTTGACCACATCCGCTATAAAACGCGACCAGCTCGGCAGTTTTTTCAAATATTTCTGTTGTTCCTCCGTCAAATCCTTGCCTTTTTCCAAAGCATTAAAAGCACTTTCCATCTTGCGGTACATCAGGTTCTTCGTGCTGCTGTCCATCCCTGCACCCGCAAACGTCTCATACTGGCGCGCCATCTCAATCAGATTGTCTTTCCACCATCGCTCAATGATGCCGCGCCCTTGCGGATTGCCCGCGATACCCGTTTCATGCCGGATACCCAGTCGGGACGTGATACCTGTGATTTCATGGTCTATCGTCTTGCCGGTTTGGCCGCCGCCGTTATCCGAGTAGTAGATGATCGGCAAACCAAAGTGCTTGACCCCGATACGCAGAGCGTCCGATACCGCCACACAACTTTCAGCGAGAGATACCGAAAAACCGACCACAAACCGCGTACAACCATCAATAATCACCGTCACTTCAGGCTTAAACGGTCTGCCGTGTACAGGGTGCGCCACCTTCGCCTTAAAGCTGTGGCCGTCTCCGATCCAAACATCGTTCGGCTTCAAAGCCCCCCAATCACGTTTCACATAAGGTAGCAGCGATTTATAAGCCGCCCCTGTTTTCCTGCCGCGCTCCTGCATAATCAACGGGAGCTTGTCCCAAACGCGCCGCACCATACTCAAGTTAGGCACATCATTGACCGGCATATTTTCCGCTTCCGCCCACTGCACAAACCGGCGGTAGCTGTGCGCCAGCTTCGGCGCTGAAGGGATATTGTGAAACTGCATAAACATCGGCAACCAACCGTAGCTCTCAATCGGCTTAACCACCTTCGTCGTCTTCGGAGCCAAAGCAACCAACCGCTCCGTCGCGTTTTCCGCTTTCAAATAAGCAGATATCCAGCCGTCTAAAGTACGTTCGCCAACCTTTGCCGACCGGCTGCGGTCATTGGCCTTTTCCAAGTTACCGAGCGTGACCGCGTCCAATTTACCTTCTGCCAGCAAGCCCAAAAACTGAGCCACCGCAGCCTTGGCAGAGCAACCGTATTGATATTTAATCCCCAACACCGCCGCCACCACCGCACATCGCGCATCCGCCACCGACCGTTGTTTCTCGTTCAACAGCTTGGCCGCTTCAGCCAGTGCCTGAGCCGACATCGCCGTCCCCGGTCTGACTTGGGGCAGGGTTTTCGGCATCTTCTCCGCCAGCTCGTCCGACTGCCGTTTCATGATGGCTGCTCGGATTTCGGCAGGGAGGGAAGCGATTTTATATAGTTTTTTAGGTCGGCCTCTTCCTATTTGCTCAAAACAGTGTTGCCAATTATTTTTCTTGGCATGGTATTCAATCCCTTGTCTATCAGTTGGTAGGCTCGGAATTCCTAATTTCGCAATATCAGATGCAGATATTTTCATTTTTTCCGCTTTCTATTTTTGCTTAAATGCGTTACTCTTTTGGAACTATTTAGCAAAATAGTTATCTATTTATAGATCTTGGGAAGGTTGGCTTATGGTTTCGTTTCTCAAAACGAGATGGCCAGATTTCTTCTGCGGGTACTCCAATCGCTGCTGCAATGATTCTTTCGCCTTTCAGATAAGGAGCATCTAAAGCTTTCCCTAATGTATTTGGTGCTAAATTAGCCTCGATAGATAACGCTCTTACAGACCAGCCTGCCTTTTTAAGACGAGCCACAATGTCAGCACGATGCCAATCAGTCATGGTTTCTTGCTTTTTTTTCATTCTCGCAATTCCTTAATTAAGTAGGTTTATTAACCGCCGTTATTTAGTAAGTGAGTGAATTATATTTAGCAAAACAGTTTCCTGCAACTATTTTGCTAAAATATTTTTCTCAAAAACGTAATTATTTTCACAACATATTGATTATTTGAGTAATCTTATTTAAGCAAAAGAGTTTCTTTTTTGCTTAATGCTTTGCTTAAATGAGTTAATTAGGATTGCTATGGATACTTTTTTAGATAGGCTCAAATTTCTTTGGCCTCATGGGGCTAAGCCATCTGACATCTATAACAAAATAGAAATGTCGGCTTCTGGATTTAATAGAGTTTGGAAAGAGGGAGCTATCCCAACAGCCGATTACCTAGTAAAAATTCAAGAAGTTACCGGTTGTGATTTAAACTGGCTGCTGACCGGAAAAGGCTTGCCGTATCTCGACAAAGCCAGTACAGAGAGTATTGGAGCCTTCCCGGTATCCAATACCGGCTCAGGCGCGGTGGATACCTTGGGCAATCCGGTTGATCTGCGTGAGTTTGTCTTTATCCCGCGATACAACGTTGAAGCGGCGGCAGGGCATGGACAAGCAGTGAATGATGAAAAACCATTATTCTGCATGGCTTTCCGGAGATACTGGATAGAAAACTACGTTACCCGGCAGACAGACAAGCTTTCTGTAATCGCCGTTAAAGGCGACAGCATGGAAGGCATCCTGAACCACGGCGACAACATCCTAATCAACCACGCCGAAATCGAGCCGCGCGACGGCCTGTACGTCCTACGCATAGGAAACGACCTGTTCGTCAAAAACATCCAACGCCTGCCCGGCCGGCTCTTGGTTAAATCCGCCAATCCCCTCTACGAACCTTTTGAAATCGACCTCACAGCCGACAACACCGATACAGCCATCATCGGCCGGGTAGAATGGTTCGGCCGTACCGTAAACTGATTTTAAAACCCTCTTAAAATAGTTTTAAAAATTTCCCAATCCCGTCAACTTCAAACAAAAAACCGCGCATTCCGGCGCGGTTTTGTGAAAAAGCTGGCGTAACTTTTCCGGATACAAAAAAACGCCGAAATCCACGTCTTTCGAAGATTTCAGCGTTTTTTTAATCTATTTGTTCCTTGTGCAAAAACTAACAGTCCCCCACATTAAAGACCGCAAAGAAATCGAAAAACGCCAGGAAGAAAACCGTAAAGACCGGGAAAAAGCTACCGCCAAATTCCGAGAGTATTTCCCCAATTTTGTCGGCGAACCCAAATCCAAAGATATTCTGAAACTGCGCCTGTACGAGCAACAACACGGCAAATGCCTGTATTCGGGCAAAGAAATCGACTTAGGCCGTCTGAACGAAAAAGGCTATGTCGAAATCGACCATGCCCTGCCGTTCTCGCGCACATGGGACGATAGTTTCAACAATAAAGTGCTGGTATTGGGCAGCGAAAACCAAAACAAAGGCAATCAAACCCCTTACGAATACTTCAACGGCAAAGGCAACAGCCGCGAATGGCAGGAATTTAAAGCGCGTGTCGAAACCAGCCGTTTCCCGCGCAGTAAAAAACAACGGATTTTGCTGCAAAAATTCGACGAAGATGGCTTTAAAGAACGCAATCTGAACGATACGCGCTATGTCAACCGTTTCCTGTGCCAATTTGTTGCCGACCATATGCGGCTGACAGGTAAAGGAAAAAGACGTGTTTTTGCCTCAAACGGACAAATTACCAATCTGTTGCGCGGCTTTTGGGGCTTGCGCAAAGTACGCGCGGAAAACGACCGCCATCACGCCTTGGACGCTGTAGTCGTTGCCTGCTCAACCGTTGCCATGCAGCAGAAAATTACCCGTTTTGTACGCTATAAAGAGATGAATGCGTTTGACGGTAAAACCATAGACAAAGAAACAGGAGAAGTGCTGCATCAAAAAGCACACTTCCCGCAACCTTGGGAATTTTTCGCACAAGAAGTCATGATTCGCGTCTTCGGCAAACCGGACGGCAAACCCGAATTCGAAGAAGCGGATACCCCCGAAAAACTGCGTACCCTGCTCGCAGAAAAATTATCATCTCGTCCCGAAGCCGTACACGAATACGTTACGCCACTGTTTGTTTCACGCGCGCCTAATCGGAAGATGAGCGGGCAAGGCCATATGGAGACCGTCAAATCTGCCAAACGACTGGACGAAGGCGTCAGCGTGTTGCGCGTACCGTTGACACAGTTAAAACTGAAAGACTTGGAAAAAATGGTCAATCGGGAGCGCGAACCTAAGCTATACGAAGCGCTGAAAGCACGGCTGGAAGCACATAAAGACGATCCTGCCAAAGCCTTTGCTGAGCCGTTTTACAAATACGATAAAGCAGGCAACCGCACCCAACAGGTAAAAGCCGTACGCGTAGAGCAAGTACAGAAAACCGGCGTATGGGTGCGCAACCATAACGGCATTGCCGACAACGCAACCATGGTGCGCGTAGATGTATTTGAGAAAGGCGGCAAGTATTATCTGGTCCCGATTTACAGTTGGCAGGTAGCGAAAGGGATTTTGCCGGACAGGGCTGTTGTACAAGGAAAAGATGAAGAAGATTGGACGATAATGGATGATAGTTTTGAGTTTAAGTTTGTACTTTATGCGAATGATTTGATTAAAGTAACCGCGAAAAAGAATGAATTCTATGGTTATTTTGCCGGTCTAAATAGAGCAACAGGAACTATTGATATTCGTGTACATGATTTAGATAGCACCAAAGGAAAAAACGGCATTTTCCAAAGTGTTGGTGTCAAAACCGCCCTTTCATTCCAAAAATACCAAATTGACGAACTGGGTAAAGAAATCAGACCATGCCGTCTGAAAAAACGCCCACCTATCCGTTAAATTAATCCATCCCTGTTTCAGACGGCCTGAAGCAGGGATTTTTTATATAAAAATAAGGGGAAAAACATGACTTGGCGCAGCCTGCTCATTCAAAATGGCGGCAAACTATCCTTGCAACGCCGGCAACTGCTGATTCAACAAAACGGCGAGTCCCATACCGTACCATTAGAAGACATTGCCGTTATCATCATCGAAAACCGCGAAACCCTGATTACCGCCCCGCTTCTGTCAGCCTTAGCCGAACATGGCTCAACCCTGCTGACATGTGACGAGCAATTCCTGCCCTGCGGACAATGGCTGCCTTATGCCCAATATCACCGCCAACTCAAAATCCTCAAGCTGCAACTGAATATAAGCGAGCCCTTAAAAAAGCAACTCTGGCAACATATCGTCCGCCAAAAAATCCTAAATCAAGCATTTGTCGCAGACGAAACAGGCAATGATCTTGCAGCCAAACGGCTGCGCACTTTGGCAGTCGAAGTCCGTTCAGGCGATACCGGAAACCGTGAAGCCCAAGCTGCCGCCCTCTACTTCCAAGCCATTTTTGGAGAAAAGTTTACCCGTAATGATAACAATGCCGTCAATGCCGCATTGAACTACACCTACGCCGTACTCCGTGCAGCAGTTGCACGCGCCCTGACCTTATATGGTTGGTTGCCTGCATTAGGCTTGTTTCATAGAAGCGAACTGAATCCATTCAACCTCGCCGATGACTTTATCGAACCCTTACGCCCACTGGCCGACTTGGTCGTTATACATTTGCATGAACAAGGCCGTCTGAAAACTGATCTGCCCCCCGGCATCAAACAAAACCTTATCAAGACCCTTCACTGTCAAATCTGCATCGAACGACAACACTTCAGCACCTTGGCCGCTATCGACAAAATGATTTCTTCATTTCAAGCCAGCGTAACCGCCAAAAATGCCAAACAGCTGAAATTGCCTGAAATCTTGCCATTGAAAGAATACCAATATGAGTGAGGCCAAATTTATGAGGATTATCGTCTTCTTCGACCTACCGGTTACCACGGCGGCCAAGCGCAAAGCTGCCAATCAATTCCGACAGTTTCTATTAAAAGATGGATACCAAATGCTCCAACTTTCCGTATACAGCCGTATTGTCAAAGGTCGAGATTCGTTGCAAAAACACCACAATAGACTATGTGCAAACCTACCGCAAGAAGGCTCAATCCGCTGTTTGGAAGTAACAGAAAAGCAATTTGCCACCATGAAACTGCTGTTGGGAGAGCTAAAAACCCAAGAAAAAAGGGTCAATTCAGACCAACTATTATTATTTTAAAGCCACTTTTTTAGTCAAAATAAAACGGGAAACCCTTATAGAATAAGGATTTCCCGTTGGAGTATTGTAGCACTGCGAAATGAGAAAGGGAGC
>NZ_KV835621.1:16160-16382 GCF_001838065.1 Neisseria sp. HMSC078C12 | reverse complement strand
GCACTGCGAAATGAGAAAGGGAGCTACAACCTATAATATGTTTACCCTTATTGGGGCGCAATTGTAGCACTGCGAAATGAGAAAGGGAGCTACAACCTTATATATCGGGGCAGTTATTAACGGCGGATTGTAGCACTGCGAAATGAGAAAGGGAGCTACAACGACAAATGCCGAGACTGGTCAAGGAATGTAATTGTAGCACTGCGAAATGAGAAAGGGAGC
>NZ_KV835621.1:15772-16060 GCF_001838065.1 Neisseria sp. HMSC078C12 | reverse complement strand
GCACTGCGAAATGAGAAAGGGAGCTACAACAAACAAGGCTTTTTTGTAACCGCATCATTTATTGTAGCACTGCGAAATGAGAAAGGGAGCTACAACTTATTCAAATGATTCTTGATAGTTTGAGGAATTGTAGCACTGCGAAATGAGAAAGGGAGCTACAACATGCGGCACGCGAACTCATTCAGTATGTTCATTGTAGCACTGCGAAATGAGAAAGGGAGCTACAACTGCAATCCGATAAAACCACCACTGCCATCAATTGTAGCACTGCGAAATGAGAAAGGGAGC
>NZ_KV835621.1:15386-15672 GCF_001838065.1 Neisseria sp. HMSC078C12 | reverse complement strand
GCACTGCGAAATGAGAAAGGGAGCTACAACCCGCAAGTAAAGCACAAACTGCCGAAATGGATTGTAGCACTGCGAAATGAGAAAGGGAGCTACAACTGAAAGAGGCAATCCAAGAAGCCTTGCAAGATTGTAGCACTGCGAAATGAGAAAGGGAGCTACAACAGACAACAACCAAGACAGCAACCAAGCCGCATTGTAGCACTGCGAAATGAGAAAGGGAGCTACAACTATTATTCAATGCCATATAACCGTTCTTTAATTGTAGCACTGCGAAATGAGAAAGGGA
>NZ_KV835621.1:14997-15286 GCF_001838065.1 Neisseria sp. HMSC078C12 | reverse complement strand
GCACTGCGAAATGAGAAAGGGAGCTACAACTTGCTATCCACTTTCCAAGCGGCGATAACGATTGTAGCACTGCGAAATGAGAAAGGGAGCTACAACGAAGCGCAGCCAACGCCCGAGCCGCCGCAGCATTGTAGCACTGCGAAATGAGAAAGGGAGCTACAACAGAGGTTGTATCGGTTGACGGTTCGATTTAATTGTAGCACTGCGAAATGAGAAAGGGAGCTACAACGCTGCTGTCGGTCTTCTTTGTGTCGTCCGTATTGTAGCACTGCGAAATGAGAAAGGGAGC
>NZ_KV835621.1:14675-14897 GCF_001838065.1 Neisseria sp. HMSC078C12 | reverse complement strand
GCACTGCGAAATGAGAAAGGGAGCTACAACTAGTTGATTACGATATGACCGCCTTTTTGTATTGTAGCACTGCGAAATGAGAAAGGGAGCTACAACTGGCAATGACTGGCTGTCTCATGCGCCGAAATTGTAGCACTGCGAAATGAGAAAGGGAGCTACAACATATTGGAGTCGGTGTATTTGGACGTACAAATTGTAGCACTGCGAAATGAGAAAGGGAGC
>NZ_KV835621.1:14354-14575 GCF_001838065.1 Neisseria sp. HMSC078C12 | reverse complement strand
AGCACTGCGAAATGAGAAAGGGAGCTACAACGGCCGTTTAAGCCTGAAGTTACGGTGATTAATTGTAGCACTGCGAAATGAGAAAGGGAGCTACAACCATTTGCTTATAGCGTGGTATTACCATGCAATTGTAGCACTGCGAAATGAGAAAGGGAGCTACAACCTTACTCAAAATAAGGACGGTTTTATTTATATTGTAGCACTGCGAAATGAGAAAGGGA
>NZ_KV835621.1:0-14254 GCF_001838065.1 Neisseria sp. HMSC078C12 | reverse complement strand
ACTGCGAAATGAGAAAGGGAGCTACAACTCTTAATTCGACGTCTGTCTTGGCGGCCGCATTGTAGCACTGCGAAATGAGAAAGGGAGCTACAACTATATTCACCCCATTGAATGAAACAATAAAATTGTAGCGTTGCAAAATAAAATAGAGACTTCCTAAATGAAAAAAGCACTACCTAAACAGGTAGTGCTTTCATATCAATTTGCTTATTCAGCAGAATCAGCTGCTTTATCAACCAATTCAACCAATGCCAAAGGAGCATTGTCACCTTTACGGAAACCGTATTTCAGTACACGAACATAGCCGCCGTTACGAGCAGCAAAGCGTGGACCCAATTCGTCAAACAATTTAACTACAACATCACGATCGCGAGTGCGGTTAAAAGCCAAACGACGGTTTGCCAAAGATGGTTTTTTACCCAAAGTAATCAAGGGTTCAACTACGCGGCGCAATTCTTTTGCTTTCGGCAAAGTTGTCACGATGGTTTCGTGAGTCAACAAGGAATTCGCCATATTGCGCAGCATCGCAGCGCGGTGGCTGCTAGTACGGTTTAATTTGCGGTTGCCATTACGATGACGCATGTCATTATCCTTTAATCTTCAAACTTACGGCTTTTCTAAGCCTACAGGCGGCCAAGCTTCTAATTTGGAACCTAATGTCAGACCTTTAGAGGCCAACACTTCTTTGATCTCATTCAAAGATTTACGACCCAAATTAGGGGTCTTGAGAAGCTCGGTTTCAGTACGTTGAATCAAATCGCCAATATAGTAAATATCTTCAGCTTTCAGACAATTAGCTGAACGTACGGTTAATTCCAAATCATCTACAGGACGCAGTAAGATAGGATCGATAGGAGGCGCTTTTTCTTCAACCTCTTCAACCGGAGTACCTTGCAAATCTGCAAAAATAGACATTTGGTCAATTAAGATACGTGCGGCACTACGTACAGCTTCTTCTGGATCAATAGAACCATTGGTTTCAATATCCAAAACCAATTTATCCAAATCCGTGCGTTGCTCTACGCGTGCAGGTTCAACTTCAAAGCTAACACGACTGATGGGCGAAAAGCTCGCATCCAACTGAATCGCACCAATCTGTTTATTCTCATCACGCAAGACGCGACGACCTGAAATAGATTGATAACCACGACCTTGCTCTACTTTAATTTCCATGTCGATTTGACCATTGTCGGACAAGTGGCAAATAACATGTTCAGGATTGATGATTTCCACATCATGTGGCAAATCAATATCACCAGCTACAACAGCACCGGCACCTGCTTTTTTCAAAGTCAACTGAACTTGATTACGACCGTGAAGCTTAAATACGATACCTTTAATGTTCAAGAGAACGTCAACAACATCCTCTTGAACACCATCAATAGTAGAGTATTCGTGCAATACGCCAGAAATAACTACTTCAGTTGGGGCAAAGCCATTCATGGATGACAGTAAGATACGACGCAAAGCATTACCTAAAGTATGACCAAAACCACGCTCAAATGGCTGCATAGACACCTTAGCTCGAGTAGAAGACAAGGTATCTACATCGATTTGACGAGGTTTCAAAAATTCGGTTGTGCTATTTTGCATTTAACTGTCCCTCATTGAGCTAGCATTATTTAGAGTAGAACTCTACCACCAGCTGTTCATTAATATCGCCAGACAATTCTGAGCGATCCGGCATATTTTTGAATACACCTTCCAATTTGTCGGCATCAACAGATACCCAGCTTGGCAAGCCAATTTGAGTAGCCAAGCTCAATGCCTCTTGGATACGTACTTGTTTCTTAGCTTTTTCACGAACAGCTACAACATCGCCTGCTTTAACTTGGAAAGAAGGGATATTAACAACCTGACCGTTTACAACGATAGCTTTATGAGAAACCAATTGACGTGCTTCAGCGCGGGTAGAGCCAAAACCCATACGATAAACGACATTGTCCAAACGGGACTCCAGCAATTGCAACAGCAATTCACCGGTAGAACCTTTACGACGATCAGCTTCCGCAAAGTAACGACGGAATTGGCGTTCTAACACGCCATAAATACGACGGATTTTTTGTTTTTCACGCAATTGCAAACCGTAGTCTGACAAACGTGGTTTTTTCGCACCATGCTGACCAGGTGCAGAATCCATTTTACATTTTGAATCTAAAGAGCGACGTGCACTCTTCAAAAACAGATCCGTACCTTCGCGACGTGCTAATTTACATTTAGGGCCAATATAACGTGCCATGTTTTAAATCACTCCAATATTAAATACGACGTTTTTTAGGCGGACGGCAACCGTTATGAGGCAACGGGGTAACGTCAGTAATGCTGGTAATCTTGAAACCAAGAGCGTTTAAAGCACGTACAGAAGATTCGCGACCAGGGCCAGGGCCTTTAATGCGGACTTCTAAATTTTTAACGCCATACTCTTGGGCAACTTTACCAGCTGCTTCTGCTGCAACTTGTGCTGCAAATGGTGTACTTTTACGAGAACCTTTAAAACCAGCGCCGCCAGAGGTAGCCCAAGACAATGCATTGCCTTGACGGTCAGTGATTGTAATGATGGTATTGTTGAAAGATGCATGAACGTGCACAATACCTTCGCTTACGGTTTTACGTACTTTTTTACGTACACGCGAAGCTGTGTTTGCTTTAGCCATTAATCAAATTCCTTAAAATTTATTTCTTACCGGCAATCGCTTTGCGCGGACCTTTACGGGTACGGGCATTTGTGCGAGTGCGTTGACCACGACAAGGCAAGCCACGACGATGACGGAAGCCACGATAGCAACCCATATCCATCAGTCGTTTAATGCTCATCGTTACTTCACGACGCAAATCACCTTCAACTTCATATTTAGCAACTTGCTCACGCAAAGCGTCTAATTGAGCCTCGTCCAAATCTTTTGCTTTAGTAGTAGGAGCAATATTTGCTGCCTCACAAATCAATTTAGCACGAGTCGCACCAATACCATAAATAGCCTGAAGACCAATTACGATATGGGCATTATTAGGGATATTTACCCCTGCAATACGAGCCATATTTTTTCCTTTTTAGGGCAAAGTATGTCACTATACCACAAAATCAAGAGTTAAGAAAACTAACTTCTTAGCCTTGACGTTGTTTGTGACGTGGGTCAGTACAAATTACGCGAACTACACGATTACGACGAATAATCTTGCAATTGCGACAAATTTTCTTTACAGAAGGTTGTACACGCATTTTATTTCCTTTTATCGTTTATCTTGCCCGGAAAACAATCCGAGCACGGGTTAAATCATAAGGAGTTAGTTCAACTGTTACCTTATCACCTGGAGAAATACGGATATAGTGCATTCGCATTTTTCCAGAGATATGACCAAGTACTACATGATCATTTTCCAGTTTTACTTTAAACGTTGCATTGGGCAAAGTCTCAAGGATTTCACCCTGCATCTGTATGGTATCTTCTTTAGCCATAAGCCTACTTACGTGATAAAGATTTCATATCTGGACGACTCATCAAATCTTCATACTGACTACTCATTACGTAGGAATTGATTTGCGTCCTAAAATCCATTGTAACGACAACCAAGATAAGCAAAGACGTTCCGCCTAAATAGAAAGGCACATTCAATGCTGTCGTTAAAAATTCAGGTATCAGACAGATTGTAGTGATATACAAAGCACCAAATAATGTCAGTCTCAGTACAACTTTTTCCAAATATCTAGAAGTTTGCTCACCTGGGCGAATACCAGGTACAAATGCACCACTTTTCTTCAAATTCTCAGCCATTTCTTTAGGGCTAAATACTAAAGCAGTATAGAAATAGCAGAAGAAGATAATAGTTGTTGCAAATAATACAATATACAAAGGCTGCCCATGTTGCAGCATTGCAGCAACCTTGTGAAGAATAGAATTCGTACTATTTGAACCAAACCAACCTAAAAGAGTAGATGGAAAGAGAATAATACTGGAAGCAAAAATAGGAGGAATAACACCGGCCATATTTAGCTTGAACGGCATATGAATGCTTTGTCCTGGCATCATTCCAGAGCCAAATTGCCTTTTAGCATAATGCACAGGAACCTTACGCTGAGCACTTTCAAAATATACTACAGCATAGATCAACAGCAAAATACCAATAACAATGGATACTGCCATTAACATACTCATAGAGCCTTGTTCAGTCAAAGTCAACAACCGAACAATACCAGATGGAATACCCGATACAATACCTGCTGTAATAATTAAGGAAATACCATTACCGATACCACGTTCGGTAATCTGCTCCCCCAACCACATCAAAAACATCGTACCTGTAACCAAACAGACTACTGTAGAAATATGAAACTCAAGCGAACTTGTTACAACAACTCCTTGCTGATAAACAAATGTTGCAACACCAAAGCTTTGTAATACAGCCAATAATACCGTCCCATACCTAGTATATTTCGTAATTATTTTCCGACCAGCTTCACCTTCCTTTTTTAAAGCTTTTAAAGAAGGAATGATCTCTGAAGCAAGCTGAACAATAATCGACGATGAAATATAAGGCATGATACCAATTGCAAATATACTAAAGCGCTCCAACGAACCACCCGAGAACATATTTAACATTCCGAATATGCCGTTTGCAGCGCCTTCGTATAACTTAGCTAATGCAACAGCATCTACGCCCGGTACCGGTATATGAGCACCAATACGGAAAACGACTAAAGCTCCTAATAGAAACACTAGACGTTTTTTCAGATCTCCAAATTTGGATAATCCTGATAAAGATTGTTGATTAGCCACTATAGTGCAAGCCTTATTCTTCTACTTTGCCACCAGCAGCTTCAATTGCAGCTTTAGCACCTTTAGTAGCTTTTACACCTTTCAAGGTAACCGCTTTTGAAATTTCACCAGAAGCAATAACTTTTACATTAGAAGCAGTCGCAGGAATCAGACCAGCTTGTTTAAGAACCAAAACATCAATTTCGTTTACAGCAATCAGATTCAACTCACTCAAACGAACTTCAGCATTAGCGGCAGCAGTCAAAGATTTGAAACCACGCTTAGGCAGGCGACGTTGCAAAGGCATTTGACCACCTTCAAAACCTACCTTGTGGAAACCGCCAGCACGGCTTTTTTGACCTTTATGGCCACGACCACCTGTTTTACCCAGGCCACTACCAATACCACGGCCTACACGACGACTAGCGTGAGTAGCACCCTCAGCAGGTTGAATAGTATTCAAAAACATATTAAGACTCCACTTTCAACAAGTAGCTGATTTTATTGATCATACCACGGTTTTCAGGGGTATCCAAAACCTCTACTGTATGCTCACGGCGACGCAAACCTAAACCACGAGCACAAGCACGATGAGATTCAATTGTACCGATCAGGCTCTTAACCAATGTAACTTTAATCTTTTTTTGCTCAGTCATGGTTAACTCCCAAAATATCTTCTACTGTCAAACCACGTTTAGCGGCAATATCAGCAGGGGTATACAGTTTAGACAAACCGTCTAATGTAGCACGTACAATATTGTACGGGTTAGTAGAACCATGCACTTTAGCCGAGATATTATGGATACCCATAGCATCAAATACTAAACGCATTGGACCACCAGCTTTTACACCGCTACCTTCTTTAGCAGGTTGCATAAATACTTTAGTAGCGCCATGACGACCAATAACTTCATGATGAATAGTACCATTTTTCAAAGGTACTTTAATCATAGAGCGGCGTGCTTGATCCATTGCTTTTTGAACAGCAACTGGCACTTCTTTTGATTTACCCTTACCCATACCGATGCGACCATCACCATCACCAACAACAGTCAGTGCAGAGAAAGCCATGATACGGCCACCTTTAACTACTTTAGTCACGCGATTAACTGCGACCATCTTTTCAATCAGGCCGTCACCGCGTTCTTCAATTTCATGTTTTGCCATCTGAAAGTCTCCAAATATTAGAAGCTTAAACCATTTTCACGTGCAGCTTCAGCCAAAGCTTTCACACGACCGTGATATTGGAAACCTGAACGGTCAAAAGCAACTTTTTCAACACCTGCTGCTTTAGCTTTTTCAGCAATACGCTTACCAACTACAGCTGCTGCTTCAACGTTGCTACCTGATTTCAGGCTACTACGTACTTCAGCTTCCAGTGTAGAGGCTTGAGCCAATACTTTATCACCTTCAGCACTAATTACTTGAGCATAAATATGATTATTGCTGCGGAACACACATAATCTTACCATTTTCAAGTCCGCAATACGCGCACGGGTTTTGCGTGCACGACGGAGTCGGGTTGTATGTTTATCCATTAGTGAACCTCAATTATTTTTTCTTGGCTTCTTTCATCACTACTACTTCACCTACATAACGAACACCTTTGCCTTTATAAGGCTCAGGAGAACGGAATGCACGAATTTCAGCAGCGACTTGGCCAACCACTTGTTTATCTGCACCAGTCAAAACAATTTCTGTTTGGCTAGGAGTTTGAACAGAAATACCTTCAGGCATTTCATATACGATTGGATGAGAGAAACCCAAAGATAAGTTCAAAACTTTGCCTTGCGCTTGGGCACGATAACCCACACCAATCAATTGAAGTTTTTTCTCAAAACCTTCAGAAACACCCTTAACCATGTTATTAACCAATGCACGAGCAGTACCAGACATAGCATTAGCCTGTTTACTGTCATTTTTTGCAGCAAAAGTCAATTTACCATCGTTCAGTTCAATAGCAACATCGGAATGCAAAGGAAAGGACAATTCGCCATGTTTACCTTTGATTACCAATGCATCTGTTCCGAATTTTACTTCTACACCAGCAGGAACAGTCACTGGGTTTTTTGCGACGCGTGACATTTACATTTCTCCACTAGGCTACGATGCACAACAACTCACCACCAACACCCTCAGAACGGGCTTTGCGATCAGTCATCACACCTTTAGAAGTACTAACAATAGCAACACCCAAGCCATTCATTACGCTAGGGATCTCGCTTGATGCTTTGTAAATACGCAAACCAGGACGTGAAACACGTTTAATTTGCTCAATCACAGGGCGACCTGCATAGTATTTCAATTGAATTTCCAATACCGGTTTTGCATCAGCAGAAACCGTAAAATCCTCGATATAGCCTTCATCTTTCAGAACTTTTGCAATTGCACATTTCAATTTTGAAGAAGGCATGGCAACAGTTGCTTTATTAGCACGTTGCGCATTGCGAATACGAGTCAACATATCGGAAATAGGATCATGCATACTCATTATTTATACTCCTATTACCAGCTAGCTTTAACAACACCAGGAATCTCGCCACGCATAGCGATTTCACGGATTTTAATACGACCCAAACCAAATTTACGGAAAGTGCCACGAGGACGACCTGTTAAAGCACAACGACGACGTTGACGTACAGGTGCTGCATTACGAGGAATGGATTGAAATTTCAAACGTGCTTCAAAGCGTTCTTCTTCAGTCGCATTAGCATCATTAATAACAGCGAAAATTGCCTCACGTTTAGCTGCAAACTTTTTAGCCAATGCTTGACGTTTCAGCTCACGATTAATAAGTGCTTTCTTAGCCATGATTATCCTTTAAACGGAAACTTGAACAGTGACAACAAAGCTTTCGCTTCTTCATCAGTTTTTGCAGTAGTTGTAATAGTAATATTCAAACCACGCAAAGCATCAATCTTATCGTATTCAATTTCCGGGAAAATAATTTGCTCACGAACGCCCATATTGTAATTGCCACGACCATCAAATGATTTACCGCTTACACCACGGAAGTCACGCACGCGAGGCAATGCAATAGTAATCAAACGATCTAAGAATTCAAACATTTGATCACGACGCAATGTTACTTTGCAACCAACTGGATAGTTATCACGGATTTTAAAACCTGCGATAGATTTACGGGCAACAGTAACAACTGGTTTTTGACCAGCAATTTTCTCTAAATCAGAAACAGCGTGCTCCATAACTTTTTTATCAGCAACAGCTTCACCCACACCCATATTCAAGGTAATTTTCTCAATACGTGGAACTTCCATTACTGATTTGTAGCCAAATTGTTTAATCAATTCAGGAACAACTGTATCTTTATAAAACTCTCTCAAACGAGCCATGTTATCTCCTTATGCTCCAATGATAGAGCCATTTGATTTGAAGAAACGAACGCGTTTAACTTTGCCTTCATTTTCAATCAGCTTAATACCAACACGGTCTGCTTTGTTAGTTTCCGGATTCAGGATTGCAATATTAGAAATATCCAAAGGCATTTCTTTAGTAACAATGCCACCCTCAATACCACGCATTGGATTAGGTTTTTGATGGCGTTTTACAACATTCACACCCTCAACCACAACTTTATCACCCAACACTCGAACTACTTGACCTTGCTTACCTTTATCTTTACCGGCAATCACTACAACCTGATCGCCTTTAATGATTTTATTCATCGCGCTATTCCTTATAATACTTCAGGCGCCAATGAAACGATTTTCATAAATCGCTCAGTACGCAATTCACGGGTTACCGGGCCAAAAATACGAGTACCCAGAGGTTCAAGTTTATTATTTAATAACACAGCGGCGTTGTTATCAAATTTAATTAGCGCACCATCAGGACGACGCACACCCTTAGCAGTACGAACAACTACTGCATTGTATACATCACCTTTTTTGACACGACCACGTGGGGCTGCATCTTTAACTGCAACTTTAATAATATCGCCAACAGAAGCGTAGCGACGCTTAGATCCGCCCAATACCTTGATACACATCACGCGACGCGCACCAGAGTTATCAGCCACATCTAAGATGGTCTGCATTTGAATCATATTAGTACCTTTAAATTAACCAACTTAATTTACCACTTTCATATAACTCGCATCTTACTTTAAGCTGCTTATTAAATGAAACCATCACGGTTCTAGTAAACCAGTCTTGGATCCCGAAGGGAGAGAAACTTCCATAAGAAGCTGGAAGATAAGAAACGAAGTTTACACGCAAATTAATTTTGCTGCAAGACTTCGTTTCTTATTAAGCTGCATTACTGTATTTTAAATCAAACAGTACGTGCTTTCTCAACCAATTCTTTGACAACCCAAGACTTGGTTTTTGACAAAGGACGAGATTCCTCGATTACCACTACATCACCAATGCCATATTGATTGTTTTCATCATGAGCATGGATTTTAGTTGATAAACGAATAATTTTACCGTACAGAGGGTGTTTAACTTTACGCTCAACCAATACTGTAACAGTTTTGTCCATTTTGTCGCTTACCACTTTGCCTTGCAAAGTACGAACATTTTTAGCTTCGCTCATTACTTAGCACCTTTTTCAGTTAAAATGGTTTTAATACGAGCAATATCGCGACGTACACGTTTCAACTCGCTAGATTTACCCAACTGACCGGTTGCATTTTGCATGCGCAAGCCAAACTGAGCTTTCAACAAGTCCAACAAATCAGAGTTTAATTGCTCAATAGATTTGTCTTTCAATTCATTTGCTTTCATTATTGACCCACCTGTCTTACCACAAAGGTTGTAGGAATAGGCAATTTGGCAGCGGCCAATTCAAATGCTTCACGAGCCAAAGACTCAGGAACACCGTCCATTTCGTACAATACTTTGCCTGGTTTAATTTCAGCAATGTAATATTCCACATTACCTTTACCGCCACCCATACGAACTTGGATAGGTTTCTCAGTAATTGGTTTATCAGGGAATACACGAATCCAAATGCGACCGCCACGTTTGATATGACGAGTCATAGTACGACGAGCAGCTTCGATTTGGCGGGCAGTCAAACGACCACGGCCTACGGCTTTCAAACCGAACTCACCGAAACTTACTTTGTTACCGCGAGTAGCAATACCGGTGTTACGACCTTTTTGTTGCTTGCGATATTTCAGTCTAGTTGGCTGCAGCATTACGTCCACCTGCCTTTCTTTGTTTCTTCTCATGCTCAGGTTTAGCAGATTTAATATTACCTTCTGTATAAACCCAAACTTTCAGACCCAGTACACCATAAGTAGTGTGTGCTTCGCTAGTTGCATAATCTACATTCGCACGCAAAGTATGCAAAGGCACACGACCTTCACGGTACCATTCGCTACGAGCGATATCTGCACCATTCAGACGGCCTGAAGTCATGATCTTGATGCCTTTGGCACCAGAACGCATTGCATTTTGCATTGCACGTTTCATTGCACGACGGAATTGGACGCGTTTTTCAAGTTGCTGAGCAATACCATCAGCAATAATTTGCGCATCCAACTCAGGACGGCGAATCTCTTCAATATTTACATGAACTGGCACACCCATCAGAGCTTGCAAGTCACGTTTCAAGATTTCGATATCCTCACCTTTTTTACCAATAACCACACCTGGACGAGCAGAGTGGATAGTGATACGTGCAGATTTAGCAGGACGTTCGATTACTACGCGACCAACTGAAGCATTTGCCAATTTTTTGCGCAAGTAATTACGAACATCAATATCTTGTTTCAAAACAGTTGAAAAGTCGGTGCTTTTAGCAAACCATTTTGAAGCCCAGTCTTTAGTTACCGCCAGGCGAAAGCCTGTAGGGTTAATCTTTTGTCCCATAGCTTTTCCTTAGTTGCCCACTGTCACATTAATATGACAAGTTTGTTTCTCGATGCGGTTACCGCGACCTTTGGCACGAGCTTGGAAACGTTTCAAGCTTGGGCCTTTGTCAACAAAGATAGTTACCACTTTCAGTTCGTCAATGTCAGCACCATTGTTGTGCTCGGCATTGGCGATTGCTGATTCCAATACTTTTTTAATCAGCTCAGCACCTTTTTTAGGGCTGAATGCCAAGATATTCAAAGCTTGGGCAACGTCTTTACCACGAATCAAATCAGCTACCAAGCGAGCCTTTTGAGCTGAAATACGGGCATTTTTATGTTGTGCACTTACTCTCATGATTCACCTTATTTCTTTTTAGCCTTTTTATCGGCCAAGTGGCCTTTAAAGGTACGGGTCAATGAGAACTCACCTAATTTATGACCAACCATGTTGTCACTGATAAACACAGGCACGTGAGTGCGACCATTGTGTACAGCGATAGTCAGACCAATGAAATCAGGCAAAATGGTAGAACGACGTGACCAAGTTTTAATTGGGCGTTTGTCGTTGCTTGCACGAGCAGCATCTACTTTTTTCAGCAAATGCAGGTCTACATATGGGCCTTTTTTTAATGAACGAGCCATACTAATTAACCTTTATTTGAGTAACGACGACGAACAATCATGTTATCCGTGCGTTTGTTATTACGAGTGCGGTAGCCCTTGGCAGGAGTACCCCATGGGCTAACCGGTTCGCGAGCTTCACCAGTACGGCCTTCACCACCACCATGTGGGTGATCGACAGGGTTCATGACAACACCACGAACGGTCGGACGAATACCACGCCAGCGGTTAGCACCAGCTTTGCCAATTTTTTTCAGGCTTTGTTCTTCGTTACCAACCTCACCGATAGTTGCACGGCAATTTACGCTAATTTTGCGCACTTCACCAGAACGCAAACGAACTTGAGCGTAAGCACCTTCTTTTGCAAGCAATACCGCAGAAGCACCAGCTGAACGGGCAATTTGTGCACCTTTACCTGGTTTCATTTCGATACAGTGAATAGTTGTACCAACTGGAATATTGCGAATCGGCAGAGTGTTACCTATTTTGATAGCAGCTTCAGCACCGGAAACCAATACTGCGCCGGCTTGAATACCACGAGGAGCAATGATGTAGCGACGCTCACCATCTGCATAGCACAACAATGCAATAAATGCAGTACGGTTAGGGTCATACTCGATACGCTCTACTTTTGCAGGGATACCGTCTTTGTTACGTTTAAAATCTACAACACGGTAATGGTGTTTATGACCACCACCTTTATGGCGGGTAGTGATATGACCATTGTTGTTACGACCGGCAGTAGAATTTTTCTTTTCCAGCAGAGGTGCATAAGGTGCACCTTTGTGCAAACCTTCTGTTACCACGCGAACCATGCCGCGACGGCCTGCAGAGGTCGGCTTCATTTTAACGATTGCCATTTTGTTTATTCCTTATCTGCAGCTGCAACAGCGGCTTCCAAATCCAACTCTTGACCGGTAGCCAGGCTTACGTAAGCCTTTTTAACATCGCTGCGACGACCTAAAGTGCGACCAAAACGTTTAATTTTACCTTTAATGGTAACAGTAGTAACGTCTGCAACTTGAACACCGAACAGCAACTCAACTGCTGCTTTAATTTCAGGTTTAGTTGCATTTGCCAAAACTTTAAACGTCATTTGGTTACGTTTTTCAGCCAATACGTTGCTTTTTTCAGAAACGATAGGTGCCAAGATTACTTGAGTCAAACGTTGTTGATTCATACCCATTGCTCCTCTAATTGTGCAACTGCATCTTTAGTGATAACGACTTTTTTGTAACGCAGCAAGCTGTAAGGATCAACTTGTTGGGCTTCCAAAACCAATACGTTAGGCAAGTTGCGTGAAGCCAAGTAAACATTCTCGTCGAGCTGTTTAGTTACAAACAGAACTTGCTCCAAACCCAAGTTTTTCACTTGTTCAGCAAAAACTTTGGTTTTAGGAGTTTCAGCAGTCAATGCTTCGATTGCAAACAAACGTTCGTCACGAGCCAATTGGGACAAAATAGTCGCCATACCGGCACGGTACATTTTACGGTTCACTTTTTGAGTAAAGTTTTCGTCAGGTTTGTTTGGGAATGCACGACCACCTTTACGCCACAGCGGAGAAGAAGTCATACCGGAACGAGCACGACCGGTACCTTTTTGGCGCCATGGTTTTTTAGTAGAGTGGTTTACTTCGGCACGAGTTTTTTGAGCACGGTTGCCAGAACGGGCATTTGCCAAATAAGCAGTAACCAGTTGGTGAACCAGAGCTTCATTGTATTCACGAGCAAACAAAGCATCAGAAACAGCCAAGCTGCCAGATACTTGTCCTTTAGCGTCAATTACTTTCAATTCCATTACGCACCTACTTTCACGCTAGGACGAACCACGACGTCGCTGTTAACCGAACCCGGAACAGCACCTTTAACCAACAAGAGTTGGCGTTCAGCGTCAACACGTACAACTTCCAATTTTTGAACAGTTGCTTTAGTGTTACCGTATTGACCTGCCATACGTTTACCAGGGAACACTCGACCAGGGTCTTGTGCCATACCGATAGAACCAGGAACACGGTGTGAACGGGAGTTACCGTGGGAAGTACGTTGAGCACCGAAGTTATGACGTTTGATCGTACCAGAGAAACCTTTACCTTTAGAGGTACCGGTTACATCCACTAATTGACCAACTTCAAACATGGAAACGGTAATTTCATCACCGGCTTTCAATTCAGCCAGCTTCTCTTCAGTCAAAGCAAATTCAACCAAACCGCGGCCGGCTTCAACACCTGCTTTCGCAAAGTGACCAGCTTCAGCTTTGTTGACACGATTAGCTTTTTTCTGACCAAAGGTAACTTGTACAGCAGTGTAGCCGTCAGTATCTTTGGATTTTACTTGTGTAACGCGGTTGGCAGACATATCCAAAACAGTTACCGGAACAGAAACACCCTGTTCGTCGAACACGCGAGTCATACCAACTTTGCGTCCAACCAGACCTAAAGTCATGATTATTTTCCTTTTTAAGTAAAGGGGCGGGCTACGATTGGCCTGCCTTTCAGACAAAGTTAAACTTGATACGGATGTACCAAGTCCGCCATTATAATTGACAACTCAAAGAAATATCAACAAAAATTTCAATTTAACTTCTTAAGCCCCTCTTTTTTTCTGAAGAATACTACAAAATATCAGAAATTTTCAGACGGCCTAAGAATTTTATAAAAAACCGAACAGCTAAGCTGTTCGGTTTTTTAGTTCTTATTGAACTTTAATTTCTACATCTACACCTGCTGGAAGATCCAGTTTCATCAGTGCATCAGTAGTTTTATCAGTCCAGTCCACAATGTCCATCAGACGCAAGTGGGTGCGGATTTCCAATTGTTCACGAGAAGTTTTGTTCACGTGAGGAGAACGCAAAATGTTGAAACGTTCGATTTTAGTTGGCAAAGGAATCGGACCTTTAACAACAGCACCAGTGCGTTTAGCAGTTTCAACGATTTCTTGTGCAGAACGGTCAATCAGACTGTAGTCATAAGCTTTCAGGCGGATACGGATCTTTTGGTTTGCCATTTATCAATATCCCTCAATTAAGCAATGATAGAAGAAACCACACCTGCACCTACGGT
>NZ_KV835620.1:1083-1397 GCF_001838065.1 Neisseria sp. HMSC078C12 | reverse complement strand
TTGCTGCCGTCTTTTTTGAAGATTTCCGCTTTGACCAGTTGGTCATGCAGATCGTAGAAATAGTTCTGTACTTCGCCGTCGGCCAGTTCGCGGTGGATCAGGTTGCCGAAGTGGTCGTAGTAATAGCTGCTGCCGTTGTAGGTTTTCAGGCGGTTGTCGGGGACGGTAGGGCTATTGTGATCGGACAGGATATTGTGCGCGGGGTCGAAGGCGAACACTTCATTGCCCGCTTGGGTAATCCGGCCCAGTTTGTCGTATTCGAACCGGGTCGTTCCTGTCCTCTGGTCGGTACTGTGGGTCAGGTTGCCGGTACG
>NZ_KV835620.1:0-983 GCF_001838065.1 Neisseria sp. HMSC078C12 | reverse complement strand
TCGAGTTCGTAACGGCTGGCGAGCTTACCCTGGGTGCGGTAGATTTCACGGTGCAGCCGATCACGTTCGATGTCGGTGATGACTTCGTCGTCGAGGCTGATTTGGTGCAGGTGGCCGCTGCCGTAATACAGATAGTTGATCTGTCTGCCGTCGGGCAGGACGGTGGCGGTACGGTTGCCGTTGAAGTCGTAGTGGTAGCGGATGCTTTCGGTAACGGGCAGATACAGCATGTCGTACTGCGCATCGCGCCAGTCGGTTTCGGGCAAACCGTTTCGGGCGTTCTCTTCCTTAGTCGGTACCTTCCATTGGTGCTGGCCGATGATTTGGCCGTTGCCGTTGTAGTCGAAGCAGGTGATGCTGTGGCGGTTGGCGGCACGGACGAGGTTGCCGTCCAAGTCGTATTGGTAAACGGTTTCCTGAACCTTGTCGTTGTTGCGGGCGAGGGTATGGATTAAGCGGCCCAATACATCGCGTTTGAACTCGGTAATCCGCAGCGGGGTTTGGCTGTCGAGGCCGTCTGAAAGCGGGGCGGCGTCTTTTTTGGGAACGGGTTGTCCGCCCAGCTGCGCCATCAGTTTGGCGGCAAGGGAGGCGTCGTCGCCATATTCGCGTTGCTCGACCAGTTCGTTGCCGGCGTTGTAGCGGTAGCCGGTCAGCTTATGGTCGAAACCGCTTTCGGCAATCAATCGGTCGAGGACGTCGTAGGCAAAACGGTAGCGCGCACCATTTTCATTGGTGAGGCCGACTAAGCGGCGAGCTTGGTCGTAATGGTAGCCAAAGGTATGGCCCAGCGCATTGGTGCGTCGGGTCGGCAGACCGTCCTGGCCGTATTCGTAGGCGGTGGTGTGGCCTTCGGCATCGGTATGGGTGGTCAGACGACCTGCGCCATCGTAGCCGAAGGTCTCTTTGCTACCGTCGGGATAGAGGGCGAGGGTAAGGTTTTGATCGGCATCGTAGTGGTATTCGGTGTGCTGTCCCAGCGC
>NZ_KV835619.1:2901-4963 GCF_001838065.1 Neisseria sp. HMSC078C12 | reverse complement strand
GATGCGGGTCGGTTTGTGAATCAGGACCCGATTGGGTTGGAAGGCGGATTTAACTTTTACCGATTTGCGCCGAATGTTCAAATTTGGATTGATCCAAAAGGTTTAGCAGCTTTCGCTATTCCATTGATTGCTCCGGAGTTAGTAGCATTAGGTAAAGCGGCTCTTCTTTTATTAGGATTAGGTGCGGCTCATGAGGGAGGTAAAGCTATTGGTACTATGATGGCTGCAAATGGCAATCAAGTCGATACAGGAGTTGCTAATCAAGTCTATGAAAAAATGAATGAATATTCTCGAACTACTGGAAAAAAACCTGATAAATGTGATGTATTACAAGAATTAATTGATTGTGGACAAATATCTGCTAAACAAGCTAAGTCAACACAAAAAGCTTGGGGTTGTCGCCACTCAAGACATTCCAAAGATAAATGTAACAATAGGAAAAAATGATATGGCAGGCAAAGAAATTTCAAGTTTTGATGCTTTTTTAGTATGTAAGCAATTATCAATTAAGGAATTATTCGAGAAAATACTTAATTCAAATACTGTTTTTCAATATGAAGCAGCAAAAAGGTTACAATTTTATGAGTATAGTGAAATTAAAGATAATATTAAAAATATACTATTAACAAGCAGATATAGTCGACATAGAGAAATTGCAATATTTATTTTAGGGCAGTTTCAAATCAAACTTAATGACATTCAACTTAAAGAAATTCTATCAATATTAATTTGCTTTATACACAATGATAAAAGTATAAGAGTTAAATCATCTGCAATTTCATCATTGGGATACCTATTTCGTGATTACAATTTAGGAGAAAAAGCGTTTTCTAACATAGAAAAAGAGATAGATTTGATATGGAGTTTAAATAAGTATTCTATTATTATTTCTGTTGCATTTAGTTCTGTATATCTTCCAGAAAGGGAATATATAAAAGACTATCTAATTAGAAATTTAAATAAAAAAAATCCTAAGATATTATCATGGATTTTATATGCTTTAAAAGAGAAGGGTTATAAATCAAATTCAATTGAAACTCTATTAATTAGGAAGCTAAAAGATTTTAATGAAACTTCTTATATTTACCATGAGATAGTTTCATTTTTAATTTCAATTGACTCTACGAAGGTTATTCCGTATGTTAAAAAAATTTTATTGAATCAAAATAGAATTGATGACGAATTCTATATCGGAATCAAGAATAATTCATCTAAAAAGTTTTCAAAAATTAGAAAAATGCTACTAAAGAAATTTGGATAAATAACATAATAATTTAAATGGTCATATATGATCTAAATTAGCCTTGACGACGAAATCATCTCCGACACCGTACCCTGCCCCCTCTCTCGTGGGAGAGGGTTGGGGAGAGGGCAAAACGACCGCACCGCTTTCAGACGGCCTCAATCCCATCACCGACAACCGCCTGAAAGCCTACAACGGTATCAGCTATTACTACGACCACTTCGGCAACCTCATCCACCGCGAACTGGCTGACGGCGAAGTGCAGAACTATTTCTACGATCTGCACGACCAACTGGTTAAAGCGGAAATCTTCAAAAAAGACAGCAGCAAAGAGACTTGGTCCTACACCTACGATGCCTTGGGCAGAAGGATAGGCAAAGGTCGTCTGAAAGATAAAGAAGTTTCAGACGACCTCGAAAACCAAACCCGCTTCGTTTGGGACGGCAGCCACATCTTGCAAGAAGTCCACCCGGACGGCAGGTATACCTATTATATCTACACTGACCAAGATTCCTACGAACCATTGGCGCAAGTCCGCGATTGGACAACCGAAGAAGGCGAAAGCCGCCAACAAACCTACTACTTCCACTGCGACCAAATCGGCATCCCAAGGGAGATGACAGACAAAGACGGTAATTTGCTGTGGTTCGGCAACTACACCGGCTGGGGTCGTCTGAAAGAGGAAACCAAGGTAACGAATAGCGCATACCAACCCTTCCGCCTGCAAAACCAATATGCCGACCGTGAGACGGGGCTGCATTACAACTTCTTCAGGTACTACGAGCCTGATGCGGGTCGGTTTGTGAATCAGGACCCGAT
>NZ_KV835619.1:1193-2801 GCF_001838065.1 Neisseria sp. HMSC078C12 | reverse complement strand
TGGGGTCGTCTGAAAGAGGAAACCAAGGTAACAGATAGCGCATACCACCCCTTCCGCCTGCAAAACCAGTATGCCGACCGTGAAACGGGGCTGCACTACAACTTCTTCAGGTATTATGAGCCGGATGCGGGTCGGTTTGTGAATCAGGACCCGATTGGGTTGATGGGTGGGGATAATCTGTATTGGTTTGCACCGAATGCGAAAAAGTGGATCGATCCGTTGGGATTAGCTAGAAAATCAATTAGCAGTAGACTACCAGAAGGTAGCAGAACAGGGCAATTTGGTCCCAAAAATGGAAAATTGACAAAACTAGATCCTCAAACAAGGAAGCCAATTCAAATTAGAAGTTATGATGCAAGAGGCAATCCTCTAAAAGATATTGACTTTGGTCACAATCATGGTTTTGGAGATCCTCATGCACATGACTGGAGGTATCCATAAGATAAAGCACCAAATAAAGTTCGTGGAGAAGGACGAGCATTAACAAAGGCGGAAAAATTGCACTTAAAATTTGGCAAATGCGCACAAGTATTTTCTGGATTAACTAGCTTAACAACAAGGTTTATCGGTGGAATAGGACTTTTATTATTACCTAATTCGATTAGTCAATGTCAAGATTTGTATTATTCTATGAAAAATCCAGATAAATGTGGAGCAAAAAACAAATGGATATTCATGATAAAGAAATTATAGGCTTGTTATATAAAAAAAATGATAAATCACTCATATTGTTTTCGCTTGACGGAAATGATATGCTATTTGAGTCAGTAGTTTTTTTTCATTTTAATAATATCTCAGAACAAAACATTATTTTTGATATGTACACATGGGAAAAAGACGGTATTCCAAATGAAATTATAGAAACTTTTCCTTGCGTATCTCCCTTTCTTGAAAGTAAAGAAACATATAATTTCCACTATATAAATCCATCTATTGGGCTAGAAGGCATTGTCATAACTCAAAGCAAGTCTTAGTCTACGTAAGTAGTGTGGGCGCGGTATGCACGCACACGGTTTCTGCTTTTCAGACGACCTCAATCCTTTTTCAAGGTCGTCTGAAAACCCATACCGACGGCGAAGGCCATACCACCACCTACGAATACGGCCAAGACGGTCTGCCGACCCAACGCACCAATGCGCTGGGCCATACCTTCGGCTACCATTACGACAAGGCCCGCCGCCTGGTCGGCCTTACCAATAAAAACGGTGCGCGCTACCGCTTTGCCTACGACGTCCTCGACCGATTGATTGCCGAAAGCGGTTTCGACCATAAACTGACCGGCTACCGCTATAATGCCGGCAACGAACTGGTCGAGCAGCGCGAATTCGGCGACGACGCCACCCTCGCCGCCAAACTGATGGCACAACTGAGCGGACAGCCTGTTCCCAAAACAGACGCCGCCCCACTTTCAGACGGCCTCGACAGCCAAATCCCACTGCGGATTACCGAATTCAAACGCGATGTATTAGGCCGACTGATCCATACCCTTGCCCGCGATAACGACAAGGTTCAGGAAACCGCTTACCAATACGACCTAGACGGCAACCTCGTCCGCGCCGCCAACAGCCAAAGCATTACCTGCTTCGACTACAACGGCAACGGCCAAAT
>NZ_KV835619.1:0-1093 GCF_001838065.1 Neisseria sp. HMSC078C12 | reverse complement strand
GGCCAAATCATCGGCCAGCACCAATGGAAGGTGCCGAGCAAAGAAGAGAACGCTCAAAACGGCTTACCCGAAACCGACTGGCGCGATGCGCAGTACGACATGCTGTATCTGCCCGTTACCGAAACCGTCCGCTACCACTACGATTTCAACGGCAACCGTACCGCCACCGTCCTGCCCGACGGCAGACAGCACAACCTGTACTACGACCTGTACGACCGGCTGGAGAAAGCGGAAGTGTTCCGCCGAAATGAAAGCGGCGGCTGGGACAAACAGACATGGGTGTACCGATACGACGCACTGAACTGGCGGTTCAGCTTTTTTTGGTATAAACCCTCCGGGTACGACTGAAGCGGAAGCCTTAAGAAAATGTGAAGAACGAAGACATTTACAATGTCTAAATTCTAATAGACAGAAGGCCGTCTGATATTCAGATGGCCTTTACATTATAAATTAGCTATATGCTATGAGTTGAAGGTACTTGGTATCGTAATAAGTTCCCTACTCTACTACTCAATAATTAAGTGGTAGAGTTACAGCCAAATTTCTCTTAAAACCTATTGATTTTATACTAAAAATTGGAGTACTATTGACCTACTCTATAGAGTATCATTAATTCTCATTTAACATATAGGAACAAAAAGCGGAATTTGTAGAAGAATAGGAAAAAGGAAAATAATTTATATTATGTTAAATTAATAATGCTAGTATTTTAGTCTATCAATTCCTGTTTTTCTTAATTCTACAATCACTTACAATATTCAAAAACAAAAAGGCCGTCTGAAAGGTTTTTCAGACGGCCGAGACCTTTGCAAAATCCCCCCAAAAATCCCCTAAATTCCTACTAAGACATTCAGGGGATTTTCCATGACCACCTTCTTCCAGCAAACTGCCCAAGCCATGATTGCCAAACACATCGACCGCTTCCCACTATTGAAGTTGGATCAAGTAATTGATTGGCAACCGATCGAACACTGAATCGTCAAAGAACCCGTTACCTTCGAGACCACCGCGGCCGTCCCGCCTATCCCCTGCTGTCCATGTTCAAAGCCGTCCTGCTCGGACAATGGCACAGCCTCTCCGATCCCGAACTCGA
>NZ_KV835618.1:0-6966 GCF_001838065.1 Neisseria sp. HMSC078C12 | reverse complement strand
TTACAACAATAAAACAACATATACAACATTAAAACAACCACTATACAACCTATTTACAACGTATATACAACTAAGCAACAACACATATACAACAATTAAACAACAAATACCTTCTCTCCGCGCGTACTTCTTCTCTCAAAAAAGAATATTGGCTAAGTACCAATAAATTTTAACTACAACGCAGGATAGGCAACGAGTGCCAAAAAACGCACTAAATGCGTTTTTCAATTCCGCCCAACAAGGCGGAAACGCCGCAAAGCGGCTGAAGGTTTGAACAACCATCGGGGGCATCTGCCGCCGTGTTGTTAGTTGATGTCTAAATTTCAAAGCGCAAAAAGTCCAGACCAAGACAAGTGTCTCTGCACGTCTTCCACCTTTTCCACCACGCCACAGAAGGCGCACCGGACAAAGATGAAAGCCGCACAAAGCCAGTCTGGACTTTTTGCGCTTTGAAATTTTTAACGACATCACAACACGGCGGCAGATGCCCCCGATGGTTGTTTATTTATGAATGAACATTTATGAAAGGACTATCAGATGGGATTAGATATGTATGGCTATACCATGAAAGCCGAGTTTGTCGGCGACCGTCAAACCGATGTGAATGTGAGCGAAGATGAACGCGAAGAAGCAGCACTGAATCATTTTGCCTACTGGCGAAAATTTAACCATCTTCATGGTTGGATGGAAAACTTATATCGTCAAAAAGGCGGAAAAGCTGAAGTCTTTAATTGCTGCACTGTTCGGCTAGAACTTGAAGATTTAGACCGTCTGGAATCTGATTTAAATGAAGAAAAATTGGAATACACGCCGGGCTTTTTCTTTGGTAACGATGAGATATATCCCGAAGACATTACAGAAACTAAAAACTTTATTGCAAATGCCCGTCTAGCAATAGCTACGGGACAAGCAGTGTTTTATGACAGTTGGTGGTAATGGTACACGGTTTCAGGCGGTAAAGGCCGTCTGAAACCATAGGGAGCAAGAAGATGGAAAACACTGTTAAAGAGCTGAAAAAACGTATTTATTCGTTTGGTGCTGCGTACAAACCCTCTGATGTTTTTCGTGATTTCGTCGAGCTGGCAGCGATTGCCATTTTAAACAGCTATATTCGGGATGAAGATTGGGAAAATCGTGAAGAGCGATACCATGTTATCCGCCGACAATATAAAGAAGAGGCTTTTAAAATTTTTCCTGAGCTATTAGGCGTTTTGGCTTCGGGCTGTATTCGAGCGCTGAAAGTCGGAAACTACGAAGATTTTTTGGGCGAACTTTATATGGACTTGGGAGCGTCGAACGAGCGTAACGGACAATTTTTTACGCCAATGTCTATATCAAGAGTGATGGCAAGACTGGCAGGAATCGACACGGTGGAGAAGCTGACGAATAAAAGATTTGTTTCTTTACTTGAGCCATGTTGTGGCAGTGGTGCGAATCTGCTTGCTTTCGCCGAACATATCGCCGATAGCGGAAAAATTCCAAGCTTACATATGGCAGCGGTTGCGGTAGATATTGATGTTTTATGTGTGTGGATGTGTTTTGTGCAATGCCATTTTTATGGCATTCCCGCAAAAATCATACATGGAGACAGTTTGAAACTTGAATTTCATACGGCATGGCGGACGGTGCATTGGTTGCATGGAGGATTTGAAGACGAGATGAAAGCTGAAATTGTCGCTGACAAAAAAGCCGCTTTCGATGCAGAACAGCAACACCATAGAGAAACGAAGATTACCGCCCCTTTGTTGACTTTGGAAGAACAGTTGGTCTTGTTTTAAGGAAAGGAAGAAGCGTGATGATTCAAGATGTGAAAAAAGTGGATTATGACAAAATGTTTTCTGAATGCCTAAAAGGTAAAATTCTAACTGAAACGAGGCTGGATACCGAAGCCCTAATTAATCTATTAATGTTGGAAAATGTTTCTGAAATTGAAGCAAGCATTAGAAAAGGTTGTATAAGAGCAACACATTTTATAGGTTCTGACAGAAAATATATCTATGATACAGGTATTGATGATGAAGAAATTCAATGGGAAATTGAAGATTTCAAGGCTAATTATCCGCATACATGGTGGACGGTAGAGCAGGTTATTTACAATGACTAAGATATAAAGGTCGTCTGAAACGGCGATTTCAGACGACCTTTATATGCTGAAGGGAAATTAACGAAAAAAACGCCCGCCGCAGCCCCGTTACCGCCTCTCAAGGTTCGGCAGAAACGTCCCCACGCCCCCAAGTAGAAAACAGACTTAGGCAGCTTTTCCGGCACCTTCGGCAACCTACAAAACTGCCACGCCTATTTTCCACTTGCCCCCTACGGCGGGCTTTTTATTTATGAAAAATCGGGATTCTTTTGAAGAAACTTATCCTTCGTCAAACGATGGGTAAATCTGTAAACCGTGTGGTATAGCACTGACTCAATCTGTCCCTATTCATTTCCCAGTTGTTGGCCAATAGTTCTGATGCAAGTTTCAGACGGCCTTTACCGTACCGGCGATTAATTTTGTCCCATGCCTCCATAACTGGGTTGGTAGTTGCTGACTGCCAAAGATCCGCCTGTATCTGACCGGCGGGCATTAAACCCTGTAATTCGATCCCGCATTTTTTATAGAGGTAGCCACTGCGGTAGATAGTTTCTAGTATCTTTTGTGCTGCGTGATTTAACAGCACGGTGTCGGAAGTCGGTACAGTTAGGCTTATTGTCTGACTGTTATGATATTGAGGATCAGATTCTTTGAAAAAATCGGTATGTAAAAACACAGAAACAGATGAGGCCGTCAATTTGTCTTTACGCAATGCTTCAGCACCTGAACTGATATGATGCGTGATGGCGGCTTTTAAAGCCTCCAGTGTATCTATGCGTGTTCCAAAACTGCGGCTGCGGACAAGATTCTGCCTTGTTTGCGGTTCGGGGTGCAAACCATCACAGGCAACGCCCTGCATCTCACGCTGCGTCCGTTCGACCGTCACACCGTATCGCCGGCGTAGGGTCGCAGTATCCGCCCGAACGAAGTCTAACGCGGTATAAATCCCTTGCGCCGCCAGTTTGGCCGCTGTTCTACCCCCAATTCCCCAAATCTCATCGACACCCTGGCTGCGCAAGGCACGAAGGCGGACAGACTCATTCCAATCTGACCAAACCACCACTCCTCCAAAGTGATTGGGGTAACGTTTGGCAAGATGATTGCAAAACTTGGCCAGTGTCTTGGTCGGAGCAATGCCGACGCAGGTGGGTATGCCAACCCACTGCAAGACACGTTGTCTGATTTTGCAGCCAAGTTCGCTGAGGTTTTCGATGCCATCCATACTGGCGAAACATTCGTCTATTGAATAGACTTCAACCGCCGGAACACACCCGGCGATAGTTTCCATCATCCTCCGGGACAGGTCTGCGTAGAGTTCGTAGTTGCTCGAATAAGCTTTCAGACGGCCTTGAGAAACTAAGTGTTTCACACGGAAATAGGGTTCCCCCATCTTAATGCCTAAAGCCTTTGCCTCAGCAGATCGTGCAACCACGCAGCCGTCGTTGTTCGATAGGACGACAACTGGAACATTCTTCAAATCCGGCCGGAATACCCGCTCACAGGAACAGTAAAAACTGTTGCCATCTATCAGTGCGTACATATTAACCGCCCTGACGCACGTCTTTGATGACGAAAGTCACGACTCCTACAACTGACCATGTATCTTCATCGGTCGGTACAAAATCAGGGTACTCGCCGGAAGCGTTTTCAGAGTGCAGCTCAGGCTTACGTCCGGGAACTTTGTACAGTCGTTTGATCGTAAACTCGTTGCCTAAATCCGCCATCACAATATCACCGTGCTTCGGCGTTTTGGAGCGGTCGATGATCATAATATCGTCTTTACTAATCCCAGCATCTAACATGGAATATCCACCGGAACGGGCGGCGAAGGTGGCGGACGGGTTGGCAATGAGATATTCGTTGAAATCTAGGTAGTCTGCGACATACGGCTCCGCAGGTGATGGAAATCCGGCCGGTACTTTTTCTAAGGCAACCGGAACCTTCAGATTTGTCCGACTTATTGGAATCAGACTGTCCGGTGGCAGGGCAGAAGAGGCAATCATGGCATCGACAGCGGGTATCAACGAAACAGGAATACGCTTTACTGTCGTCGCTTCACCGGTCTTGCTTTTGCGCCCAGCACCGTCTCTACGACCACCGCGTTTCTTTGGTATTTCGCTCATAGTTTTTGTAGTTTGATTTTGTAACGAAATCATTTTACCAAAGAATATAGTTCATTTGGATTTAAATTTGCCATAACCAAACATCCTTTTGTTTAGAATACAAAAACACCCCGAAGGGTGTTTTTTCTTTGGAACAAATGGCCTAATAATTTAGCGATCAATATCTAAATCCATATTCTGTTGAGGATTCTTATCTAACTGTTGGAGTTGGCTGTCATAAAGATTGATTTTTGCGTGAATTTGATTAGCCGGTTGTAAACCAGCAATCAGTTTTTCTGCGTGCTTAATTACTTGTTTCTGAAAAGTACTCAAAGAGTCAAACTCCTGTTTAACACGAGACTCCAATTTTTCTAGATATCGGGTATTGCGATGAAGCTCATGGTCAATCGCCATACCAGGCAATTGGTTTTGATGGATTCTACTGTCAAAGATCAGACCTTCGCGTGAATAAACAGCAAAATAATCGGCCTTACCGGAAAGAAAAACTCTATCTGCATTCTCTGGAAGTTTTTCCACTACCAAATCATGATGTTCTTTTGGTGTTGCTCTTGGTGTTTCACCAGCTTTGACCATTTCATCATAGCGTTCTAATGTGCCTTGCCAACTTACTTCTGAAGGAGCAGTTTGTAGATAGACAGCAGTTTGATAACCATGCTGTTGCATATCGTTCAAAGTCTTAATTGGCGTTTCAGGCGTTCTGAAAGTTCCTTCAACAACGATGTTATACCCTTCTTTAAGTGCTTGCTCTATAACCCTACCTGTCATTTTTCCTGAAAACTCGGCTGTATGTTTGGCAGAATCTTTGCCATATTGAGCCTGTATCTCATCAAAATTAGGATGATAACGACGGAACTCGTCTCCATTCACAACCAGCACATTTCCGTTCAGTTGTGCATTTATCATCTTAATAAGATTTGATTTTCCTGCCCCTGGCTGCCCCCCAAGCACAAAACCTTTCGGTGGTGATTCAGGTTTAATCTGATGTTCATCCATCAGATCGTCCCATATTTTCTCAAATGCTTCATTTTCCTGTTCAAGCGTCATAGATAACTACCTTCCTTATCTGACTAGACAGAATACTTTTGATAAATCTGATTGCACTCACTCACTACTTTGTCAAAATCGATATCTTCAGGTTCTGAAGCATACAGTTCCCGGCGTAAGGCGACCAAACGACTTTGATCAGGTGTACGGCCTTCGCTTCGTGGAGTTTTTCGCGCAATCATGGCCAAAACTGAAGCCACACGTTCAATCAAAGCGTCTTTCTGCATTAAAGTAGCCATTTTTATTCCTTTTCTGAAGTTTGAGATTGTTTATGTTGTCGCATTACCAGTTTCACCAGGGATACACTACATCCGGCCAACTTGGCTGTTTCTTGTAGGGTGTGATGTGAGCGCAGGCTGATAATCAATTTATGTTTTTGAGTATCTGCCTGACGACCTTTGAATCGTCCTTGTTTTTTTGCTTCAGCAATTCCGGCTGCTTGGCGTTTCTTACGTTGTTCGTAGTCATCTCTAGCCATTTGTAGGGCAATTTTAAGCAGCATGGTTTGTATGCTGTCTAAGACGATTTTGGCAATATCGGAGTCAGTCTGTATTTGACTCAGGTCGATAATGCCGGGAATGGAGAGAAATGCTCCTTTTTCACGGATACGGTTTACCAGCTTTTCTGCTTCAGCCAGGGGCAGACGAGTGACGCGGTCAATATGCTCGGCAATGATCACGTCGCCTTCCTGTAAATCAGCAATCAATTTGTTCAATACAGGTCGGTCGGTACGAACACCCGAAGCCTTTTCCTTATAAACCCCCGCAATGTAGTAACCTTCTGCTTTGGCTTTCTCAATTAAAGCATTTTGCCGCTCAAGATTTTGTTCTTCAGTACTGACACGTTGGTAGATTCTTGCTGCTTTCATGTTCAGCCTCAATAGTTGATACCAAAAATACAATTTTGGTACAAATAAGTAGCAACGTCAGTATCATCTCCGGAACGGTAGAAGTCTGAAAGTTTTGTGTTGAACTCGGGCATTTGCAGTTCTGAAATTTCTAAAATACCGCAGCCTTTTTCGATCAACATTGCATTGGCAAACAGCGTGGCCGTTCGTTTGTTACCGTCCCAAAAGATTTGCTGACGCATAAAGGCCAACATGGAGCGGATAGCCGTTTCAGTGGTTGAATTACTTCTGTTTTCAATTTGTCCCAACAGGTTCTGTACTTCAACTTCCGACATTGCGGGCGGTGTGTGTCGAGACCCATCAACCAGGGTAACGCCGACTGTACCAGTACGGAAATCTCCGGGAGCCAATGAGTCTTCCTGGGCAACAATACTGTTGATTTTTTTTAGTAGTGGTATATCAACGGGAAGGCCGTCTGAAATATGGCGCATTACATATTGGTAAGCACGTTTCAGATTTAAGATAGTCTGAATATCACCCAATGATGCCGAAGCAACATTTTGCCCATTGATAATCTGTTCTGTCTGCAACAAAGTTGTCTGACAGTTTTCAAACCGGCTTAGATTGTGGATTTGGGCAACCAATACCTTTTTGGCCAAAAAGATATTTTCTTTCAGGCTGAGATTATATTTATCTGGAAACACTGTTGCTCCTTATACGGATAAAGGTGGTTAATTTGGGTATGCTCTAATTATCTATTAAATAAATACCTTTGAATTTGGCTAATTTAAAATAATCAGGACTTAAATTGTCTATAACCAAATTATCTATTCTATTTGGGGTCGTTTGCGGGAGGGGGCGGAATCCTA
>NZ_KV835617.1:0-221 GCF_001838065.1 Neisseria sp. HMSC078C12 | reverse complement strand
TGGTCGGTACTGTGGGTCAGGTTGCCGGTACGGTCGTAGCCGTAGCTGCGTTTGACGGCATAGACCGATGTTACTGCATTTTTAGCTGTCTCGGTCTGCGTCAGCTCGTTGAGTGCGGCAATTTGCCTTTTCAGACGGCCTAAGGGATCGAGTTCGTAACGGCTGGCGAGCTTACCCTGTGTGCGGTAGATTTCGCGGTGCAGTTTGTCGCGTTCGATGTC
>NZ_KV835616.1:835-65189 GCF_001838065.1 Neisseria sp. HMSC078C12 | reverse complement strand
TTAGCGTAGGATTTCGCCCTCTCCCGCAAACGACCCCTATTTGTCTAGTAGGCAAACTGATTTACATAGCCTGACAAAATATAAAAACAAAAAAGCCCGGCGGCCGTACAGACATCTGTACGGCCGCCGGGCTTTTGCATTGCTTGTTTAACGAGTAGGTTCGTTGTCTTGTTCTATACCTGTTTGTTTGGAGATATGCGGTTCTTGCTGTACTTGAGGGCTGACCTTTTGATCGTATTCCCGTTGTGCTTTAGTGCTTAGAGGTTGCCCAATCATATCCTTAGCCAATCTACTGATAAGCCTGGCTTCATTTTTGTGTCCCATCTTATACAGTTCTTTGGCTATAAGACCATATTCAGCCAATATGTAACCGCGTGTCTGCATGACCTTCTGAATGTAGGGATGTGTCGGACGTTCCAGGTTTTTGATTGCTTGGTTTAATTCTTCCAGCCGTTGCTTTTCGATGCGGGGTGTTGCACCACGTTCTTTCATGGCTCGCACTATGCCATTTTCAGCTTTGAGGATTTTTCCCCGGTGTTGCCGTTTAGTAGCCGCACACTCTACACCTTCCTCCCGGAGTTTTTCAGCAAAACGGACGCGCCATTCAAAAAGATCATTTTTACGCGGATTAAGCCGTTGCCCGTAGGTATCTCTCATCAATACACACAAATGTACATGGGGATGCTCGGGTTCTCCTTCTTTTTCGGATTCGTGGTGCAGGGCAAAGACGTATTGATGGTCGGCAAACTGTTCGGCGGCGAAATTGCGGGCGGCATTCAAGACGGCCTGTGGCGGTGTTCCGGCAGGCATGGATAGGACGATATTGAGGGCTTCCCGGTGTTTGCCTCTTTCGGGGATATTGAGTTTCTGCCAATCTTCTAGTTGCGATTTGACGGCTTTTTTTCCGTTTAATTTTTCACCGGAGTGATTTTCGACAGTAATTTTACCGTTGCGTGAAATGTAGTCCAAATGGTTGCGTATGCCCTGCATACCATTGGAGTTTCGACTTAGCCTTTTAGGGATTTTAACCATGACTTCGGGGTGTTTTTTAGCCGCCGCCGTCAGGTTGGCCAATCCGCTACCGGATTTGAGGGGTACTCTGGATTTTGCCCGGTGATTGGATTTTGAGATGGGGATGCTGGAATCTTTTGCACGGACGGAGCGGGTTTTGAAACCCAAAAACCAATCGTCTATTTTACGGTACAGGGACATAGCTTTACTCCTATTCGGACAGGCGTTTGCGGTTGGTTCGTAATACGTCACTTACCCTTTGGGTATGTTGCCTGATGAATTGTGATAGGGCATTTATCTGTTCTGATGTAAGCGAAACACCTTCGCCCATATTGAGCTGTCGGGCAATTTGGTTTAGATTGCGGCCGATACTGACAAGCTGGTAATTAGATTGATGCAAGATTTCGACTTCGGTCGTAGAGAGCATGGGATGTTTACGAACATGTGATTGAACTATATCGCGCACAATATCGTTGACACTGCATTTATGCTGTTCAGCGGCTGCTTCAAGGTAAGCCCGGTCTTTTTCCGGCAGGCGGACGGTAATACGTTTACTGCCTATCGGTGGAGGAAGACTGACCAGGGCAGGTTCTTCCGGTACCTCCAACCTGGCTTTCAAAAGTTTTTTGGCCAACAAGGAAACACTTGCTTTACCGTATTCTTTTTCAGCCAACTTACGCAATGCTTCCAGTTCGGATTCGTCTAATCCAAAGACACGGAGGACTTGACGTTTGTCATTGTCGGTAGTTTTATTCACTCATCCATCCTTTATAAAAAGAAAAACCCGACAGGTACAAACCTGTCGGGTTTTCAAATGTTCTTTATGCAGCTATCTCCCATAAAACATTTCCTGTTGTGCGGGGGATTGTTCAAGTTCGTTTTTGACGCTCATATGCTCATACTGACTTTGGTAAAAATTAAAACGTACTTGCGCCTGTGTATGCTCCGGTAAGCCTTTAATTAACTTTTCCATGCCTTCTTCTAAGTGGCGATATTTTTTCTGATCATTGGCACTAATTTCCGAAAATCTGTCTTCGTAACGTTCTTTTGCCGCCTGTATGCGTTCTTCAAAAGTCTGATTACCTGGTTCTACAAATTTCTCATTTTCAGACGGCCTTGTTGTATTTGTAGCCTGGTCAATGGATTGATTCTGCTCCCGACCTATTTCTATCTGCTTTTCAAAAGAAAAAATAAATTCTTTGATTTTTGCTGCGTCTTGAGAGGCTTTCAGAATTTCCATAGGTTCTTCTGTCAATACCTTTACCCAATCGCCAACATACCCGGCATGTCTGTCAGGATTATGCGGTAATCCCAGCTCACGACTCATCATCATCGAAGAAATTTCGGCACGAAGTTCTTCCCGGGCATAAGATGAATCACCGAAGCGACCACCCATATCTCGATTAAGCCGGTCGGCATGCCCTGTCCAATGCCCAAGTTCATGCAGAGCAACAGCGTAATATTCTCCCTGCCCAAAAAAACGTTCTTTAGGGGGCAGTACTATAAAATCCCGGGTTCGGTTGTAATACGCATCATTGCCTCGATGATGGATAACCGCGCCCGAAGCCTTGAGAAGTTTTTCTGAACGATCGTGGTCAATCCATACAGGCGGTGCCTTTTCCCATGCCGGTAAACCATCTATCTGTTCGGCATTAAAAACGGTAAAACTTTTGAAATAAGGGTTCTCCAACTGGATTCTTTCTTTAACGGGTTCTCCATTTTCGTCTCGAATAATTTTTCCTTTTTCATCTTTTTGGATCTTCTCGGTATGGGTAATCAGCCTTACTAACCCAGTTCCACGCTCCCCTTTTCGGACTTGTGCGTTCACACTCTGAGCCTGTTTGTAAGTCATCCAGCGCGGATCACTGTAACCTTGAATCATCAAATTTAGACGGTTCATACCGCTATATTCAGTACCTGATACGGGGTTGAAAGGAAAATCTCTACCCATATCAGGCAGCCAGGGCAATTGAAATGGAGCTGTACCCTGCTTAAGTCGCTCGATCAGTTCTTTGGCGATTTTTTCTGCATATTCTTCTTGATGGCTTTTTTTGCGCTCAGTCATTCTTTTTCTCCTCCAAACAGAAAAAAGCCCTGCCATTTCCGGCAGGGCTTACTGTTTATTTCCAACTACTTAAATCTAAAAGCCGTTTGGCCTCCGGTGGAGACTCCGGGTTATCCAAATAAGCTTTCATGGCTTCATAAGACTGGCAGGCGGTCAGATAAGCCTCCTGTTCTTCATGACTTAGATTGAAAAATACCTCTTGCTCTTCAGAAGTGAGTAGGGTATTCCAATCTTCCTGCAAAATATCGGCATACTCTTCCATCTTTCCTCCTTATCTTGTAATTTCCGGATCCTGCCCTCTTTCAGGATTGTATTGCTCCCGGCCTTTTGCCGTCTGTTGTTGCTCTTGTGTCGGACTTGGAATCTGAATCGGATCGGGCAATTTCAGCTTCGTTCCGTGCATATTTTGGGCGGTATGCTCGTAGTAGTTTCTTAAGGCTTTTGTGCGTACATCACCTTCCAGCCCGCGTATTGAATCCATCACACCGCGTTCATACATTGCCAGTTTCTTTTGATTGGGCTTACTCAACTTTTGTGCTTTCTGCATATAATGATCTTTCGCCGCAACAAAGCCTGTATTCAACGCAGCCGCCTTCATATCATCAGTCTGATGCACGACTTCGGCGGGAACTTCTTCCCGACCAATGGAATGAACCGGTACGTCAATATCGGTATCAGCTCGAGGAGAAGCATTGATTGTTCTGTCGGAAGGCAGTGTGCTTTGCGCTTTCAGTCGATCAGCGGCAGACAGCATGGCAGCATCGGGCTGGGTATGAATGCGCTCTTCACGTTCAACCTCGGGTTTAAGCTGTTCCTGCTCCTGTGTAGGCTTCCCCGTTTCGCTTTGAGAGTTACCCTGTTCTGTTTGTTTATGAGGCTCTTGTCTTGGCTGTTCCTTCTCTACTTCCGGTTGTCGTCTTTCCTGCTCACGCACCATCTCCGGTGTAATGCCGTTTTGCGCGTAACGTTCCCGCAACGCTTCCACTCGCTGCAAATCAGCGACAGTCGGATTGTAGCCACTGGTACGGATACCCTGGGCGGCGGCTTCAATAAACATTGCCTGACGGAAATCTTTACTGCCCGACAACTTTATGCTGTCCCAACCTTTGGCTTTGACAACTTCCAACATATCCTTGACTGTTTGCGGATCAGAAAGGGCTGTTTTTAACTGCTTGCCTTGATCTTCAAACAGCACTGTTTTGTGGTCTGAAACGGAATAGAATTTGCCGCCTACGCTGTGGTAACGCGTTTTGATGTTGTCAGGGATACGATATTGCAGGTCTAAAACGACCTTGCGGGCGTTTGGTTCAGTTTCAGACGGCCTATCGAACTTTGGGGCGGTAAATTCCGATTCGGAGCGGGTAGAAGTCTGTCCTTTTTTGTTCTTTTCCTGAATAAACTCATCTTTTAGGGGTGCTTCCCATCCTTGTTCCGTTTTGTAAAACGTTACACGTTGTCCATCATGTGTAATACCTTCATAGGATTTAAGCGTACCTTCTTTATCCAAGTCTTGTTGAATTTCTTCGGGTGTCTTGCGTAAATACATGATGTCGGTTGTTGCATCATGCAACTCGTAATGTTTAAAGTCAGACTCACGGTAAACCGTCTCATTGACTGTTTGGGTTCGACCCTCGTATTCAATACTGTTGGTTGTATTAGAAGAGGTCGTCTGAATGTTGTCTTTGTTTTCAGGATTCATGGGGTTCTCCAAGTTTTCAGGTTCGGGCAGTCTATGGTTGGCTTTCTCAACCCTTTCGCGCCATGCTGCCAATTCGTCAACGATTGCCTGATCTTGGCTGTTGTCAGGGTTTAAGACGAGATTGACACCTTCTGCAAAAGACTGGCGAACGGCTTCGAGTCCAGCCAGTTTGTGTAGGTCATTAAAGTCGCTCGGTAAAGGGGGACGACCTTTTTCATCAACGCCTTTGCCTTTCTGATACTGTTGTATCTGCGTCATAGAAAATTCGGGTTGGATTGCCGTGGCACGATCGCCCAACAATGCGGCTGCCTGTCTTGCTTTTTTGATACCAGTTTGCGAAGCGTCGTTATCGACAGCGATTACGACGGGGACGTTTTGAGGCAGTTTTTGTGCCAAACGTTCGGCAACGGCAACCATGTTGCCTGCATCAAAAGCAATGATGACGGGCTTGCCCGTGGCTTCGTAGATGCTTGCCGCCGTAGCATAACCTTCCGCCATGACGACACCGACTTTTTCCACATCATCGGCCTTGCCGATAAAGGCATAAGCCCCCTGAACCTGACCGCCTGCCAAGAAGCGTTTGCCTCCGTCTTGGTTGATGGATTGCAGATTGACGATTTCATTTTCGTACAGGACGGGGATAATCAGATTGTCGTTGTCCTTATATTTGTTTTGACGCAGACCGGCGATGGCATCCGGGTTGGTAATACCTTTGGCGGCAAGATAGGGATGGCTCAACGAAGCGGGGCGGCTACTATTCCAAATCTTTTGTGCCGTGCCTTTCACCCTCTGTTGCGTCTGCTGCCGCTCCTGTTCCGCCGCCTGCCGCCTTGCCTCAGATTCCGCTTTGCGCCGCGCCTGTTCTTCCACGCTTGGCGGCGTGTAGGGCTTGGCAGGCTGCCAGCCGTTCTGCCGCGCCAGCTTCCACACCGTTCCGATACTGAAGCTGCCCGGTTTAAGGCTTTTCCACGTTGATTTGGCGGCACGGTTGTCATAGTTGTCAGCGCGTTGTGACCATTCGTCCCAAAGGTCGTAACCGTTTTCGCCCAGCTCGTCTTTAACGGCCGCGCCAACCTGCCACCAAGTATCGCGATCATGTGAGTCGATATAACTCAAGGCACTGCGGATGTCGTCAATGTCGCTCATATTTCCACTTCCTTATAGAAAAAATAAAAAATAAGGCGGTCTGCTTTTCACAGACCGCTTCTCTTATGCTCCGGCTTGGACGTTATCACCTATGAACTGCTTGATAAATGGCAGTGAGTCTTCACCCCAATTTTCCAAAAGTACAGGCATCAGTTCATTGATATATTCCGGCGGGCTATCCGGCGGAATAATCGAGGATAGGATTGCACCGGCGATTTCTTCTGAGTTTGAAGCATCCTTCCAATGGAAACTATCCATCTCATCAGGGGAAACGAATGCTGCTTTAGATACAGTGATGGGTGATCTAACATCGGTATGAATATCTAAAACCGGGATCTCCGGCAATGCCCAATTTGCCCGTTTAGCGAATACGGGGTCGGTGTAGTATACGATTTTCTTGGCATAGATCGGACGGCTGTTACCCAAGCTGATGATACAGTCGCTTTTCGGCATCATCTTCAACTCGTCCGGATTCATCACTGCTCGGCGTTGATCACTGGTACTTGTGCTTCGACTTCCCCCTTTCCCTACTGACCTTGATGTAGATTTGGCTTTGTAAGTCTCGTAACCGATAAGTTTACTGTATTCATCAGCATCGCTTTGTTCTCGCGGTGGATAGACAATTTGACAGCCAAAGTTGGTGAAAAATGTGCGTGTTGCATCACGTCCATATAGATCAGTTACCTGAGATGGAGTTTGTATAATCAGCAGAAGACGCAGACCGTAACCGGCGATATACGAGACACCGTGCTGAATGGCTGGAATTACACCCAAGGCGGTAAATTCGTCCATCAATAGGCAGCATTGGTATTTCAGCGCATCGGAATTGTTGGACGGCAAACCCTGCTCGACGTTTACTGTAATCAGTTGGCTGAAAAAAAGGTTCGTCAGTCGTGAAAATACGGCTGTTTCAGTCGGAACGATACCGATATAAACCGTCATCCTTTTTTTGCGTACTTCATCCAAGTAAAAATCGTCGCCACTTGTTGCCGCTTCGACTACCGGGTCAATGAAAATGCCCAAAGGCGCAATCAGTGTTGCCAAAATGTCTGCGCCCGTTTTGGCGTTACCGTTGGCAAAGCCCATCAGCAGGCTGCGGCAGTTTTGGCTCAACTGTGTATGAGGCTGTTGTTCGCGCAATGTCATTTCATCTTTAATCCACTCTGCCAACGTTCTTCCATCCGATGGTGTCGTCAAACGGAACAGGTTGGCCAACGTGGTTTTGTTTTCAGGTAAGGATAAGTCGCGCTCCGATTCCGTCTCAACCATGTAGAGCAACAGACCGGCAAACAGGTTTTGTGCAGATTCCTGGAAAAAGGTCGCACTGCCGTTATCTTTAGACGGCTTTGGGTACATGATGGAAGCGATGTTTTTCACATCTTTGTAGGTATAGACGGGATTTCTGCGAATATAGGTACAAGGATTCCAACGGTGTGAAACCAAAGGCGCGTTCGGATTGCGTTCGTGTTCAGGCATTCTACCGGCCGGATTAAACAAAAATACTTCCTGTCCATGAGAAGACCGATAGCCACCTGAAATCAGAAAGTTTTCCAGTTTCGGATCAAATACGACCATGCTGTCCCGGTAGTGAAGACAGTTTGGAATCACAATACCTACGCCTTTTCCTGACCGGGTAGGTGCGGCTAAATATAAAAATTCGTTACCTGACCAACGCAAATAATCGTTACCATATTTCCCAATCAGTAAATCCGGTTCCTCATCACCAGTAAATTTCTTTTTCAAAAGACCATGCTTTGTGATTTCCATACGATTGGCAAAGCGCGCCGATCCATGCAGTTCACGTTTTGGTTTCATCAGCATTGCTGCACAAATTATCACGGCAACTACAATTGGAATCAGAAGAGCAATAAAGACTGAAACTTCAAAGGCCGTCTGAGCGCCAGGTCTCAACCGGTCGTAGTATTTCCAATAGTGGTACAACATGCTAACGGATGGCTCGCTTTTTAAATTCAACCATGCCGTCATTACGATACTACCTAGGTACATGCCACCAGCAAAACTTATTGGAACAAAAATGCCCAGCATGGCCAAAAGCCCAATTAACTTGTTTTTCATTCTCTAATGCCCCATAAAAAAATATAGCCCGCTTAAAGCGGGCATACGATTACAGCTTGAACTCAAAAACTTACAGATATTCCAAACCGGACACAGTTTCGTTTTGGTTTTTTGTATGAATAATCTGTATTTCTCCAGCCATAATCTCATACACAGTCTTCTCAACACCGTGATGTTCGTAACGGCGTGATTGCAACTTACCTGCAACCCACAAACAATCACCTTTCTTCATGTAGCGACAAACTGTTTCTGCCTGTTTGCCGTACAACACAACATTAAACCATTCGATTCGTTCACGTTGCTCGTTACTGGCTTTATCACGCCATTTTTCTGTATAGGCGAGTGAAATACTGCTTACAGGCGTTTGATTGGGCAGATAACGCAATTCCGGGTCTTTTCCCAAATTACCCATTACTTCAATACGGTTTAGGTATGGCATATTTCTTCCTTAAACTCGGCCACGCATGGCATAAAATTTTTCAACCGGGTCAAAATACAGTTCGGTCATATGAGTCTTTTCAAAATAGGCAACAACATCAATACTGGATTTAACCGAGTTGAGGATATAGTCGTAATCCATTGTCCGGCCGGTTGCCGATTCTTTCGCCAGTTGGGCGATACGGTAATGGACGCTCCGTGCATCATTGGCATGGACGGACATTAGGCCGCCCGGATGGCCTGTATTTAAGAGTGAGATATAATCCCAAGCCTCGTCGCCACGCAGCTCAGTCAGGAAAACCCGGTCGGGTTTTAAACGCATACAGGCGGCAATCAACATTTTTGCCGTGATATGGCCTTTGTAAAAGAGATGGGCATGATTAAGGTGCATGGGCAAGTCAAGCTCATGCGTGTCTTCCAGCGTAATAATACGGGTTTCTGCCGGTACCAAATCGGATAGGGCTTTAGTGAAGGTCGTCTTACCGGAGCCGGTGCCACCGACCATACAGATATTGAGTTTGTGTTTAATGGCCAAAGCAAAAAAGGCGTTCATATTACGGTTTGCCTTGTGATCCAACATCTCATATTGCCAAGGTGCAAGTTGTACGTCATGTGGTAACTTCATCTTGTCAGAAATATCCCGAAAATATTTGTTGTCTATTTCCATTTCGCCAAGATTAAGGTCGGCTGAAGCTCCAAAGGCAGATACATCTTGAAAACGGGAAACACGATCCGTCTGTATGTAATCATCCAATGTAAAACGTGTCTGCGACGGTTTGCGGAAAGCATAGACGATAGTTTTGTCTTCACAGGACGGCGGTATCATGATGTGGCCGCGTTCGCCGTCAGGCAGAGTAACGGAGTGGATAGGTTGCTCCATACTGATGTGTTTGCTGTTATAGGTACATAACGCGGTAGCAAGCTGAGTCAAAATCGGCAGTGTCAGCCGGTCGTCTTCAATCCGCTCAAAACCGGCCGAGGTTTCCAAAAAGACTTCGCGTTCGCGGTTAATCAGTACTTCGGTTACGCCTTCCCGGTTGAGATAGTCGTCCAAACCTGTTTTGGCCATCAAGTTGCGGACAACCGCATCTGAATGGATAGATGCCTGCCCGTGAAAAGTTGTCGGGTTTTGTGTCATTTGGAATTAGGCTTTCATAAAAAAACCTGCCCCCGGAGGGGCAGGCCGTCTGAATCAGTATCCGTAAGGATTAACCAACTCATATACTTTGCTGAAATCAACATCCCGGGCAACCATGATGTTAATCAGTGAGCCCTGATTAATCGTACCGGTTGGCGGAATATTGATACTGTTTTTCAAGGCTTCGGTTGCCATCTGTTGCGCGGCCTCGCTCGTATTTTCATACGAGATGTGATTATTATTGCCCGAAGTTCGATTTTGGCGATTACCAACAGCATCACCAATATCACCAATCAAGCTAATCATAATAGAACCGCCGAAACGTTTCCAAAAATGGTATTTAACATAAGCAGCATGACCACTTTCACCCAAAGCCCCTGCACCTGGACTCGCTAGTGGCACTTTTACGCCAGTCGGCGTTTCCAGCTCATTCCATAACACGAAAACTCGTGCTTGTCCTTGCAACAAGGCGGAAGTTTGTTCACCGATGATTTTACTGCCACGTTCGATCAGAAGGGTTTGTCCATTAGCGGAATATACATCTTTCGATACGATACACCGGGTAAATCCAGGCTGGGTTGTTACGATCTTGGTATCCAATCCGCAAGGGATATTCGTTCCTTTGGCCAGCAGATATGTCAAATCTCCACGTTGTTGTGCTTGGGCTGAAGCCGTTACAGTCGCATTCAGTCGCGAACCAAAACTGCCCCCACCTCCCTGTGTAGCACCACCTCCATCCTCACCCCCAAAGAAACTTGGAGGGCTACCTGTATTCAGTTGTGCGCTACTTTCAGATGAAGTGCTGCCCAAGTCAGAGATACTACTATCAAACTTAACTAAAACATTACCACTCATTTTGCGGTCTTTAGGGGTTTGAGAAGGCGTAGTTTCAGATGGTGTGGCTTGAACAGTGCTATCGTAGGGTACTTGCTCCACCGGTTGAACAGTGGGTTGAACTGCACCCGTTTGGACTTGTGAAGCCACTTCCGGTTGAGGCTCGGAAGCACCCTCATCCGGAACGGGATCTGAAGCGGCTTGTTGATCCATCAGAGCAATTTCCGCTTTATCCTGGGCAAAGTTTTTACTCCCTGTTACTTCAGGAGCAGAAGCAATCTTTGGTTGAGAATCTTCCGCTTCTTCATCCCCACCCGTCATCCCGATCAGTCCCGATACGATGACACCTACCGCAAGAATGCCTACTCCTGCTAAAGCGACCTTACGCATATTATTAGGTGTAGCAGTATTTAGATTCAGTGGTATGCCGGGTTCGATTTTATCGTTCTGAACAGATTGGGATAGGGCTTCAGGCTTTGTAAAATCACCGTTTTCTACGGTATTAGGCTTAGTTTTTCGTTTGAATTTGTCGAAGAATTTCATCTGCCTTCCTTCTCTCTACTAATACGGACAAAATCATGATTGCCGGTGCCGGTTCGATTAAACGTGCCTTGTTCATCGAAGCTACGATTTTCCAAACCAAGCACAGATTTTCCGAGGCGCAAAACAAAATGTTTTGCAGTTTCATGGATTACCACGGTATCGCCCTCCACATGGCTGTTAAGCAACATTTCTGTACCGTCAGCCATAACTTTGTAAATCAGTGGCAGTTCTCGACCGTTATCAAAGCTGAAATAAGTAAAGCGGCCATTATCGTAGGCCGCTGTCGGTGCTAGTGCTTTATTGCCCTTACCCCAATAGTTGTAATTGTGCTGAACACTGGATCGATGCCTTGTTCCTTTGATTTTTTCCAAAGCCTTAGCCTGTTTCTGAGCTTCGGCACGCGCTTTATATTCCGCAGTATCAGGATAGACAAATCGAAGTAAATAAGTCGGCTTTTGAACATATTTGCCATTTTTCTTGCCGGTTAGCGACAAATCGAAGGCATATGTTCGTTTTTTGTTAGTTGTAATCAACATATTTGTGGCTGGAGCGGAAGCAACCGGCTTCATATAGAGATTGTTACCTCGAACTGCCAAATTCCAGGCTTCTGTATCACCCATACCCAAGCCGCTTGTATCACCAGTCAGCAATTCACCATCTTCAAGTTGGATTAAAACAGCTTCTCCAATACGAGCATGAACATGAATAACATCATCGGGATTGTACACAACGGTTTGGATGCGGCCGTCTTTAGCCGACCCTTTGGGAACAGATACCGCTCCGGATACAGCAGGTAAAAGTCCCATCAGCAGTAATGCTGTCAGTTTCATTTTTACATTCATCGTTAACCCTTTCTGTTATGGCGCAGTTTCCGGATCGACGCGATAACTTTTGACAATAAAGCCCAATGGATTGATACGGCGGGCTTCCTCACTCATAGGCTGGTTCGCATATTCGTAGCCGATAGTTGCGATCATGTTTTGAACAGGAATTTCCTGATTTAAATCTCCCGAAATCGGTACCATACGTTTTTCAAAACGGACTTGCGCTGTACTACCAATAAAAGTCACGGCTTTTACTTTGGCGACTACCTTGTATTGGTTTTTTAATACCTTATGCGGAGCTTGCGGATTGTCGTTATAGATTTTTGAAAATGCTGCCTGAATCTCAGGGGAACTCATCAACATAACCGCATCGTAGTTATCCTGAATTGTTACCCAGTCATAGCTTTCACGAAGTTGGACGTAACGTGTCAACCAGTGTTTATCCATAACTTCGCCGTAGGATTGTTCCTGATTTTTCATCATCGTTACGATTTCCGTTTGCCCGGTGTTGTTATCGACCTTGATTACATAAGGCCGTGTCTCTTTTAAAGGTGTCAGACCTGCTACTGCTCCAACTGCCAAGCCTGTGATCAAGAGACACGCACCACTGATGCGCCATGCAATTTTTGCTGATTTATGAACACGCACAATTTCTGCGCTTTCAAAACCTTTTGCAGCATTAATAAACTCAATAGCCATTTTGTTATTGCTGGCTTTTTGTGAATTGTCAGGCATCATTTATCCTCTTGCTGAATAGTTGAATTAATCGGAAAAGGCGTACCGTGAGGTTGAGGAGGCTTTTTTCCGGAACATGCACAAAGTGCGATAGAAAGGGAGAGAAGAAGGATGGTTTTCACGGGGATTTCCTTGATTTATGAATCGATAAGCCCAAAAAAAACACCCCGATTGGGGTGTTCTTCTCAGATAGATTAATAGGTTGTTGCGTGATATTGCGTTTTTTGAATATTGAAACGATTATCATCGGTTAGAGAAAGAGTTGTACGAAAGTTGTCAATTTTGACTTTCTCTTTAGGAGGTATGTGGATGTCGGTTGATACTGCCGACACATAATATCCCTGTTTGTCATAAATAGGAACGGACACATTAACCACAATCAGACGATTGGTTTTGTTTAAAGCCTCACCAGTAAAGGTTATATCTGCCTGTGGAATCGCCCCCTTATAACTGCCACCTCTTTGGACAACAAGCATTTTCAAGTTTTTTAATTCGTATTGAGCTGTCGATTTACTGCCTAAAGACAAAGTGTCTTTAGCTTGCCCTGCTCCCGAACCGGCCATACCTGAATTAATGCCCGCCAAAGTACCGTTGATGGCGCTGAGGCCGTCAGTCAGTTCAGCACAGGCACTCAAGCCCAAACTCAGGGCTGTTATAGCAGCAAATTTAGTAATCTTGCGATAATCCATATTTAAACCCTTAGAGTATTAATCATCAAAACGAACCGGTACTGGTCGGTCAAGCAGTTTAAAAAATAATCCAAAAATCGATAAACCGATACATAGCCCGGCTAATCTGGCCAAAGAACTTTCCATCAAGTTGCCGAACATACCGATAAACACCAATGTGCCCACAGAAAGCAACAACATCCACCAAAGCATTTTAGTTACGAAAGTCATGATCATATTCTCCTAAAATTGGATTATTTCGGTTTGACTTTCCCGCCACCGGGAAGTTTCACACCTTTTGCCCATCTTGCCACAGACATAACGGTTCGACTGAAACCGTTTACAGATGCCCCACCCGTTAAAGCGGAAGAAATCGAAGGAATACTCCAGGCAACCAAAATAAAAATTGTTGTTGATAGGAAAAAGAGCGGAATCAAGCCGACTACCTGAGCAACTGATCCGATCTCTCCAACTACTGCTCTTTCTAATTGGTTCTTGAAAAAATCATTCTGCAATGCACCTAGAATAACGTAAAACACTACTGTAACTGAGTAATTAAGGATTTGTCCTATCCAATTCATGCCCCACTGCCGTGTTGCAGGAAACAACATTGAACCTATAAACATAGGTCCGATGACGATTACCATCGCCAATGATAGTTTGGCAATTAGGTAATAAGCAAATGTAATGAGAAAGAACAAATAAGCCAATATAACAGCAACCGTACCACCAATATAAAGCATCAGCTTATCTGATACTTGTAGCATATCCAAAGAAGAGGCATACGCAAAAATATTCTCCATCATCTTTAAGATATTGTTGCTTTGGGTATCCAACGCGCTTGCAGTATAGGTTGAAGTCCCCAACAATCCACTCAGATTTTCGGGCAACATCCACATGATATTGGCAAGTTTCTGATACTGACTGGAATTGAACGCAAAAGCGATAATCAGCAACCAGCCGATCATGCGCTTACCCAAATCCACGACATTTTCATCAAACCCCCGTTTGTAATAGTCAAACGCGATCAACAGGATATAAATCCCAAAGCCGATTTGAAAAACCGGAGCAATACCGCTGATCATGTTGTTTGATTTTTGGAACAGATTAGTTCCCATACCGTTTAGTAGAAAGTTGGCGAGTTCGGAAAAATAAGAAGTTGTTTCCATAATTTGCCCTATTTTATTTAGTGCTGCATTCGCTTACTCCCGAATGCAGCACGATAAAGCTACTACTGATTGCAGACCGCATAGTTGCGATCACGGATATGACGTGCCATACATTCTTCACGGGAAGCATACTGGCGCTGTTCGATTTCTTGTTGTCGTTTATACAACCGATCGAGCATATCAAGCTTGGTTTGATTGTTGGCGATTTTTGCCTGTTCCACAGAAATACGGTTTTGCAGGTCAGTAGCGGCTTTGATGTCTTGTGTATTGTTGACTTCGTCCATCAAGCGCGACAGAGATTTAAGCTGTGTCTCCATCGAGTTAAAGACTTTTTCCATCTCCTTCATGTTATGCACAGCCATTCGTTGCGCCGTTTCAGGGTTATAAGCCTTACTATTAATTACAGACTTATAGTCAATATTTTTAGCTCCGTCATAAATTGCACTCCATTCTGAAGGAATTTGGTCTTTGAGCGTATCCTTCAAAAGATTGCCCATATTGCGCGAACCTGTCATCGCTTTAAACTGTTTAACCTGTTGTTCGTACTGCTGTTTCATTTGTGCGAGTTGCTTAGCCATCTCCATCATCTGCTGAAGGAAGTTTTGGGCGCGTTGAGCTGCTGCTGCACCATCAACTACCGGAATACCACTAGCTGTAACTGCTAAAGGCATAGCTGTTAAACTCGTAACAAGAAGAGCCATAGCGGATAATTTCTTCAGATTCAATTTCATCATAAGTTCCTTGTTGAAAGCCGCATCAAGCGGCAAAAAAAAGGCCGTTTGAAATTCAAACAGCCTTCGTTAAATTAAAAGAATATTATGCGGCTCGCACATTTTTCTTCTCTGCACGGCGTTCTCGCAGGGTTTCAAGAAATGGGCGATACCAAACATCCGGATTTTCACTGCCAACATCTTCCATAATTTGATGCAACAACTCAACGTTATCAGATGAACCTGACAGGAAAGCCATTTCATCATGAAAACCGTACAAATCCAGCATGGCAAAAGCCGATTGTTTCGACTGCTTAACCAAGAATGTGCGACTTTCCAACGAGAGTTTGGAAAGTTCCTCAAACTCTTTTAGCGTCAGGCCGCAACGTTCGTAGCTGTTTTCAAATTCGGCATCAGGATTCGGCAGAAAGATTTTAGTTGGCGTTTGTTGCACAATCGCCGGGAAAATAGGACAAGAAATTGCATCTTCCGGTGATTGCGACACCAAAATCAACCAGCCGCCGCGTTTACGGTCGGTTTTCAGAATCTTGAGCATGATGTCCTGCAATGCCTCAAAACGTGCCGCATACCAAAATTCTTCAATGATGGAAGCGAGAATGCCGTCTTCTTTAGCAACTTTGTCCATCATGATATTTCTCAGGTGGAACATATACGCTAAAACCGGAGCGGTCGGCGGATAGTCGTCCTTCAGAATATCGGTCAGGTCAAAGCCGACACGGTAGAATTGTTCAGCATCAAACAGGTTTGTCGGGTTGTCCAAGCACCATGCGAACCGTCCGCCTTCACTTTCGCACCATTTGGACAGGCGCATACGCAGTGAGTTGGGATCAGGAACGACGGGAATACTTTGTAACAGATGGCTGAAACGACGGTGTTCGTAATCCATGCTGAACATCGTATCGACGGCGGCCTGAATCTCTTTTTCTTCCGTCGCCGTCAGTTTGCCGTTTTCGTCTGCGCCGCACATACCGACCAAGCTGTACAGGAATTCACGGTTTCCTGGCGTATCGGGCAGTTGGAAAGGGTTTAACCCAGTTGGAACCCCCGCTTCCAACGCAAAATACGAGCCACCAATGGCGCGGATAAATATCTCCATGCCCCGGTCTAAGTCCATCACGAACATATAAGGGTTGAAGCGTTCGGTAAACGCCATCATGGCTGTTTGCAGCGTAGTTTTACCCGTACCGGTTGCACCCAGTATCAGCGTGTGTCCGGCGATTTTTTCGCCGAGGCTGTCCTCCTTCAGGTTTGAAAAATGGAAGTTGAAGTCATAAATCGTTTTGGACGTGGTTTGCAGCGGCATAATTGCCGAACCGTCGCCAATCGGATTACCCTGTTTTTTACCGTGCGAATAGTTGTGTATGCCGAAGGTTGTCGCAAAGTTTGTTGTCGTTTTCGGGAAAGAGCGGGGCTTTTCCTTGCTGCCCGGCACTTGGCTGAAAAACGTCGCAGGAGCGGAAAGTCCCGCCTTGGTAAAGCGATAACCGCCCGCATTCAGGAATGTGGAATAGGCACGCGCACCGTTTGCCGCCGCCTCTTCCGCCGTCTTACCGTACACGACCAACGCCGCATGATAGTCGCCGAACATCAGTTCACCCGATACAAGCAAGCCTTGGCCTTCTTCCAACTCTTCCTGTTGCGCGGTCGCTTTGTCATTGACCGATGTCAGGTTGTTGAGCTGCTTCCTGATTTCACCCTGCATATCATACGGATTGATGAATACGAGGCTTTGCGTGAATGTGAATTCACACGGCAGGCGCAGGATGGATGTCAAAATCTTAGGCTTGCTGACACCGAAGTCCTTCAGATCGAACATCTGCGCGAACTTGCGCGTTCCGTTTTGTGAACGGATTTCGCACAAATCCGAGCCAAAATGCAGATTAGCCCCAGGAATGGTCTGATAAGCATCAACAACCGAAAGTGGAATCTCTTCCCTTGTTCCGTTAATCAGGCTACCGAAAAACGAGTACACCTCCGAGAAGGCAACACCGTTTTCATTCTGATAGGCAGTCAGAAGATACGGATCATAGGGTTCGAGTGAACGCATCAGAATCTGAATTTGTTCTTCTGCCTCTTTAATCCCTGCTTCCAAATGGTCGAACTTAATCAAAACCGTCAGATGGAACACGTTTTCAAAATAATCCGCTTCCTGAAAGCGTTTCAGATACTTGTCAGCAAACTGCTGACAGAAGGCCTCCTGAAACTTGTATTCACGGTCAAAGACAATCTTTTGGCGTTGCAGCGTTCCCCACACCGCCAAACGGTTGCCCAAGGTTTTGCCCATACCGGCGAGCAGGTTGCGTAACGATACAAACTGCGTGAACAGGTGCTTGTCGTCCACACCATCAAACGGCAGGCCTTCCATGCGGATAACGAAGGCGAGATGTCCCGTTTTGTAATTAACGATGTTGTTTGTGACGTGTTGGCAGATTTTCGGTAGAAAATCCGACTGTGCCGGTTGCGCTTTTAGAGCGTTGCTCAAAAAATCGCTGATAATCACTTTGTTGTCTCCCGAATTTTGTGGCGAGAATGGTATTGGTACCGTTGAACATTTTGGCATTTCGACGACGTAAGAAATATTTCGTTTCATAGAAATAAATCCTCAATGCCTGATCGTCGTTCTTACTGATGGTGTATAGGAAGGCCAAAACCGGCAAAGGCAACAGCAGAAAATATAATGCCCTTCCTTCAAGAAAGGGCAGTGTTGCCATTGTCAAGATGACGGCAGCTAAACCGCAAACGGCCAAAGCCGGTAGAGGAATTCCTAAAACCATCGCACGCCTATTCAAGCCGTTGAAGGTCGCCTGTTCGGTATGGATGTCTTCTTTTTTCACTTGAGAACCTCCAACTTTTAGCCCACTTTCATACTACCGCCTTTTGTAAACAACCAAGTGCCAACGGCAATAGCAGCACCGGCAAACACAATCCATAAACAGGTTTCTAAAACATCCCCCCATGTCTTTCTTCCCCCGAACCCTTGTGCCGCCTGCCAAACAAGGGCAATAGTGGCGACAACACCGACAAGCGTGTAGATGGCCGTTCGGACACTTATAGCCATAGAAGAAACCTCACCACTAAACCCGTCTGCCAATACAGTTTGTGCCATTGCCAGTAAAGCAACTGTTGCAACTGTTTGTGTATTGGTTACAGCTTTTTTGATGTAATTCATCATCATTTCCTTTTTAAAAGACAAAAAAAACCGCATTTAGCGGTAATAAGAATTGCCCGAAGGCAGTTAAAACTCTTTAAATACATCCCATTCTGCGTATCGTTTGACGGGTGCTTGGGCTGCTACTTTGACTATGTTTTCAGACGAGCTATCAGATCGGGCAACAGCAGGTATAGGCTTTGGCTTAAAAGGCTGAACAGAGTGTGATGCCAAAACTGTACGATTGCCGCTCAATCGTGCGTAACGTTCTTTCACGTTGCGGACGTAGTGCTGCGTTTCCCGATAAGGCGGAATGCCACCATATTTCCTGACAGCTCCCTCACCGGCATTATACCCAGCCAGTACCAAATCAATATTGCAACCATGTGGGCTGGATTTGTCAGGAAAGTGGTTACATAAAAAACGCAGGTAACGTGTACCTGCGATGATGTTTTGTTCCGGGTCGTAGAGGTTTTTAGGATTCACCCCCATTCTTGCAGCAGTGGGAGGTATGACCTGTAACAAACCCCGTGCATTCTTATTGGATAGAGCATAACGGTTTCCTGAGCTCTCACGCCCCATAACCGCCCATACAATGTTTTTGTCCAAACGCTGTAATGCCGCATGCTTTTCAACTAATGCAGCGTATTGAGGGTATGGAGCGTCGGCAATCGCTGATGTTTGGTAAAAAGCAAAGAGTGATGTTGTCAGTATCAATATTCTCTTCATGTTTTTTTCACATCCCTTCCTTTATTTATTCTGAAAAGAAAAAACGAAAATCAAAGCAAATTGAGTAAAAATGCTTGGATTTTCGTTCTGTGGTATGTGTCCGGTTTGTGCCGAGATAAGGCAAAATTAAACTGTATCAGACTGAAGGTGCTGGCTTCAACTCTGTTTAGAAACAATTATTTATATTTTATTATTTGGACTTTTAATCCGTTGGTCGAGCGTTCGAATCGCTCACGACCCACCAAATATAAAAAACCTGCTTTGAAAAAAGCGGGTTTTTTTGCGTTTGGATTTTAGAATTTTGTTGAGTATATTTTGTTATTGAAACAATCCATAGCACATCAAGCATCAGGCCGTCTGAAAGATATTTTCAGACGGCCTGAAGTTTTATAGGAATGGTTTTGAGAAATAAGTTTTCTACTTAGGGCAGACAAACGTTTAAAACCTAACCTGCGTTTGCAACTGCCTACGATAAACCAATACGGCAGCAGTCAGCGTGGCAAAAGAGAATGCTGAAAGTAGGATGAGGTAACGGCCGATTCCGTCCAAGCCGCTGCGGTTGAGCAGCAGTTCTTGAAAAGCCTTTAAGCCCCATGCCATCGGGGAAATCCAAGTGAGTTGCTGCATGGTTTCTGGCATGACGTGTGCAGGCACCATAATGCCGCCGATTGCCGCCATCAGGATGATGCCGCCGCCACCGAGGACGACGGCGTGTTCGGTGGATTTGGCGCAGACGCTGATTAACAGCGCATAGCCGAGTGCGGCGGCGCTGACAGCGGCGGACAGCAGCGCGTAGGGAACAAGGCTGCCGTTGAGTATGAGGGCGGGCACGCCGATTTCGGGCAGCAGGTAGCGGCCGAGCAGCAGCATTCCGACAAACTGAAGTTGGTTAATCAGGAAATAGGGGACGAGTTTGGCGGCAATCAGGCCGGACGCGGAGGCGCGGGCGAGACGCAGGCGGGTGATGGTGTTGGTCTGGCGTTCCAGCGCCATGACGTTCGACAGCGGTATCATGATGAAAAACATACCGAAAATCAGCCATGCGGGTACGCTGTGCTGTACGGCGTTGGGTTTTTCCACCATGCCGCTACCTGCGCTCAGATAGTGTTCTTCCAGCATTTTGTTATCTAAAAAGCTGCGCACGGCGGCGAATTGTTCGTCGTTTTTTTCATCGACTTTTTTCTGGATGTCTTTGCGGATGGAGCGGGGCAATTTTTTATTGTCGATTTTGATGCCGTCGTTGTTGTCGAAATAGGCGTCCAGCCGCGTTTGTGTGTAGTGCTGCTGCAAAACGCCTTTAACCGCCGCCAGCCATGAAGGCTCGGTATCCGGCGGTACATAGATTTGCAAGGCTTTGTTGTCGGTGATTTTGTCGGAAGCGGGGTTCGGGTTATGCAGCACCAGTTGGAAACGCTTGTCATGCAGGCCGTTTTGCGCGTCGGTCAGTTTTTCAGACGGCATCCGCGTAACATGAATCTGCTCTTTTTCCAGCGCGGCGGCCAGCGCGGTATTGACGCTGTCGTCTGCCGCGCCGACCAGCGCGATGCGGCTGTCGGTGTGCGGGTCTTGGTCGCGGCTCAGCGCCAACGACATAATCAGCATGAAGGCGATGGGCATCACAAACAACACGGCCAAACCGTGCAGGTCGCGGCAGAGCAGTTTGAGTTCTTTGAGGAGGGAGGAAGTCGTCATTGTGGGTTTTGCTTATCTGTTGCTGGCTCGTCTTTGCGCAGAAAATCAAGGTAAAACGTTTCCAGCGAACCGTGTCCCTGCTGGAAGTAGCGGATTTGCGCGCCGCTTTGTTGCAGGGCGGCGTAAACGGTGGCGGCATCGTGCGCCGTTTCCATCATGCCGCGGCTGTCTACTTGCTTTGCACCCAAAGCGGCCAGCGTCTGAGGTGGCAGAGGCGGTTCGACGGTAAAGCGCACGACACCGGTTTGCGTGCTTAAAAGCTCGTCCAAACCGCCGTGGTACACCAGCTTGCCGTGTTGCAGTAGCGCAATTTTGCCGCAAAGCTGCTCGATTTCCGACAGATAGTGCGAGGTATAAACCACCGTTACCCCCTGCCGTGTCAAATCCGTCACGCTGTCGAGGATAAAGCGGCGCGACTGCGGGTCGATGCCGACCGTGATTTCGTCGAGGAACACCAGTTGCGGTGTGTTAATCAGGCCGATGGCAAAATTCAGACGACGTTTAAGCCCGCCCGAAAGATGCTTTGCCGCCTTGTTTTTGTGGGTGGTCAGGTCGGTCTGTTCCAACAGCGCATCCAGACGGCCTTTGTCGCGCACTTTGTAAAGCGAGGCGAAAAACAGCAGGTTGTCCCACACCGAAAGCTGCGGATAAAACGCAAAATCCTGCGGCACCAAACCGATTTTCTGCCGCTCGCTGCGGCTTAACAGGCGCAACGGCTTGCCGTCAAACAAAATTTCGCCCTGCCGTACTTCCTGCAAGCCGGCCAAAAGCGACATCAGCGTCGTTTTCCCCGCACCGTTGTGGCCGAGCAGCCCTAAACATTCGCCGTCGGCAATGTCGAACGACACATTGTCCAGCGCGGCGGTTTCGGCTTTGGGATAACGGTGGGAGAGGGATTGGATTTGAATCATGGTTTCAGACGGCCTTTCGAGCGATATTTAAATCGCAGTCCCCCATAAATAACGGCGCTGGAATTTGCCGTCCTTAAATATAAAGCAGACGCCGAAAGGATCGCCGTCCGAACCTTGTCTGCCAAATAGATAAAGCATCTTATCGCCGCGGCGGTAATAGGCTTCCCAGCGTTGATATACATTGCTGCCGCGTGCGGTGGCGGCAAAATCGGGCGAGAACAGTCCTTGCAGTTCGGCAGAGGGAACTGCTTGACCGTTTAGCGTGATACGTTCAAGCGCGAACACGCTTTTGGGAATGTCGTAGTCTGTACCATAGAAAGGTTTGCCTCGATAGAGACGCGCGGTGTATTTGTCTTTGTTGATGCCCGAGAAGTCGCTGAGTTTTGGATGGATGCGGCGGGCAACGATGTGTACCGTTTGTCCGCTACCGGACAAAGTCAGCGTATCGTCGCGACCGGATTGTTCGCGCAGGCGGACGAAGTTTTTGTCGGAGGCGGGAAATATCAGACGGCTGTAATGGATGAAACCGTAGTCTTCTGCGGCAGGTTGTTGCAGCTGGGCAGTACAGAAACTCAGGCTGCCTTCACCGCCGTCACCCAAACATTCCAACGGTGTGCCGTTGGGAATTTTTGCCAAGACTTTGGCTTTCAAATCGGGGCTTTCGCGTAAGTTGGTGTGTCCGTCGGCATCATGAACCAAGGCAAAGCCGTTCGGCGGCGCGGCATGGGTTAAGGCGGAACACAATAATAAGAGAGTGGCTAAGTAACGCATTTTTTATTTCTTTTAGTTTTCAGACGGCCTGAATGTCAAAATAATTCACGGTAGATTAATCGGGATCGAATAAATCCTGATTATTTCAACAATCCCCGCCACAACGCTTCTTCATCATCCGCAATCTTGCGCAAAAACGCGGCAATGTTGCGGCAGCCGTTTTCAGACGGTTTTTTGCATTGCTTCACGCACATGGCTGCGAATTGACGCCATTGGTCGCCGATGGTGGTCATTTGTTCTGAGGCCGTCTGAAACGCAGGTTCGTTGCAGATATGGGCGGCTTGTTCGAGGAAGTAGGCGTAGATATAGCGGAAACCTGCGCCGCCGGTGCCGATTTCTTCCTGCATCCGCACCAAATGGCCGAGAAACAGTTTTTGGTATTTGTCGTTTTGTTTGGCGGGCAGGGATTCGATTTTTTTGGCCAGCGTGCGGATGCCTTTGACGCCGATGAAAAAGACCGGCGCGAGCATATGTTTGGCGTTTTTGTGTATGGCTTTGCGGATAATGGCGGGCAAGTCTACCATGATTTGTTCAGACGGCCTGTTGTCTTCCAAGGTGTACATCATGCCTTTTGCCGCCAATACGCCTTTGGCAAAGCGCGCCCGTTGCAAATCTTCGGCGGCGCAGCGTTGTACGGTTTCAAATACGGGGTCGCTGATGAGGTAGTCGTTGCCGTCTTTTCCGTACACTAAAAGATTGTGTGCGTTGAAATGGAAGCGCATTTGCGGCGGGAAGTAGGGCAGCCAGAAGACGGAGGTTTGCAAACCGGCCAGTTTGCCTGAAGACAGCGCGGCATCCAATGCGGCTTGTCCGCTTTGTGCGTCGGAAAATTTGCGGATGGATAATTTCAGCCCCAATGCTTTGCAGGTATTTTTGATGATGCTGCGCGGCGCGGTACGGTAGGAAACCAGCGGCATGCCGTTTAATTTGATCAGCGGCATCCAGACAAACGTCAGCGCGTGGGCAATGCCGAAAATCATGGCTTCGTCTAAATTGTGGCCATGGTATTTGAGCAGGGTGGACATCACACCGCTTTCGCAATGGGCGGTATGCTGGTGTGGAAATTCTTGTGTGGTCATAAAGTTATTGGTTTTCGTGCAATGTTTTCAGACGGCCTGAAGCGGTCGGAATGGGTTTGTTGTTTTGGAAATCAGCGCGCTTCTTTGGCCGCTTCCTGTTCGGCTTTGTAGCGGCGCAGAAATTCGATGGCGGCGGCTTTTTCGGCTTCGTTGCCGTATTTGGCATCACGTTGGGCACGGCGCAGTTCGGCGCGTTCTTTGGCTTCTTCGATTTGGCGCGCTTTGAAGTCTTCGCGGTTGTCAGAGGAAACGAGTTTGTCCTGCTGCGATTGCGCTTTGGCCATGGCTTTGGCAATCAAATCCATGGGGTTGAATGCGGCGCTTAGTGCGGCTGTTCGGGTTTGCGCCTGTACGGCCTGTTTGGCTTTGACGGCGGCTTCGCGTTGCGCCAGCAGAGCTTTGCGTTCGGCATCGTCGCGCTGTTTGCGCGCGGTATGGCGTTCAAAACGGCTTTGTGCGTGTTCGGCGGCGGCAAAGCGCGGTTCGGCAGAGGTGCTGAAACGGCGTGCGGACGGCAGGAAGGGCTGCGATACGGGAACCATGTCGATGCAGTCGACGGGGCAGGGGGTAACGCACAAGCCGCAGCCGGTGCATTCGTCGCTGATGACGGTGTGCATCAGTTTGGACGCGCCCATAATGGCATCGACAGGGCAGGCGCGGATGCAGGCGGTACAGCCGATGCAGGCGGCTTCGTCAATCAGTGCCACAGCTTTGATTTGTGTTTTTGCCGGCGCGAGGTAGGGCTTGCCCAACAGGTCGGCCAGGTCTTTCATGACGGTTTCCCCACCCGGCGCGCACAGGTTTACCGGCGCTTCTCCTGTGGACAGGGCGCGTGCATAGGGTAAGCAGCCTTCATAGCCGCACTCGCGGCATTGGGTTTGCGGCAACAGGCGGCTGATGCTTTGGATGGGAATGGTCATCATGGATAATCAAAATCGAAAAGGCGCATTATATCAGATTGTTGCGTTTATTTTGGCGAAACTCTCTACGCTTATTTTAGTGAAATTTACCACGCTCGTTTTAGCGAAACTTGCTACGCTCATTTTCAGACGGCCTGAGTCGGGTTTGCGTTATAATTTTGAAATAGATTTATTTGGGTAATTAGGAATGGCGACTACACTTTGCCCCTGTCAGTCGGGGCATGTTTATACGGAATGTTGCGCACCGTTTCATGCGCGTGAGGCGGCGGCTTCAACGGCGGAAGAGTTGATGCGCTCGCGTTACAGCGCGTATGTTTTGCAGGAAATCGACTATATCGTGGACACGACCGTCCCTGCGCAGCAGAATTTGTTGGACAAGCAGGATTTGGCGGCATGGAGTAAGCAGACGCGGTGGTCTGGATTGAAGGTTATCCGTCATGTGCCGTTTGGCAAGCTGCATGCTTTGGTCGAGTTTGAGGCGTATTTTGAGGAGAACGGGCAAACCGAGTGCCATCATGAGCTGTCGGCGTTTGTGAAAATAGACGGACGTTGGTATTTTATTGATCCGACTGTTGCTTTGCCGACGATGAAACAGTCTTGTTTGTGCGGTTCTGGCAAAAAATTTAAGGCGTGTTGCGGACAGTTTTTCAAGTAATGATGTGAACAGGCCGTCTGAATATTCAGACGGCCTGAGCTGTTTTTGCAGATAAAAAAAACCATTCATACTAAGGGAGAAGTATGAATGGCCAATACATTGCGGGAAAACGTCTTACTTGCTGCACCGCCCAAAAGGGATGAAAGAGCGGTGTTGTGTCAGCAATTGGTATTCTACCGTTTTTAGTATTAAATGCTGTTAAGAAGTGAAATTATTTCAATAAATTGCAAGATAATCGTGATATTTTGAAGATAAACGGTATTTTCACTGATTTTCGCGAATCCATTTCACCCATTGTTTGAACAGCTCGGGTTGCAAAGCGGCGATGACGGAACGCTTGAAAACGTGCTCGCCGCTCCAGAAATCATCGCCTTCCAAAGTGGTCAGGCAGCCGCCGGCTTCTTCAAAAATCAATGCGCCGGCAGCGTAGTCCCACAGTTTTTGTCCGCCGTGGATGTAAATATCGTAGCGGCCGCTGGCAAGATAGCACCAGTCGAGCGTGCTGCTGCCCATGCTGCGGATTGTACCGAATGGGGCGAGGGTGTTCATGCGGCTGGCGAGTTTGCCCGAGCGCAGGTATTTGATTTCCACGCCGGCAATGGATTCGCTGAGTTTTTTTTCTACCGAACGCAGCGGCAGCGACGTACCGTTGAGAAATGCGCCTTTGCCGTGTTCGGCATAGAAACATTCGCCGCTGACCGGATTGTAAATCACACCCAGCTCGGTGCGCCCGTTTTTAACCAGTGCGACGGATACGGCAAAATGTGGCAAACCGTTGACGAAGTTGTTTGTGCCGTCGATGGGGTCGACAATCCACAGGCCGTCTGAATGTTCGTTCCACAAACGGGTTTGCTCCTGAACGCTCATCTCCTCGCCCAACATTGGACAATCTTCCAATAAGGGCAGGGCGGCGGCAAAAGCGGTTTGTGCGGCCAAATCTGCTTCACTCAAAACCGAACCGTCTTCCTTGCGTCGTGACGGCGTGTTCAGAAAACGCGGCATGACTTCGGTTTGGGCGATGTGGCGGACGACTTTCTGTAAACGGTATAGCACGGCATATCCTTGTTTTTTGCAGTTTTGCGCGACAGTGGATTAAAATTCGGGAAGTTTTCAAATTATAGTGGATGAAATCGAAAGCAGGCAGGAGCATATCGCCGTGTTTCAACTTCATTCATGAAATTTTAAATTTAAATTATATACATGAATAAAGCAGGAAACCATGCCCCGATTTTATGTTGATTTTGCCTTAAGCCCCGACAGCGTGGTCGAATTGCCCGATAATGTGGTGCGCCATCTGAATGTATTGCGCGTGAAAAATACGGAAGAAATCGTGTTGTTCAACGGCGATGGCAAGGTATATCCGGCTTTGCCCGAAGTTTTGGAAAAACGCCGCGCCAGCGTGCGGATTTTGCGTGAAGAGGCAACGGACAACGAATCGCCGCTGAACATTACGTTGGTACAGGCGGTATCCGCCGCCGAGCGCATGGATTTCACTTTGCAGAAAAGCGTGGAATTGGGCGTGGCAGAAATTCGCCCGGTCATCAGTGAACGCTGTGTCGTGCGCTTAAGCGGCGAGCGCGCTGAAAAGCGGGTGGCACGTTGGCAGGAAATTGTTGTTTCTGCGTGTGAACAAAGCGGCCGCAATATTGTGCCGAAGGTTTTGCCGCTGACGACTTATGCACAGGCATTGCAGCAGTTGCCGCAGGAAACGGCCAAACTGTTAATGAGCTTGAACCGCGCTCAAAAACTGAGCGATGTTCGGCCGCAATCCGGCAAAGTCGTGTTTATGGTCGGCCCGGAAGGCGGATGGACGGAGAAGGAAGAGCAACAGGCGTTTGATGCCGGTTTTCAATCCGTTACGCTCGGCAAACGGGTGTTGCGTACCGAAACCGCCTCACTTGCGGCCATCGCCGCCATGCAGACGCTTTGGGGCGATTTTGCATAAAGTTCGGGCCGTCTGAAAACGAGCGTAGCGAGTTTCGCTCAAGCAAGCTGTTGCGTCATGAGATAAAAATGGGAGTTTGAAAATGTCTTACACCTTTACGCTGGCCGAGCACGAGCTGGAAGCGGAATTGAAAAAGCTAATCGTGCAAGAGGCCGATAAGGCCGACGATGTGGATATGGATGATTTCACCGACGATGCGCTTTTGTTTGGCGATGACAGTCCGGTCGGTTTGGATTCGCTTGATGCGCTGCAAATCAGCGTTGCCTTGCAACAGTATTTCCAAGTGCGCCTTCAGGGCGACCGTATGGTGCGCAAACATATGATGTGCGTACGCGATTTGGCGGCGTTTATCCGTGCGGAGCATGGCGCATGAGTTGGGTTTGCGGTACGGCGGCCACGTCTGCCTTGAATCCGCAAATGGATTTCAGACGGCCTGATGCGGTGTCTTATACGTTTTTAAACCAGCCGCAGCAGGCTACTTATTTCCGTGCATTTGCCGGCAATCACTTGGGGCGGAAGGAACTTGCGGATATTGCCGAACAACATTTGCGCCGAGCCGCCGAACAGGCAGGCTGGCCGTCTGAAAGTTGGCATGATGCGCCGGTGTTTATCGGTTCCAGTTCCTATTCCATCTCCGAATATGAAAATGACTATCTTGCGGGCAATAGGGCGGCAGAAGAACACAGTCTGCTTTATCTTGCCGAAGATTTGCGCCGTCGCAGCGGCAATCGACAGATTTTCAGTTTCGCTACTGCCTGCACTTCATCCGCCCATGCGCTGATTCAGGCAGATAATTGCTTGTGCGGTGGGATGGAGCGCGCCTTTGTACTTGGTATTGAAAACCTCAACCGGCTGACTTTGCTGCATTTTCACAGCTTGGGTTTGCTGACCGAACAGTATCAGCCTTTTGGCGGAAACGGTTTGATTTTAGGCGAAGGTGTTGCCGCACTTGCCTTATCTTCCGTCGCGCCCGAATCTTCTTCAGGCCGTCTGAAACTTATCGGACACGCCGCCAATACGGGTAATGACCTGATTCAAAGCGATGGCCAAGCGCAGGAGCAAGTGATGCGACGCGCTTTGGATGTTGCAGGCATCGCTCCTGAAAGCATTGCAGCCGTTAAAACACACGGCATCGGCACGGCTGACAGCGATGCCGCAGAATTGGCCGCGCTGGAAAATATATTCGGTACGCTGCCGCCTCTGATGGCGTTCAAACCGCAAATCGGACACACGCTTGGCGCAACGGCAGCCCTTGAAACAACCCTGCTTTTATCCGCTTTAAAACAAGGCAAAAGCAGTGATTATCAGGGGCGGGAAATTCGTTTTTCCGAGTGCGCGGCTTCACCCAAAGGCGGCTTTTACTGTTTGGCCAATCAGTTTGGCTTTGGCGGCAGCAACACATCTTTGGTATGGCAATGGCAACTGTAAATCCTCATATCCGCATTACCGCCGCCGTGCGTTTTGATACGGACGCCAACACCGGCGGCAAAATCCTCAAACAAACCTTAAAGCAGCAAAGCGGTATAGACACCCGCCGCCTCAGCCGCTTGAGTTTGATTGCCGCGCTTGGTGCAGGGCAGCTAAAGGAACAAAGCGAAATCCGTTCTGATTGCGCTGTTTTTCTCGGTACGTCGTTTTCTTCGCCATCCGTGTTTGAAAAAATGGCAGACAATGTGCTAAACCATCACGCCGCGATGCCGTTTGACTTTATTGCCAACCTGCACAACTCCCCCGTTTTTCATGCCGCGCAAGCGTTAGGCACGCATGGTGCAACTTTGGTCGTTGCTGCCGACAATAATATGGATACTTGCTTTCATCCATTGTTGCTGGCGATGCAGTCTTTGCAAAATGGCGGTCAAGCTGCGGTTGGCTGGGCATATGAACATCAAGCAGCACATGCCGATACCCATGAAGGCAGCGTCTGGATTCTGCTTGAAGTCGGTGTAGAACAGGGTGTTCCCGTTGTGTTGAATGATGAAGGAATGCAGCCTGAGAGGCCGTCTGAAAAGCCGCAATATTATTGGCAAGATATCGCCGATTGGATAGAAAAAGTGATGGCGTGCGAGGGTAGGGATGTGAAGAAGTGTACTTTGTGATGGGAGAAATGATTTTAACGAAAGGGTTTGTCTGTTGAGATAAACAGGTTTACGCCATTAAAAAGGCCGTCTGAAAAACTTTCAGACGGCCTTTTTTCATTACAACCAATCAACGGGACATCTCTCCTTGAATCGCACGGATATTCGCTTTACGGGCATTGATGGTACGGGTCAGTTGTTGGATTTTAATTTGGTCGCCTTTTTGTTTGGCCGCATTCAGCTGGGTTTGAAGGCGGGTAATAGCGGCCTGTTCGTTGCGTACTTCGGTCTGCAATATTTGTTTGCGGGTTTCCTTAGGACTTGGCTTAGATGCCGGCGTAACCACAGGGGCAGTGCGGATCACAGGGGCAGTGCGGATCACAGGGGCTTTGTATTTGCTGTATGCAGAAGCGCGTGATTTGCCCGGACGGTTGCGCAAGATAATATTCAGACGCGGATTGGCGGCTTCGGCTGTGTTGGTTACGCTGGTAATCGGTACGTTCGGCAGAATTTTAATATCGCTGTCGTTATTTCCTTTATCCAGCAAAATGTCGGCTGCCGGTTTGTATGCTTTAGGGAAAGGTGTAGGGGCTGTGGTTTTACCATGCTCTGCCGGGGTAGCGGTTGCCGGTGTGCTTGGTTCGGATGAAGCTGTGGTAATTGGTTTGGCAGCTTGTTCTTCAGATGAATGAACAACGTCAGTCTTGTCGGCTTTGCTGCGGCTGAACTTGGCTTTGCGTCGAGAAGATGTTTTGGCATAAGTTTTGCCTTTGCGCTTAGTCTCAGCTTTGGCTGGTGTTTTATCGAGCGCTTCATCTTGAGTTGTTACCGCATGGCTATTTTGGCTAGCTGAAATTTGCGGCTGAACAGTAGGATTTTGAACAATCTCTTGTGGGATTTGAATTGCAGGTACGATAGGTTGGGCAACTGTTGTTTCATTAAGAATGGCGAGGCCGTCTGAAACAGTTTTTTCGGTAGAAGCAGTAGGTTGGACAGGGGCGACAGGAGTTGTATTGCGGACAGTAGTATCGGCAATATAGTCTTCAGCTTTTATTGTGGGAGGCGCTTCCAGAGTAGGCGTATTGTTGGGAACGATTACGCCGTCTGCAATGGCTTTGTCGGTTGCAACAGTAGGCTGGGTTTGCGCAGCGAGCACTGGAGGAACAATAGTGCTGTCCGCTTGAACGGCATTCGTCTGCGTTTGTACGACAGGAGTTGTGTTATGTGCAGCAGTATCGACAACATAGTTTTCAGGTTTTGCAACGGCTGGTGTTTCCAAAACAGGCGTATTGTTGGAAACGATTACGCTGTCTGCAATGGTTTTATTCGCAGGCACAGCTTGTCGAGTTTGTGCCATCGGAATGGAAATAGGTGCCGGAATACCGTATTCATTTTGAGAAACAACGACTGGGGTTTGTACCGCGGGCGTTGCTTGAGAAGCATGAACGTAGTCTGCGGCAGATGCTTTAAATTCTGTTGTTTGTACCGTTTTTAAAACCGGAGTGTCGCCCGGAATCGCAACGACGCTGGTTTCTGTTACATTGTTTGTTTCAACTATGCGACAGGCGTCATTGATCTGGTATGAAGCATAAACGGTAATGCCTTCAACATTGCAGACATACTCGGCAGCGTTGGCGGCGGCAGGGAAGGCCAGGCTGAGGGCAATAGCGGTTTTGCAGAAAAACGGTTTCATAAAGGCAATAGAATCAGGTTGTTTTTTCAAAGTGTAATTATACTATGTACATTGTCAGCAACCGCCAACTTATTTTTAGGCGGTGTAAAACTGCGGCTGAAAGGTTGAAAATCGAAATAAAAGGTCTTAGGCCGTCTGAAATTTTCTTTCTCTAAAGTTTCAGACGGCCTTTGTTTTCATCGAGTATTAAGCGTTCAACAGGCTTTCGTCCAATGTCAGCTCTTCGTTTTTATTGACGGCGACTTTGCGTGCCAAAACGTTTTGGGCGATTTCGTGCGCTTCGGCAAGCGAGTGCATCAAGTAGGTGCCGCATTGGTATTCGTTCAACTCGGGGATTTTGCTTTGGTCTTGAACGGTCAAAACATCCTGCATTGAAGCGAGCCATGCGTCGGCTACTTTTTGCTCGTCGGGCGTGCCGATGAGGCTCATGTAGAAACCGGTGCGGCAGCCCATCGGGGAAATGTCGATGATTTCGACGCCGTTGCCGTTTAAGTGGTCGCGCATAAAGCCGGCGAACAAATGCTCCAGCGTGTGAATGCCTTTTTCAGGCAGGATTTCTTTGTTGGGAATGCAGAAACGCAGGTCAAATACGGTAATGGTGTCGCCTTTGGGCGTGGTCATGGTTTTCGCCACACGCACGGCAGGGGCGTGCATACGGGTGTGGTCGACTTTGAAACTGTCTAGTAGGGGCATTTGGGTATCCTTTGAGGTAAATAGATTTTTTAGCGGGTGAGATTTAAAGATTCAATCACAATTCGGCAATATTGACTGCTTCGCCCGAAGCCGCACTCAGTGCTTCGTTCAAAACATCGTAGAAATCCCGTCCGTCGCGTGTTGCCAGCCATTTGCCGTTTTGCTCGGCGAAATGGTAGCCGCCGCTTTTGGCGGCAATCCACAATTCTTGGTTGGGCGTGTGGCGGTTGACGATGATTTGCGTGCCGTCTTCGGCTTCGATGGTCAGGACGTTTCCGGCAAACTGGCAGTCGAAATCCCAGCCGTTTTCATCGATTTGGTCTTCAATGTGTTCAAACAATTCTTCGCTCAGGCGGATGAATTCGCTTTCGGTCATCATGGCTTTTTGTGTGGTTTTTGTTTAAGATACCGAATCTTGCCACATTCGTAATGATGAAGAAAGTTTTACTGATGAAATACGGCGTATTTTTTGCAGCGGTAACGGCTCTGCTGCTCTCTGCCTGCGGCTACAAAGGCGACCTCTACCTGCCCAAAGAAGGCGACAAAGCGCGCTTCGGCGTGATTCAGACCGGCTTGAAATTCGATACGGCCAAAGAGCCGACCACTCAAACCAACGATTAAAAAAGACTTCACAAACATGACCTTATCCTGCGAACAAATCCCTTATTCCCACCTTGCCGAGGAATTCGGCACGCCGCTTTATGTGTACAGCAAATCTGCGCTGACCGAGGCGTTTGAAAACTACCAAACCGCGTTTGCCGCTTTGACCCCGCTTGTCTGCTATGCAGTTAAAGCCAATGGCAACCTGAGCATCATCAAACACTTTGCTTCTTTGGGGAGCGGTTTTGACATTGTGTCCGGCGGCGAGTTGGCGCGTGTTTTGGCGGCCGGCGGTGATGCGGCGAAAACGATTTTTTCCGGTGTGGGCAAGAGTGAGGCAGAAATTGAATTTGCGCTGAATGCAGGCGTGAAATGCTTCAACATGGAAAGCATTCCTGAAATCGACCGTATTCAGAAAGTTGCCGCGCGTTTGGGTAAAGTCGCTCCGGTTTCCCTGCGCGTCAATCCTGATGTCGATGCCAAAACCCACCCTTATATCTCCACCGGTTTGAAAGCCAACAAATTCGGTATTGCCTATGCCGATGCGCTTGAGGCCTATCGTCATGCCTCCCGACAAAGCCATTTGAAAATCGTCGGTATCGACTGCCACATCGGCTCGCAACTGACCGACCTCAGCCCGCTCATCGAAGCCTGCGAACGTATTTTGGCCTTGGTCGACCAACTGGCAGACGAAGGCATTGTGTTGGAACACTTGGACTTAGGCGGCGGTGTCGGTATTGTTTACCAAGACGAAAATGTGCCTGATTTGGGTGCGTATGCCCAAGCCGTTCAAAAACTGATCGGTACACGCCGTTTGAAACTGGTCCTCGAGCCAGGCCGCAGCTTGGTCGGCAATGCCGGTGCGTTGTTGACGCGTGTCGAGTTCGTCAAACATGGCGAAGAGAAAAACTTTGTGATGGTCGATGCGGCGATGAACGATTTGATGCGTCCGGCACTTTATGACGCCTATCATCACATTGAAGCGGTTGAAACCAAAAACATTGAGCCTCTGACGGCCAATATCGTCGGCCCGATTTGCGAAACCGGCGACTTCCTCGGCAAAGACCGCACCATCGCCTGCGAAGAAGGGGATTTACTGCTTATCCGCAGCGCCGGTGCGTATGGTTCAAGCATGGCGAGCAACTACAACACGCGTAATCGTGCGGCGGAAGTATTGGTTGACGGCAGCGGATACAAACTTATCCGCCAACGTGAAACCGTCGAGCAGCAAATGGCCAACGAATTGGTTTGTTTGTAAGGTTGGATCGTTTAAAAGGCCGTCTGAAAGCTTGACTGACTTTCAGACGGCCTTTGCTATGAAAGAAAAGGGCATGTATCAAACACGCCCTTTTTCAGTTGATCAATAATGCGGCGGAATCTCGTCGCGCAGGCTGTACGGTTCGCGTTCGCCGTTTGCGCCTTTGTCCTGCATCCGTTGATACAGCAGCCGCAACTGGCCTTGCTGCAAATCCAAAGCCTGTTGCATCTTGGCGATGGTATCGTTCAGGCTGCCGATTAAATCTTCCTGCAAGGCCGTCTGAATTTCCAGTTCGGTGACGCGGTGTTCCAATTCCTGAATATCGCTCATATTACAGCACCATCGCGGCAATCCAGCCTGCAACCATCAGCGGGATATTGTAGTGGATAAAGGTTGGGATAACCGAATCGTGGATGTGGTCGTGCTGACCGTCGGCATTCAAACCCATGGTCGGGCCGAGTGTTGAGTCGGAAGCAGGGGAGCCGGCATCGCCCAGCGCGCCTGCCGTGCCGACGATGGCCACGGTAGCCATTGGGGAGAAGCCCAAGCTGATGCACAAAGGCACATAAATCGCGGTAATAATCGGCAAGGTGGAGAAAGACGAGCCGATGCCCATGGTTACCAGAAGGCCGACAAACAGCATGGTAAAGGCGGCCATGCCTTTATTGCTTCCGAACAAAGCCATGCTGCGCTCGACCAAAGGCTGGATGTCGCCGGTCGCGTTCATGACGGCGGCGAAACCTTGTGCCGCAATCATAATAAAGCCGACCATCGCCATCATTTTGATGCCTTCGCCGAACACATCGCTGGCGGCGGAACGGTTCATCACGCCCAACATCATAAACACGGCAAAGCCCAACATCGCACCCAATACCAACGAGTTTTCATACAAAAGCTGAATGGCAAAACACACGGCAATTGCCACGGCCGCCACCAAGCTGCGATAGGTTGACGGCTCTTGCTGCTGCACCGCTTCACGATTGTCTTCCGTATCGGCGGCGTTGTTTTGATAAATGCGCGGCTTGCGGTAGTGCAAAAAGGCCAGCAGTAAGCCGGACACCATGCCCAAAGCCGGAATCGCCATTGCGTGCATCACATTTATGCCACCGGTGTCCATGCCTGCCGAGCGGATATTGCCCAACATGATGTCGTTCAAGAAGATGGCGCCGAAACCGTAAGGTAGGAACATATAAGTCGTTACCAAGCCAAACGTAATTACGCAGGCCACCAGGCGGCGGTCGAGTTTCAAGCGGTTGAACACCAACAGCAGCGGCGAAATAATCATCGGGATAAACGCAATATGAATCGGCACAACGTTTTGGCTCATCACGCCCATGCACAAAATAATCGCCAGCAGCATCCATTTGACCGCGCCTTCGCCTTTCGCATTGCCTTCGCCGCCGTTGAGCTTACGGATAATCACGCCGGCGAGCTGTTGCGGCAGGCCGGAATGCGTGATGGCCATGGCAAACGCGCCGAGCATGGCATAAGACAGCGCGATTTGCGCCCCGCCTTTCAGGCCTTCGTTAAAAACAGGAATAATCCCTTGCTGCACCACATCGCCGGCCGCGTTGGTCACATTCTCTAAAGGCATACCGGCCACTAAGCCGCCGACAAACGCGCCGACAGCCAAGCTGAGCACCACATGCACGCGCGATAAAGACAGCGCCAGCATGATGATGACCGCAATTACAACCGCATTCATATCGTTCTCCGTTGTTTCAGACGGCCTGTTATGTAAAAACAGGCAATCGTCTGTTTACATATTACAAATAAACATCATAACCCAAGCAGGAAGCCTTTGCAAAAAACGGCAGGCCGTCTGAAAACCAAACCATCAACTTTCAGACGGCCTGCTGTGAACCCTTATTCAGCGTTTTAATATGGCGTGTGGTTTTGGCGATAAAAATATCCAAAAAACACGCGCTTCCTATTCTTTGCATAGGGTACCAATGTTAAAATCGACACAATGTTTCGGTTTCAGGTTTGTCACTGAAATTAAAGCATTTATTGCTAAAACCTAATTCAATCATACACAAACAAAGGAAAGAAGTGATGGATATTCTGACGCGGCTGCACAATCTGCCGCCCTCCCGCTTTCATTACAAACTTCTGGTTTTGGTCGGTATCGGCTGGCTGTTTGATGCCATGGATACAGGCTTGGTGTCGTTTGTATTGCCGGCTTTGGGCAAAGATTGGGCGCTGGCTCCGGCGCAGTTGGGTTGGATTGTCAGCATTGCCTTTGTCGGCATGGCTCTGGGTGCGGTATTCAGCGGCTGGCTGGCGGACAGGTTCGGACGGAAAACCGTTTTTGCCGGCACGATGGTGGTGTACAGCATTGCCACAGGTTTGTGCGCGCTCGCGCCTGATTTGACGGTTTTGCTGGTGTGCCGCTTTTTTGTCGGCGTCGGCTTGGGCGGCCAACTGCCCGTCGCAGTGTCGCTGGTCAGCGAATATGCGCCGCCGAAAGTACGCGGCCGTTTTATTGTATTGCTGGAAAGCTTTTGGGGCTTGGGCTGGCTCTCGGCCGCGCTGGTGTCTTATTTCTTTATTCCGCAAACCGGCTGGCACAGCGCGTTTTTATTCGGCGCCTTGCCCCTGTTTTATGTGCCGTTGGTGTTGAAATTCGTTCCCGAATCCGTGCCTTACCTGCTTTCCCGCGGCAAAACCGACGAAGCGCACCGTTTGGTATCCGCGCTGGAAATTCAGTCGGGCATCACGCCGCCGACACAAGCCGTTGCCGCCCCGGCCGCCCCGCGCGAACGCATCCGCTTCTTCCAACTTTGGCAACATCCGTTTGCACGGCGCACGCTGATGCTGTGGCTGGTTTGGTTCGGCATCGTGTTTTCGTATTACGGCATTTTTACTTGGTTGCCCAAATTGCTGGTCGAGCAGGGCAATACCGTGGTCAAAACCTTTGAATATGTGCTGGTGATGATTGTTGCGCAACTGCCCGGCTATATAGCTGCTGCGGCCTTGGTGGAAAAAATCGGCCGCAAAGCAACGCTGGCAGGCTTTCTGGCCGCGTGCGCCGCGTGCGCATGGTTTTTCGGGCAAAGCACAACTGCGGCCGAAGTCATGATCTGGGGCAGCCTGATGTCCTTCTTCAACTTGGGCGCATGGGGCGTTTTGTACACCTACACCCCTGAACTCTACCCCTTGCGCTTCCGTGCCTTCGCATCCGGCTGGGCAGGCGCCATCGGGCGCGTCGGCGGTATACTCGCCCCCATGGTAGTGGCGGCGATGGTGGGCAATAGTGGCGGCTTCGGCAATATCTTTATGATGTTTGCGCTGGTTATGCTGCTGATTGTGGCGGTAATCTTGGTATTGGGTGAAGAAACCAAAGGCCGTACGCTGGAAGATATTAGCCAATAAACGGCAAAGCAAAAAAGGCCGTCTGAAAAAGATTTTCAGACGGCCTTTTTCATTTACGCTCGTAATTTTAATACATCGATTTTCTGTTTTTATCTTAATTACCGAGGAAAGCGACGAAGAATAACCGTTTTTGTTTTTGTGTAGATAAAAATATTATACGTCAAAGAATTAAAATGAATAAACGATAAAATGGCCGTCTGAAAAGTTCAATCATGGTTTGTGATGTAGGTCAAAGCAGAATGTAACTAAATTACCTATAGTTATCGTAGTGAAAATTTATTGACCTTATTGCCACCTTTTATTAAGGAGATACACCATGAACGCATCAGCCGACAACGTCGTCAGCCCAGCCGTAGCCGAGGTAAACAGCCTGGTTGACAAGGGTTTACGGGCATTGGACGAGTTTCTTAAGCTCGATCAGGAGCAGATTGACTTTATTGTTGCCAAAGCCTCCATTGCCGCGCTGGACAAACATGGTGTACTCGCCATGCACGCGGTAGAAGAAACGGGACGCGGCGTGTTTGAGGATAAGGCGACGAAAAACCTGTTTGCCTGCGAAAACGTTGTGCGCCGCCTGCGTGATTTGAAAACCGTGGGTGTCATCAGCGAAAACGATGTAACCGGTATTACTGAAATTGCCGATCCGGTCGGCGTGGTTTGCGGTATTGTGCCGACGACCAATCCGACTTCCACCACCATTTTCAAATCCCTGATTGCGCTGAAAACCCGCAATCCGATTATTTTCTCGTTCCACCCGTCCGCCCAGCAGTGTTCCGCCCATGCCGCGCGTATTGTGCGCGATGCGGCGATTGCGGCCGGTGCGCCGGAAAACTGTATCCAGTGGATTGAAAAGCCGTCTATGGAAGGCACTTCCGCGCTGATGAAGCATCCGGGCGTGGCAACGATTTTGGCGACCGGCGGCAATGCGATGGTGGAAGCCGCGTATTCTTGCGGCAAACCTGCGCTCGGCGTCGGGGCGGGCAACGTACCTGCTTATGTTGAAAAAACGGCGGACATCAAACAGGTGGCGCACGATATTGTGATGTCGAAATCTTTCGACAACGGCATGGTGTGTGCCAGCGAGCAAGCGGTGATTGCCGATAAAGAGATTTACAAAGAGTTGGCCGAAGAGTTCAAATCCTACGGCGTGTACTTTGCCAACAAAAAAGAAAAAGCCATGCTCGAAGAGTTTATCTTCGGCGTAACGGCGAATTGCGCCAGCTGCGGCGGCGCGAAACTCAATTCTGCGGTAGTGGGCAAACCGGCGACATGGATTGCCGAACAGGCCGGGTTTAAAGTGCCTGAAAAAACCAACATCATCATCGCCGAATGCCGCGAAGTCGGCCCGAACGAGCCGCTGACCCGCGAAAAACTTTCGCCTGTTTTGGCCATGATTAAGGCGGATTCGACCGAACAAGGCTTGAAGTTCGCCGAAGAAATGGTTGCCTTTGACGGCTTGGGACACTCCGCCGCCATCCATACTGCCGACGAAGAATTGGTCAAAACGTTCGGCTCCCGCGTCAAAGCCCTGCGCGTGATTTGGAATTCGCCTTCCACCTTCGGCGGCATCGGCGACGTGTACAACGCCTTCCTGCCTTCTCTGACCCTCGGTTGCGGCTCTTACGGTAAAAACGCCGTCGGCGGCAACGTCAGCGCAGTCAATCTGTTAAACATCAAAAAAGTAGGCCGTCGGAGAAACAACATGCAATGGTTCAAAGTGCCCGCCAAAATCTATTTTGAACGCGATTCCATCCAATATCTGCAAGACATGAAAGACTGTGAAAAAGTCATGATTGTGACCGACCGTTCGATGGTTGATCTGGGCTTTGTCGATAAAATCACCTACCAGCTCCACCAACGCAAAAACAAAGTGACCATCCAGCTGTTTACCGATGTCGAAGCCGATCCGAGCGTCCAAACCGTCTATAAAGGCACGGATTTGATGCGCAGCTTCCAGCCCGACACCATCATCGCGTTGGGCGGCGGCTCGCCGATGGACGCGGCAAAAGCCATGTGGCTCTTCTACGAGCAGCCACAAGTTGACTTTGAAGACTTGGTGCAAAAATTCATGGACATCCGTAAACGCGCCTTCCGCTTCCCTGAATTGGGCCGCAAAGCCAAATTTATCGGCATCCCCACCACATCGGGCACAGGCTCCGAAGTTACGCCGTTTACCGTCATCAGCGACGGCGACAAAAAATATCCGATTGCCGACTATTCGCTGACCCCGACCATTTCGATTGTCGATCCTGCGTTTACCATGACCGTACCGGCAAGCGTAACCGCCGATACCGGTTTGGACGTATTGACCCACGCCGTCGAAGCATACGTTTCCGTACTAGCAAACGACTTTACAGACGGCCTCGCCCTGCAAGCCATCAAGCTCGTGTTCCAATACCTCGAACGCTCCTACAAACACGGTGCGGCCGATCCAGAAGCGCGCGAGCATATGCACAACGCCTCCACCATCGCAGGCATGGCGTTTGCCAATGCGTTCTTGGGCATCAACCACTCGATGGCACACAAAATCGGCGGCAAATATCACGTTCCGCACGGCCGTGCCAACGCCATCCTGCTGCCGCACGTCATCCGCTACAACGGCACGCGCCCGCAGAAAACCGCCACTTGGCCGAAGTACAACTACTACAAAGCCGACCTGAAATATCAGGAAATCGCCCGTACCTTAGGCCTGCCATGCAGCACACCGGCAGAAGGCGTAGAATCCTTTGCCCGCGCCTGCCACGAACTGGCGGTCAACGTCGGCATCAAAATGTCGTTTAAAGAACAGGGCATCGATGAGAAAACCTTCCTCGACGGCAGAAAAGAGCTGGCCATGATGTCTTTTGAAGACCAATGCACCCCGGCCAACCCGCGTCTGGCATTAGTCGCCGACATGGAGGAAATCCTGACCAAAGCCTATTACGGCGAATAAAATCGGGGAGATAAAAAGGCCGTCTGAAACCTGAATATAGGGTTTCAGACGGCCTTTCTTTATTCGGCTAAACCTTAGTTTTTATCAAAGCTAAGGTTTTCATTTGAATACGATGGTTCAAAAAATATCTTTATAACTTTGATTTAATGGTAAACCTTACGTTTAAAGGAAATAACGGTTTTAAAAATAAAAGGCCGTCTGAAAACCTGTTTCCAAGTTTCAGACGGCCTTTATCCGTATGGCTAAACCTTAAAAGTGGTTTAGACGACAATATTTACCAAACGTCCGGGAACGACGATGATTTTCTTCGCAGGCTTGCCTTCCATGAATTTTACCGCGCCTTCGTTGGTAAGGGCGGAGGCTTCGAGGTCGGCTTTGGATGCGTCGGCGGCGACGGTGATTTTGCCGCGCAGTTTGCCGTTGACTTGAACCATCACTTCGATTTCGGATTTAACCAAGGCGGCTTCATCGACTGTCGGCCAGCCTGCTTCCCACAGTTTCGCGCCGTTCAATTCGCTCCACAGGGTTTCGCAGATGTGCGGCACAATCGGCCACAGCAGGCGTACGACGGCTTCCAATACTTCTTGGGCGACGGCTCGGCCTTGTTCGCCGTTGGTGTCGGTTTTGTCGTATTGGTTGAGCAGTTCCATTACGGCGGCGATGGCGGTGTTGAACTGCTGGCGGCGGCCGTAGTCGTCGCTGACTTTGGCGATGGTGGAATGCAGTTTGTGGCGCAAGTCTTTGAGTTCTTTAGACAAACCGTCTTGGTTGCCTGCAAACGCTTTGACTGCTTCGCCTTGCTTCAGGTATTCGTAAACGGTGCGCCACAGACGACGCAGGAAGCGGTGTGCGCCTTCGACGCCGCTGTCGCTCCATTCGAGGGACTGTTCGGGCGGTGCGGCGAACATCATAAACAGGCGGGCGGTGTCCGCGCCGTAGGCATTAATCAGTTCTTGCGGATCGACGCCGTTGTTTTTGGACTTGGACATTTTTTCCGTGCCGCTGATGACGACGGGCAGTCCGTCGGCTTTGAGGACGGCGGAAACGGGGCGGCCTTTGTCGTCGAAAGTCAGCTCGACATCGGCGGGGTTGATCCAGTCTTTGCCGCCTTTGTCGTTTTCGCGGTAGTAGGTTTCGCAGACGACCATGCCTTGCGTGAGCAGGCGTTCAAACGGTTCGTCAACATTGACCAAGCCTTCGTCGCGCATCAGTTTGGTAAAGAAGCGCGCGTACAAGAGGTGCAAAATCGCGTGTTCGATACCGCCGATGTATTGGTCGACCGATCCCCAGTATTTCGCGGCTTCTGCCGATACCATGCCTTCTGCGAACTTGGGCGACATGTAGCGGAAGAAATACCAGCTCGATTCCATGAAGGTGTCCATGGTGTCGGTTTCGCGTTTCGCCGCGCCACCGCAGCATGGGCAGGTGGTTTCGTAAAACTCGGGCATTTTTGCCAAAGGCGAACCCATGCCGTCGGGTACGACGTTTTCAGGCAAAACGACCGGCAGTTGATCTGCGGGGACGGGGACGTCGCCGCATTTTTCGCAATGGACGATGGGAATCGGGCAGCCCCAGTAGCGTTGGCGCGAAATACCCCAGTCGCGCAGGCGGTATTGGGTTTTCGGTTCGCCTGCGTCTTGGCTTTGCAGCTTGGCGGCGATGGCGTCGAAGGCCGTCTGAAAATTCATACCGTCCAAGTCGCCGCTGTTGATCAATACGCCGTTTTCTTTGTCGCCGTACCATTCTTGCCATTGGTTTGCGTCGAATGCGTTGTCGCCGACGGCAATGACTTGTTTTTTCGGCAGATTGTATTTGGTGGCAAACTCGAAATCGCGTTCGTCGTGCGCCGGAACCGCCATCACTGCGCCGTCGCCGTAGCCCCACAATACATAGTTGGCAATCCACACTTCCAGCTTGTCGCCGTTGAGCGGGTTGACGACGTAGCGGCCGGTCGGCACGCCTTTTTTCTCCATCGTCGCCATATCGGCTTCGGCAACCGAACCGGCTTTGCATTCGGCGATAAATGCCTGCAATTCGGGTTTGTCGGCGGCTGCGGCGGTTGCCAGCGGATGCTCGGCGGCAACGGCAACATAAGTCGCACCCATCAGCGTGTCGGGACGGGTGGTATAAACTTGCAGGAATTTCGCGTAATTGCCTTCCAAGCCTTGTTTGCTGTCGTCTGAAACGGCGAAGCGCACGGTCATACCGCGAGATTTGCCGATCCAGTTGCGCTGCATGGTTTTGACTTGTTCCGGCCAGTGTTCCAGCTTGTCCAAATCGTTGAGCAGCTCTTCGGCGTAATCCGTGATTTTGAAGTAATACATCGGGATTTCGCGTTTTTCGATCAACGCGCCCGAACGCCAGCCGCGCCCGTCGATGACTTGCTCGTTGGCAAGGACGGTTTGGTCGACCGGGTCCCAGTTTACCGTGCCGTTTTTGCGATAGACGATGCCTTTTTCAAACAGCTTGGTAAACAGCCATTGTTCCCAGCGGTAGTATTCGGGTTTGCAGGTGGCGACTTCGCGCTCCCAGTCAATCGCAAAACCCAGGCTTTTGAGCTGGGTTTTCATGTATTCGATGTTGTCGTACGTCCAAGCGGCGGGGGCGACGTTGTTTTTCATCGCCGCATTTTCCGCCGGCATGCCGAACGCGTCCCACCCCATAGGCTGCATGACGTTGAAGCCGTTTAAGCGTTTGAAGCGGCTCAATACGTCGCCGATGGTGTAGTTGCGCACATGCCCCATATGCAGCTTGCCGCTGGGGTAGGGGAACATGGAGAGGCAGTAGTATTTGGGTTTGGAGGCGTCTTCGGAGACGTTAAAAATACGCTCGTCGTCCCATTTTTTCTGCGCCGCAGGCTCGATGGCGGCGGGTTGGTAATGTTCTTGCATGGTCATTCTGTTTTTCGCTTGAAAACGTTGGAAAAAATAAAGATGGGATTATAGCAGGTTGTCGGGCCTGTCGGTTTGACAAAGGCCGTCTGAATGTTTGAATGTCGGAAAAGCACAATTTCAGACGGCCTTGAAAATACTGACTTGAGTTTTTGATACTCGCCCACATATCCCACCCAGTTTGAATTCATTCTTAACACTATCAAAATTATGAGCAATAAAGATTTTTACGAAACACTTGGTGTTGCCCGCAGCGCTAGCGACGATGAAATCAAAAAAGCCTACCGCAAGCTGGCAATGAAATACCATCCCGACCGCAACCCTGACAACAAAGAAGCGGAAGAAAAATTTAAAGAAGTCCAAAAAGCTTACGATACCTTGTCAGACAAGGAAAAACGCGCCATGTACGACCAATACGGCCATGCCGCGTTTGAGCAGGGCATGGGCGGCGGCGCGGGCGGATTCGGCGGTTTTGGCGGGTTCGGTGGTGCGCAAGGCTTCGATTTTTCCGATATTTTCAGCCAAATGTTCGGCGGTGGCGGCAGCGCAGGCGGCCGTCAGCCGGATTACAGCGGCGCAGACTTGAAGGTCGGCATAGAGATTTCGCTTGAAGAAGCCGCCAAAGGCGTGAAAAAACGCATCAACATTCCGACTTACGAAGAATGTGATGTTTGTCACGGCTCAGGTGCCAAACCGGGCACATCCGCATCGACTTGTTCGACCTGTCACGGCTCAGGTACGGTACACGTCCGCCAAGCCATTTTCCAAATGCAGCAGACTTGTCCGACTTGTCGCGGTACAGGCAAAGAAATCAAAGATCCTTGCGTCAAATGCCGTGGCGAAGGCCGTACCAAGACCAGCAAAACGGTTGAAGTCAATATTCCGGCCGGTATTGACGACGGTCAACGTATCCGCTTGAGCGGCGAGGGCGAGCCGGGTCAACACGGCGCGCCGGCAGGCGATTTGTACGTCAATGTCCGCGTGAGACAGCACAAAATCTTCGAGCGCAACGGCTTGGACCTGCATTGCGAACTGCCGATCAGCTTTGCCATTGCTGCATTGGGCGGCGAAGTCGAAGTGCCGACTTTGGACGGCAAAGTCAAACTGCACATTCCGAAAGAAACGCAAACCGGCCGCCGTATGCGGGTGAAAGGCAAAGGCATCAAGTCTCTGCGTTCCAGCTCGACCGGCGATTTGTACTGCCACATTTTGGTTGAAACACCGGTTAACCTGACCGACCGTCAGAAAGAGTTGTTGGAAGAATTTGAAAAAATCTCCTCCGGTCTCAATCTCAGCCAAACCCCGCGCAAAAAATCGTTTTGGGAAAAAGTAGGCGAAAAAGTAGGCGATTTGTTCTCCGATAATTAATTGTTGTGAAAAGGGCCGTCTGAAACCTGATTGAATGAGGTTTCAGACGGCCTTTTGTTTTTCTTTTTGTTGCTTTAAACAATGGTTTGCCTTACAATGCGCGCTTCACTCTTACGGGAGTAGCCATTCGGCGCAATGCCGAAACCGTTGTCAACATAATCGGCTTGTGCGGCCGTGGCAGCGGTATCTTCTCTGCTTTATCGGAAGACAGGCAAGACGTAAGCGTTGTCCATACCCTTGCGGGCGGTATGCACAGCGCTTTTTGTTTGCCCGCTTTTCGGTTGAGTATCTTAAATCATGGAAGCTTTTTTCTCTTCGACGCTGGGCGTTGCCATTGCCGAAATCGGCGATAAAACGCAATTGCTCGCGCTCTTTTTGGCAGCACGTTTTGCCCACAAAAACGCGATTGTTGCCGGTATCTTTATTGCAACCCTGTTGAACCATCTCGTTTCAGCCGCACTCGGTGTCTGGCTGGCATCCGCTATTTCGCCCGAAGTCATGAAATGGGTGGTCGGCGGCAGCTTTATTGCGGTCGGATTATGGCTGCTGTTGCCGGATAAAGATGAAGACCCTGACAGCAAGTGGCTGAAATATGGCGCATTTACGGCGACGGTCGTCCTGTTTTTCTTAGCGGAAATCGGCGACAAAACGCAAATTGCAACGGTTCTTTTGGCGGCCAAATACCAATCTATCCTGCTCGTCGTGGTCGGCAGTATTGCCGGTTTGATGATTGCTTCTGTGCCTGCCGTGTATTTGGGCGAAATGCTGATGCGCAAAATTCCGGCCAAAGCAGTGCGCATTGCCGCATGTATCTTGTTCTGCTTGCTGGGTATTTTGACCCTGCTTGGCGACGGTATCATGTTGAAGGCCGTCTGAAATGTGGGACCTTGTTTTTGAACACAAAGACTTTGTGGTCATCAATAAGCCTTGCGGCGTATCGGTGCACAGCGAATCGGAAGGGGAGGTTTGCCTGACCGCATCGCTGGCGCAGCAGCTCGGCGTTGAGCGCGTGTGGCTGGTTCACCGTTTGGACAAAGCCACCAGCGGCCTGTTGCTGCTTGCGCTCAACTGCGACAGCGCGGCGGCTTTATCGGCGCAGTTTGCCGAGAAAACCATGCGTAAAACTTATTTGGCACTCGGTACGCACAAGCCGGCGAAAAAGCAGGGCTGGGTGAAAGGCGGTATGGCGCGTTCGCGGCGCGGTACATGGAAGCTGACGCGTGATGAGGATAATTTTGCCGTTACCCGTTTCAGCAGCCAAAGCCTGAAGCCTGGTTTTCGCCTGTTTGTGTTGCAACCGTTTACCGGCAAGACCCATCAGCTGCGCGTGGCCATGAAAAGCATAGGCAGTCCGATTTTGGGCGATACGTTGTATGGCGGCGATGAGGCGGAACATCTATTTCTGCACGCTTGGCGTTTGGTTTTCGACTATCGTGGCGAGCATTTCGATATTCGGGTTGCTCCCGATAAAACATGGCCGTCTGAAATCGATTTGTCGGCGTGTTTAGGTTCGGATGAATCTGAATAGAAGCAGTGAAATTTTTTTATAGATTAAAAAAGGCCGTCTGAAAATTGTTCAGACGGCCTTTTGATTGTTTCAAGTTTACATTTCCAATTCGCTCAAACCCGGCAAGTCGGCAAAACAGCGGTCATGCGTGATTTGGCAGAAGTTGTCCAGATAGCCTTTGTTGGCGTCTTCCGTACGAATGGCGGCATAAAGTTTGCTTTGCAGGCCGTCTGAAGTGATTTTTCGATGAACGACGTAGCCTTTTTCCAAATACGGCATAACCGTCCAGTAGGGCAGGGCGGCGATGCCGCGTTTGCTGGCAACCAATTGAATAATGGCAATGGTCAGCTCGCTGTGGCGGCGCGGCGGATTAATGCCTTTGGGCAGCAGCACTTTTTTGGGCAAATCCAGCATTTCGTCAGGAACGGGATAAGTAATCAGGGTTTCGTCGATAAAATCTTCGGCTTCCCAAACATCTTTGTCGGCAAGCGGGTGGTCTTCTGCGCAGATGCCGACCATTTCATAGGCAAACAGAGGGCGGTAGCTGATGCCGTTGAGCGGCTCGGCTTCGGAAACGATGGCAAGATCGGCGCGGTGTTGCAGCAGCAGCCCGACCGGATCGGCTTGGAAACCGGAAACGATGTCCAATTCAACTTGCGGCCATAAGGGGCGGAACTCGCCCATGGCAGGCATCAGCCAGTCAAAGCAGGTGTGGCATTCGACGGCAAGTCTGAGTTCGCCGGCTTCTCCTTCAATAATCCGCACCAGATCACGTTCGGCGGCGGCAACCTGCGGCAACAGCTCGCGCGCCAGTTGCAACAGGCGCATACCGGCCGGAGTGAAGCGCAATGGTGTGGATTTGCGTTCAAACAACGGCGTTTCGTAATAATTTTCCAAGGCACGGATTTGGTGCGACAGGGCGGATTGGGTCAGGAAAACCCGTTTGGCGGCAAGGGAAACGCTGCCGGTTTCTTCTAAAGCCAGCAAGGTTTTGAGATGACGCAATTCGATAATAGAGTCCATGTGTTTTCAGACGGCCTGTGGGTAAGGTGGCGTATATTAAAATAATTCATGATGATGTGCAAATGATTAATGTTGGGAATGATTGCTGAAATCGGAATGTAAGAATTTGAGGCATAAACAGATTTTGCGGTTAGAATGCGAAGCTGTTTTTGAAGATAGATATAAGGAGCGGAATATGGCTTTACGCCGTGAAATTCTGGCTTGGTGCGATGAGACTTTGCAGGTCGGGCTGTTTAAGGACTATGCGCCCAACGGCTTGCAGGTCGAAGGCAAAGAAGAAATTGCCAAAGTCGCCACTTCGGTTACCGCCAGCAAAGCGGCAATCGATTTTGCCGCAGGGCAGGGGGTGGATCTGCTTTTGGTCCACCACGGTATGTTTTGGAAAAGCGAGCCTGTCACGATTACCGGTTGGAAAAAAGCACGCATTGAAACCTTGCTGCAACACCAAATCAATATGGCGGGCTACCACCTGCCGCTGGACGCACACCCGCAATTGGGTAATAACGCGCAGTTGGCCGAGAAACTCGATTGGGTACTCGAAAAACAATTCGGCGAGCAAAACCTGTTGAATACAGGCCGTCTGAAAACCACGCAAACATTGGCGCAGTTGTCTGAACGCATTGAGGCGGTATTTGACCGCAAGCCGACCGTTATCGGCGATCTTGAACGCGAAATCAAACGCATTGCCTGGTGCAGTGGTGGTGCGCAGGGATTTTTTCAGACGGCCGCAGACGAAGGTGTCGATGCGTATCTGACCGGTGAGATTTCCGAAGCGCAATATCATCTTGCCAACGAAACGGGTGTGGCATTTATCAGCGCCGGACACCATGCGACAGAACGTTACGGCGTCCGCGCCTTAGGCGATGCCGTGGCAGAAAAATTCGGTATCGAAGTGGTTCACTTTGATGAAAACAACCCTGCCTGAGTATTGAGCAATATCATAAAAACTTTACCTTATTTTAAATAATGCTTTGAGTATTACAACAAACTAGGTAGAATTACGCTGTTTAATGGCTCGGTATTCCCAAAAATTTAGGACGACTGAATAATGGATAATCAAGAAATCAACAACGGCCGCCGCCGTTTCCTGACACTGGCTACTTGCGGTGCGGGCGGTGTGGCGGCTCTGGGCGTAGCTACGCCCTTCGTGGCCAGCTTCTTCCCATCGGAGAAAGCTAAGGCTGCCGGTGCTGCTGTCGAAGTAGATGTCAGCAAAATCGAAGCAGGCCAGATGCTGACTGCCGAATGGCAGGGTAAACCGATTTGGCTGGTCAACCGCACAGATCAACAGCTCAAAGACTTGAAAAGTTTGGATGGCTCAGTTACGGATCCTAATTCCGAAGTGGATCAGCAACCGGAATATGCTAAAAACGAGCACCGTTCGATCAAGCCGAACCTCCTCGTCGCTATCGGTATCTGTACCCACTTGGGTTGCTCTCCGACTTACCGTCCCGACGTTGCCCCTGCGGATTTGGGCGCAGACTGGAAAGGCGGCTTCTTCTGCCCGTGCCACGGTTCGAAATTTGACATGGCAGGCCGCGTATACAAAGGTGTTCCTGCACCGACCAACTTGGTTGTACCGCCTTACAAATATCTGAGCGATACAACTGTTTTGGTGGGCGAAGACTAAAAATAAGGAACGATAATTATGGCAAACCAAACCAATAGCAAAGCAAAAGCATTGTTAGGCTGGATGGACGCTCGCTTCCCTCTGTCTAAAATGTGGAATGAGCATTTGGCTCAATACTATGCGCCGAAGAACTTCAACTTCTGGTATTACTTCGGCTCTTTGGCCCTGCTTGTCCTTGTTATTCAAATCGTCAGCGGTATTTTCCTGACCATGAACTACAAACCGGACGGCAACCTTAACGCCTACCATCTGCCTGCTGCCTTTACCGCAGTAGAGTACATCATGCGCGACGTGTCCGGCGGTTGGATTATCCGCTATATGCACTCCACCGGCGCATCTTTCTTCTTCATCGTCGTTTATCTGCACATGTTCCGTGGTCTGATTTACGGTTCGTACAAAAAACCCCGCGAATTGGTGTGGATTTTCGGTTCCCTGATTTTCTTGGCATTGATGGCAGAAGCCTTTATGGGTTACCTGTTGCCTTGGGGTCAAATGTCCTTCTGGGGTGCGCAGGTAATTATTAACCTGTTCTCCGCCATCCCTGTTATCGGTCCTGATTTGTCCACTTGGATCCGCGGTGACTTCAACGTTTCCGACGTTACTCTGAACCGCTTCTTCGCCCTGCACGTTATCGCCGTACCGCTGGTGTTGCTCGGCTTGGTTGTGGCTCACATCATCGCCCTGCACGAAGTGGGTTCTAACAACCCTGACGGTGTTGAAATCAAGAAAAACAAAGACGAAAACGGTATCCCACGCGATGGTATCCCATTCCATCCTTACTACACCGTTAAAGACATCTTGGGCGTCGTTGTATTCCTGATTGTCTTCTGTTCTGTGTTGTTCTTTGCACCTGAAGGCGGCGGCTACTTCCTCGAAGCGCCAAACTTCGATGCAGCGAATGCGCTGAAAACACCTCCGCACATTGCGCCGGTATGGTACTTCACTCCGTTCTATGCAATTCTGCGTGCGATTCCTTCCTTTGCCGGTACTCAGGTATGGGGCGTAATCGGTATGGGTGCAGCAGTTGTCCTGATTGCCTTGCTGCCTTGGTTGGATAAAGGCGAGGTTAAATCTGTCCGCTATCGCGGCCCAATCTTCAAAACTGCGTTGGTTCTGTTCATCATTGCCTTCATCGGTTTGGGTATTTTGGGTGCAATGGTAGCAACTGATACTCGTACTTTGGTTGCACGTATCCTGTCTTTTGTCTACTTTGCATTCTTCCTGGGTATGCCGTTCTATACCAAACTGGATACTAACAAACCAGTTCCTGAACGCGTAACCATGAGCACTACTAAACAAAAAATTATGTTCTTTGTTTATGTTGGTATTACCGTTGTTGGTGCTTACTTGTTTGCAACCAATATCTGATGAGGGCAGCGAAAATGAAACAAACTCTGAAAAACTGGTTTGCTGCCTTATTGCTGGCAGTGCCTATGAGTGCAGCCGTCGCCAGCGGCGGCCATGCAAACTATGAAAAAGTCGACATCGACCTGCGTGACCAAGTCAGCCTGCAGCACGGTGCGCAAATCTTTACAAACTATTGTTTGTCTTGCCACTCTGCAAGCGGTATGCGCTTCAACCGTCTGAAAGACATCGGTTTGACTGAAGATGAAATCAAGAAAAACCTGATGTTTACAACAGACAATGTTGGCGATGTCATGGTAGCGGCAATGGATCCGAAAGATGCTTCCAAATGGTTGGGTGCGCCTCCACCGGATTTGACCCTGATCGCCCGTTCTAAAGGTGCAGACTACCTGTACGCTTATATGCGCGGCTTCTATAAAGACCCAACTCGTCCGACCGGTTGGAACAATACCGTTTTGGCCGGCGCGAGTATGCCTCACCCATTGTGGGAGCAACAAGGTGTTCAAGCCGTTGAGTTGGATGCCAAAGGTCAGCCCGTTATGATTAAAGACGAGCACGGCAACCTGACTCCTAAACTGTATTGGGAATCTACCGGTCTGCATAGCCGTCGTCTGCCTAACGGTAAAGTAATCCAAAAAGAGTACGATGCTTATGTGCGCGATTTGGTAAACTACCTGGTATACATGGGCGAACCTGCTCAATTGCAACGCCACCGTATCGGTTACATGGTTTTGACATTCCTGTTTGCCGTAATGTTGCCGTTGGCGTACTTCCTGAAAAAAGAATTCTGGAAAGACGTTCATTAATTCTTTTGAATCAAAAAGGCAAACCTGTTTCAGGTTTGCCTTTTTTGTTTGCTTAATCAATTTATGTCGAATCAATGCAAATCTAAAAATTACTTAATGTAAACAGTGTGTTATTTTAAATTTCTGGATTAAGTGTTTGAAATTATGTATAATTCTTTCTGAATTTTTATAAGGCTTTAAGGCCGTCTGAAAAGATTGATCAGGAGTAGAAGATTATGATGACTTTGTATTCGGGTATTACTTGTCCATTCAGCCAACGTTGCCGTTTTGTGCTGTACGAAAAAGGCATGGATTTTGAAATCAAAGATGTGGACGTGTTCAATAAACCGGAAGACTTGGCTTTGATGAATCCGTATAACCAAGTACCGGTCTTGGTTGAGCGTGATCTGATTTTGCACGAATCAAACATCATTAACGAATACATTGACGAGCGTTTCCCTCATCCTCAATTGATGCCGGGTGATCCTGTTATGCGCGGTCGCGGCCGTTTGGTGCTGTACCGTATGGAAAAAGAACTGTTCAGCTTGGTGCAAGTGTTGGAAAACCCTGAGTCCACCAATAAAGAACAGGCTAAAGCGCGTGAAGCCATTGGCAATGGCTTGACCCTGCTGGCACCGTCTTTTGCTAAAAACAAATATATTTTGGGCGATGACTTCTCTATGATCGATGTTGCCTTGTCCCCGCTGCTGTGGCGTTTGGACTATTACGACATCAAACTGGGCAAATCTGCCGCGCCTTTGCTGAAGTACGCGGAACGTATTTTCCAACGCGAAGCCTTCATTGAGGCATTGACTCCGGCTGAAAAAGCCATGCGCCGCTAAAGGATGGGTTTATGGCGACTTCAACCAAACCGTATTTGTTGCGCGCTTTGTATGAATGGTGCTTGGATAATAACCAAACGCCGCACATCGTCGCTTGGGTAAACGAACATACCCGCGTTCCGATGCAGTATGTGCGCGACAATGAGATTGTTTTAAATATTGGCCCTACAGCCAGCCATAATTTAAATATCGACAATGAGTGGGTCAATTTCTCTGCGCGTTTTTCCGGCGTAGCGCATGAGATTTGGATTCCGGTCGGTCATATCGTCAGTATATTTGGCCGTGAAAGTGGAGAGGGTATGGGTTTCGAGGTGGAACCATATCAGCCTGCTTCTACCAGTCCTGCTGCAACGGAAGATAAAAAAGCTGAATCTGCGGAAGAAAAACCGAAAAAAGTATTGAAGCTTGTGAAGTAATCAAAGATAAAAGGCCGTCTGAAATGTTTCAGACGGCCTTTATTGTATTGATTAGGTATTGAAGGGAAGCTCTGATGCCTTATCTGGTTATTAATTAAGCCAAACAAAAAAGCTCTTGTGTTTAACAAGAGCTTTTTTGTTTAGTGGTGGAGGTAAGCGGGATCGAACCGCTGACCTCTTGCATGCCATGCAAGCGCTCTACCAACTGAGCTATACCCCCGAAATTTGGTGGCGAATCAGGGATTCGAACCCCGGACACAAGGATTATGATTCCTCTGCTCTAACCGACTGAGCTAATTCGCCGTTTCGTGAAGTCGCTATTATAGTTTTTTTTGAATATTTGGCAAGCGCTAATTTTGGTTTTTTTTATTTCTTATTGTTTTTAAAAAATAAAAAGTAGATGGTCGAGTTATAGTTTATGGCAAATATCGCCGTGAACGAAGCCTGTCCAATCGATATCGATGTCTTTGCCAAAAGCGATCACTTTAAAAAGCTCGCCCATTTCGTGCTGATGGATCAGTTTTTGTACTGCGGCGGCGGCTTGGATGTATTCAATTGAATCCGGACTGCCGATTTGCGCCAGCAGATCAGTGATGCCGAGATTGAGCAGGAAATAAGATTGGGGCAGGTAGCCGATTAAATCCAAACCTGATTCTGTGCCGGCGCGTGCAATATCGGTGAAGTTGACATGTGCAGTCAGATCGGTCAGGCCGATGTTGAAAAATGGGTCGTGGATGGTGTGGTGGCGATAGTGGCCGATAAATGTGCCTTCTTTGCGTTGCGGATGGTAATACTGGGCGGCATCGAAGCCGTAATCGATAAATATCATGCCGCCGCGCTGCAATTTGGCGGCCAGGGTTTGGATAAAGGCATATTGTGCCGGATGCAGCTCGCTTGTGTATGAAGGGAGGGGAGGGAAATACAAGGCGGCTGTTCGTATCAGTTCGGCTTGGGCCAATGGTCTGATGGCTTCGATTAGCTTGTCATTCTCTAAGCTGACGCCAATTTGTTGAAACCCTTCATCTTGATAAATCAAGCGTTCCACCGGCATGGCATCCAATACTTCGTTGCCGATGATGATGCCGTCAAAGTGTTCGGGTAATGCGGTGAGGTGGATGACTTTTGCGGCTGCTTCGGGAGATGTGTGCTCAAGAATATGTTGACGTTGTCTTTCTGCAAGCTCTGCCGACAGCTCAATAATGTAGTAATGATTTAGGTCGTCTGAAAGATTTTGTAACAAAGTAGCGGCAAGATGGCCTGTGCCTGCACCAAATTCGTAGATATTGCCTGCTGTTTGCGGCAGTAATTCGGTAAGTTGTCTGGCAAGGGTTTGCCCGAATAAGGGAGATAGGGTGGGTGCAGTGATGAAGTCGCCGTCCGTGCCGATTTTATGGCTGCCTCCACTGTAATAGCCGTATTGGGGTGTGTAAAGAGCAAGCTCCATAAATCGGGAGAAAGGTATCCAGTTTCGATGTTGTTCAATTTCGTTTTTGATGAGCTTAGTCAGGTGTGCTGAAGAGGCTTGTGCGTCAGGGGAGGGGAGGGGGAGTTGTGGCTTCATGACTGTTAGATAATGTAAAAAATTTGAATTTGTTTGTATATTATAGCTGCTTACGGAATGGGTGGTAATTGAGTATAAAAATACTATATGTAGTATTTTTATACTATAAATCATACTATATCTAGTATTTTATACTAAACAAAATACTTAATAAATTCATATGTCATTCATTATTGCGTATATAAACTATTGAATTTTAAGCATTTAGTGTTTCATTTCAGATAAGAAACGGATTTGACCTGATTGCCAAAATTTCTTATAGTGTCGGTTAGTGGGGCATAGTGGGTGAAAGTGGTTACTTTTTCCTGAAATGTGTCCTGTTGAAGCGAAAACGAAATATTTTAGGAAGGTGGGATTTTTAATCTCACTCTGTTTTATTTTAATCGAATTTGGGGTGTGATGTGTTTGGCGGCGCTCATGAATTGAGTATGGACAGTAAAGGGCGGTTGGCGATTCCTGCCAAATTCCGCGATATTTTGCTGCGCCGTTATACGCCTGCAATTGTGGTCACCCTGGATTCCCGAAAAAAATTATTGATGTACCCAGAGCCCGTTTGGGAGGAAAAAGCCGAGCAGATTCTGAAGTTGAAAGTGGCCGGCAATGAATCTTTGCAACGGTATCAAAATCTGCTGCTGCACAATGCGGAGATTTTGGAGTGGGACAGCGCCGGACGTGTTTTGATCCCGGCTAATCTGCGCAAACGTGTGGATTTTGAAAAAGAAGTTACTTTGGTTGGCCGTGCAAACCGTATGGAGTTGTGGGGCCGCGAACATTGGGAAGAGGAAATGAATCAGGCTTTGGATATCGATCCTGACGAATTGGCTTTCCAATTGAGTCAAACGGATTTGCAATTGTGAGTAAAGTTGAAAATTATCAGCATGTTACTGTCTTGTTGCATGAGGCGGTGGATGCGTTGGCAATCCGTGAAGACGGGATTTATGTGGACGGTACGTTCGGCAGGGGAGGGCATTCCCGGCTGATTTTGTCACGTTTGGGCGAGCAGGGGCGTTTGGTTGTTTTTGACAAAGACCCCGAGGCGATTGCGGTAGCCAATGAGCTGGCGGCGCAAGATAAGCGTGTCAGTGTCGTACACAATGGTTTTGAAACATTTCAGACGGCCTTGGATGAATTGGGCATCGATAAGATTGACGGTGCGCTTTTCGATTTGGGGATTTCGTCGCCGCAAATTGACGATGGCAGCCGCGGATTCAGTTTCCGCTTTGATGCGCCGTTGGATATGCGGATGGATCCGACCCGCGGGATGTCTGCGGCGGAATGGATTGCAACCGCATCCGAACAGGATTTACACGAGGTTATTAAGAATTATGGTGAAGAGCGGTTTAGTCGCCAGATTGCGCGCGCCATTGTTGCGCAACGGGAGGAAAGTCCCATCGATACAACCCGCAAGCTGGCGCAGCTTGTGGCGCAAAACGTCCGTACTCGTGAGCGCGGACAAGACCCTGCAACGCGCACCTTCCAAGCAGTTCGCATCTTTATTAACCGCGAGCTCGAAGAGGTAGAGGCAGTTTTGCCGCAGGTTGCAGGCCGTCTGAAAGAGGGTGGACGCTTGGCCGTCATTGCGTTCCATTCGCTGGAAGACAGAATTGTGAAGCAGTTTATTAAAAAATATTCGCAACATGCGCCTTTGCCCCGTTGGGCAGTGGTCAAGGAAGCGGATTTGCCTCAGCCGCCTTTGAAGGCTGTGGGCAAAGCAATCAAACCGGGTTCGGCAGAGACTGAAGCCAATCCGCGTGCGCGCAGTGCGGTTTTGCGGGTGGCGGAGCGCAGCAACGGCGAATTTTCGGTTGTTGACTAGGGAAGCGTTTCGGCATTGTCGCAAGGGATGTTTCTGTTGACAGGCCGTCTGAAAGTTTGAAATGGGTAAGTTGAATATTTTATTACTGGTTTTGGTGACGGTTTCGGCCTTTGCCGTAGTGTTTAAGCAAAACCAGTCGCGCTTGCACTTTATCGAGTTGGATAAGGCGCAAAAACGGGAAATTCAGTTGGAACAGGATTACGCGCGCTTGAAGCTGGAGCAGGCAAGATTGGCCAACCACAAACTGATTAAAGTGGCGGCCGAAAAGCAACATCTGCTTCCGCCGGATGCGCATAATACGGCTATGCTGGAACGCAAAAAATAAGAATATAGCCTTGTTTTCAAGGTGTTTACGGGAATTAATAGCTCACTGAGCAGCTAAGTCATGAGAAGTCCAACATGTTAATTAAGAACGAATATAAACCTCAAATGCTGTCTGGAACCACAAAAACAAAAAAACCGCTGACAAGTAACGGACGTATCGGTTTGGTGCTGGGTGCCGTTGCGCTGGCATTTACCGGTCTGTTGGTGCGCGGGGTTTATCTGCAAACCAGTCAGCATGAGTTTTTGAAAAATCAGGGCGACCAACGTTTTGTGCGTACGCTTCCGCTGCCTGCATCACGCGGTATGATTACCGACCGCAATGGTGCTACATTGGCTTTGAGTGCGCCTACCGAATCATTGTATGCCATGCCTTCCGGTATGGAGGAAATGCCGACTGACGAGCAGTTGGAGAAACTGTCGGCCATTGCCGATGTGCCTGTTGAAGTGTTAAAAAATAAATTGTCTAAAAAAGACAAAGGATTTATCTATCTGAAGCGTCAACTCAGCTACGAAAAAGCGGAAGAAATCAAAGCATTGGGCATTAAAGGCATCGCCTTCCAAAAAGAATTGAAACGCCATTACCCGATGGGCAATCTGTTTGCGCACGTTATCGGTTTTACCAATATCGACGGCAAAGGTCAGGAGGGCTTGGAGCTTTCCCGTGAAGACAGCCTGCGCGGTGAAGATGGCGCGAAAGTCGTATTGCGCGACAACAAAGGCAACATCGTAGACAGCCTCGACTCTCCGCGCAACAGCGTGCCTAAAAACGGCCAAGACATGATTTTGTCTTTGGATCAGCGCATTCAGACGCTGGCTTATGAGGAATTGAACAAAGCTGTGGCTTATCACAAGGCCAAAGCGGGTACGGTTGTGGTATTGGATGCGCAAACCGGCGAAATTTTGGCTTTGGTCAACAGCCCGGCTTACGATCCGAATCAGCCCGGCCAAGCCAATAGCGAACAGCGCCGCAACCGCGCCGTAACCGACATGATCGAACCAGGTTCTGCCATGAAGCCGTTTACCATTGCCAAAGCGCTGGATTCCGGCAAAGTGGATACGACCGATACATTCAATACCCTGCCTTACAAAATCGGCCCGGCCACCGTACAAGACACCCACGTTTATCCTACTTTGGATGTACGCGGCATCATGCAAAAATCTTCCAACGTCGGTACCAGTAAACTTTCCGCCATGTTTACGCCTAAAGAAATGTACGATTTCTATCATGATTTGGGTGTGGGCGTGCGTATGCATTCAGGCTTCCCGGGTGAAACGGCAGGTTTGTTGAGAAGCTGGCGCAGATGGCAAAAAATCGAACAGGCAACCATGTCTTTCGGTTATGGCCTGCAATTGAGCCTGTTGCAATTGGCGCGTGCCTATACTGTCTTGACCCATGACGGCGAATTGTTGCCGGTCAGCTTTGAAAAACAAGCGGTTGCCCCTAAAGGCAAGCGCGTCATCAAAGCCTCTACCGCAAAAAAAGTGCGCGAGTTGATGGTTTCCGTTACTGAAGCCGGCGGTACCGGTACTGCAGGTGCGGTGGATGGTTTCGATGTCGGTGCGAAAACCGGTACGGCGCGCAAACTGGTCAATGGCCGCTATGTGGACAACAAACACGTCGGTACGTTCATCGGTTTTGCTCCGGCTAAAAATCCACGCGTGATTGTGGCCGTTACCATCGACGAACCGACTGCCAACGGCTATTACGGCGGCGTGGTTGCCGGTCCTGTATTCAAAGAAGTCATGAGCGGAAGCTTGAACATCTTGGGCGTTTCCCCAACCAAGCCTTTAAGTAATGCCGCTACTGTCAAAGTACCGTCATAATCCAAACAATCAAAGAGATATTGTTTATGTTCAGCAAGTTAACCCCCTTGGCTGAAACCAACTTTCCGCCTCTGCTGTGTGAAAACGCAGCAGGGCGTTTGTTGCATTCAGACAGCCGACAAATTAAGCAAGGTGACATTTTCGTTGCCTGTCAGGGCGAATATACGGACGGTCGCAGCTATATTCCTGCCGCCATTGCCAACGGCGCAACCTTTGTTTTTTGGGATGATGACGGAAAATTTGCATGGAATCCCGAATGGAACGTTCCCAATCAAGGCATTAAAGATCTGAAACATCGCGCCGGTATGTTGGCGGCGCAAGTTTACGGCAATGTTTCAGACGGCCTGAAAGTTTGGGGCGTAACCGGTACCAACGGTAAAACCTCCATCACACAATGGCTGGCGCAAGCCGCCGATTTGTTGGGCGAAAAAACCGCCATTATCGGCACGGTCGGCAACGGTTTTTGGGGCGCATTGGAAGAAACCACGCACACCACCCCCGCCCCCGTCGATGTCCAAACCCTGCTCTACCGCTTCCGTCAACAAGGCGCAACAGCCGCCGCGATGGAAGTCTCCAGCCACGGCCTTGACCAATCGCGTGTCAACGGCGTGCCATTCCGCAGCGCAATCTTTACCAATCTCACCCGCGACCACCTCGATTACCACGGCACGATGGAAGCCTACGGCGCCATCAAGTCGCGCCTGTTCTACTGGCATGGTCTGCAACACGCCATCATTAATGTCGATGATGAATACGGCGCAGAACTCGCAGGCCGTCTGAAAAAAGACTGTCCCGATTTAGCCGTTTACGGCTATGGTTTCAGCGAACACGCCGACATCCGCATTACCGATTTCACCGCTTCTTCAGACGGCATGGAAGCCGTATTCCAAACCCCATGGGGTGAAGGAAAATGCCGCACCCGTCTGCTCGGACGGTTCAACGCGCAAAACCTCGCCGCCTGCATCGCCTTGCTTTGTGCCAACGGTTATCCGCTTGATAAAGTATTGGATGTACTGGCAAAAATCCGTCCCGCCTCAGGCCGCATGGACTGCATCATGAACAGCGGCAAGCCCCTGGTCGTCGTCGATTACGCCCATACACCTGACGCATTGGAAAAAGCACTCTCTACCTTGCAGGAAATCAAACCGCAGGGCGCGGCCTTATGGTGCGTATTCGGTTGTGGCGGCAACCGCGACCGTGGCAAACGCCCATTGATGGGCGCAGCAGCCGTGCAGGGTGCAGATAAAGTCGTCGTAACCAGCGACAACCCACGCTTGGAAAATCCGCAAGACATCATCAACGATATTTTGCCTGCCGTCCCTAATCCTGAACGCGTCGAGGTTGATCGTGCCGTTGCCATCCGTTATGCGGTTGAGCAGGCTGCCGCGAACGACATCATTCTGATTGCCGGTAAAGGACATGAAAACTATCAGGATGTACAAGGCGTGAAACACCATTTCTCCGATTTTGAAATCGCAGAAAAAGCATTGGCAGAGCGCGGATAGACCATATCACAAATGTTCAGACGGCCCGAAACCTTAAGGCCGTCTGAAAAAGATTTAACCATACAAAACAAAAGCAAAACGACACACGCATTACGGCACGTCAGCCATTAAACCCATCACAGTTGTTTGTTCCAGAAGACTTTTTAACAAGGCCGTCTGAACAACAAGGAGACCGATTTGATGCTGAAAATGCCGACAAAAACCTTATTAATCAGTGCAGCCGTAGTTTTATTCGCAGGCTGTGCCACCAAACAACTTCCGCGCCCCAGTGCCGAAATCGAACAATTGAGGGCGCAACAGCCTCCGGCCGAGCAAAGCCTGCCTAATCCCGTTAAAGGCAAACGGTTTGACGATACTTGGGGTGCGGCGCGCAGTCAGGGGCGCAGGCATGAAGGTGTGGATATTTTTGCCAAGAAAAATACGCCGATACGCAGTACCACGCCCGGTATCGTCACCAAAATCGGGCGCAACCGATTGGGCGGTAAAGTTATCGGTATTCAAGGGCCGGGTGCGTGGCATTACTATGCCCACCTGAATAAATTTGCCCGTATCCGCCTGTATGAGCGAGTAAAAGAAGGGCAGGTCATCGGCTATGTCGGTAAAACCGGCAATGCCAGAACCACACCTGCCCACCTGCATTACGGCGTGTATCTGCCCAGCGGCGCGGTGAATCCGTATCCGCTGATTAATCAGAGCAGATAGAGGCTGTCTGAACAAGATTTGAGAGTATGAACGCAAAGAAATTGGTTAAGGCAACGAATATCGTCGGCATGGTGGCAGTCGTGCTGCTGGTGTACTGGGTATTTGTTCTGATTTTATCCAATGTTTTCGGGCTTAAGGTATTTCGCGAATACATTACGGAAATTTTCCTGATGAGTATTTTGGGGATTTTTGCCGTGATGGCGGGTGCCTTGATATTGAACATCATGCTGAATTTGACCCGTATTGCCGAGCGAGGACAAGAGGAAGAAAGCAAAGGCGGTCGGAAAACCTTATATTTGTTGTTGGCCGTATTTCCTGTTTTGGCCGCTTTGCTATTTGGCGGAAATTATCTGACTGTCCAGAAAAAACGTCAGATTTTGACTCAATCGCTAGAGCGTATCGTTAAGGATAACCCATCGCAAATCAACGCGTTGGCAGATTATCGTTTTGACTTGGCGTACATCAAAAAAGCGGCGTTAATCCTTGAGCTGATGTCGAAGGAAGATTCTGCCTTTAAAGCCGCTACGGTGATTGTGCCGGATACGATAGGTAATAAACAGGTTTATTTGGCTTTCTCAGCCGATTCCCAGTTAAGTGGGATTGATGAGCAGGCACCCAATGCTCAGGGAGTAGGCGATGATAATGGTTTTGTCGTTACTCGGAATGGCAATAAAGAAACAATCAGCAAAACGCAATATCTTTATGCTCCGCATTTGAGCGAGCGTGAATACTTGCAAAGAATATTTGCCGGACAAACAAATGAAATACGTTATGAGGTAAAAGACGGCAATTACAGCCTCTGCCACCCTTACCGTAAAAACGGTAAAACCATCGTATTGTGTTTCTCCGATTATCAGGAGTACGGAAAAATCGGTAGCTGAGTGTGAAAAAATCATTTGAATGTTGAATTGGATTGTTGTGAAATGAATGGACAAAGTTTCCAGCCATTGAAGCCATGGCTTGATTTCCCCGATCAAGTCAGACTGCTGCAAAGCAGGGGAATGAAAGTGAATGATTCGGTTCGGGCTGAAAAATATCTCCGCCGCATCGGCTATTACCGATTGAGCGGTTATTTCCATGCTTTCCGACAATGGGATGATACGCACAAAATTTTATCGGATCGTTTTATGGAGGGGAGCAATTTCGAGAGTGTATTGTCGCTTTATCTGTTTGATAAAAAGCTGAGGTTGTCGGCTTTGGATGCTTTGGAAAGAATAGAAACAGCGGTAAGGGTCGATATTGTCCATTGTTTGGGTGAGGCTGATCCTATGGCCCATAGAAAACCTGCCTGTTTGCATGGCAATTTTACGAAGAAGATTAACCAAAAGACAGGTAAAACCGAATATCAAGCCTGGTCGGAGCGGTTTGACGAATTGGAAGCAAGAGCCAAAAAGAGAAACTTGTCTTTGTATCATCACAATATACAGAAATACGGATGCCTGCCAATCTGGGCTGCGGGATGTTTGTGGGATTTCGGTACAATGTCATGGCTTTTTTCAGGTATGAAATATCCAGATAAAAACCTGATTGCCCAAAAGTACGGAGCAGTAAATGGAGATGTCTTTTTGGGATGGCTTAACGGATTGAACGAAATACGCAATATATCTGCCCATCACGACAGATTGTGGAATGCGAACATAGAACGGTCTGCCCCACCGATACAAAAGGACAGTTACTGGAGGCAATTGGATGCCAAACGTCCGTTTTTCTATTTTTGCATCATGCAGGAAATGCTGAGGGTTCTTTGCCCTAATTCTCAATGGGCAGATAGATTTGATGCCGTTTTGCAAGAATTTCCTGCGGATGTGAAGAGCAGCAAGGTAAGCTTGACGAGATTTGGCTGGTTTGAAAATTACCGAGAATGGGATTTGTGGAGAAAATAAAAACCGCCGCGTACACAAAAAGTGCAGAGGCAGCGGTCACGTCGGGCTTAATGATACCTAATAAGCCTCTGACAGGCAAGCTATAAATTTTAATCAGCAATATTTTGAATATGTAATACAACCATGAAACCACTAGACCTAAATTTCATCTGCCAAACCCTTGGCCTTCCGATGCCGTCTGAAAATCAACCCGTTTCGCGTATTGTTACAGACAGCCGTGATATTCAGGAAGGCGATGTATTTTTCGCGCTTGCCGGCGAACGCTTTGACGCGCATGACTTTGTTGAAGATGTGTTGGCAACGGGGGCAACGGCAGTTGTGGTTTCGCGCGAAGATTGTGCGGCTTTGAAAGGCGCGTTGAAGGTTGACGATACGCTTGCGGCTTTGCAAAAACTGGCGAAGGCGTGGCGTGAAAATGTGAATCCGTTTGTCTTTGGCATTACCGGCTCTTCCGGTAAAACGACGGTTAAAGAGATGTTGGCCGGCGTATTGCGTCATCGATTCGGTGATGAAGCTGTGTTGGCGACTGCCGGCAATTTCAACAATCATATCGGCCTGCCGCTGACTTTGTTGAAACTGAATGAAAAACACCTCTATGCCGTCATTGAAATGGGTATGAACCATTTTGGCGAATTGTCTTTGCTGACCCGAATCGCCGGTCCGAATGTTGCTCTGGTCAATAACGCCTTGCGCGCGCATGTCGGTTGCGGTTTTGATGGTGTCGGCGATATTGCCAAAGCCAAAAGTGAAATCTACGAAGGTTTGCTTTCAGACGGCATTGCGCTGATTCCGTGCGAAGATGCCAATATCGCTACATTTGAGGCGGCTACTGCGCAATTAAACGCTCAGACTTTCGGCGTTGCCAGTGGCGATGTCCATGCAGAAAATATTGAATTGAAACCGTTGTCTTGTGCGTTTGATTTGGTGCGAGGTAATGAACGTGTTGCCGTGGTCTTGCCGGTTCCAGGCCGCCACAATGTACATAATGCCGTAGCGGCGGCGGCTCTGGCTTTGGCGGCAGGTTTGAGCCTTGCCGAAGTTTCAGACGGCCTGAAAAATTTCAGCAACATCAAAGGTCGTCTGAATATCAAGCAAGGCATTAAAGATGCAACTTTGATTGACGATACTTATAATGCCAACCCTGACAGCATGAAAGCCGCCATTGACGTGCTCGCCGCTATGCCTGCGCCGCGTATTTTTGTGATGGGTGATATGGGTGAATTGGGTGAGGATGAAGCCGTCGCCATGCACGCCGAAGTTGGCGCGTATGCGCGGGATAAAGGCATCGAGGCCGCGTATTTTGTCGGCGACAACAGCGTTGAAGCAGCGGAAACGTTTGGCGCGGAAGGTTTGTGGTTTGCTGACAAAGATCCGCTGATTCAAGTGTTGAGCCACGACTTGCCTGAACGCGCTACTGTATTGGTCAAAGGCTCGCGCTTTATGAAAATGGAAGAAGTGGTTGAGGCATTGGTAGCAACAACCGCGTAAAAGGCCGTCTGAAATATGAAAAAGATTTTTCTATTGGCTGGTTTGCTGTTTGCCGCGTTTTATGCCGGAATGAAAGTACAGGCATTTATCTATGAAGATACCTGCTTGGACTTGGGAGGCGGAAAGAATCCCGGAAACTATCCGATTTGCGTGGTAGAGAAATAATCTTACTCAATAAGGCCGTCTGCAATTTCAGACGGCATACCGATTGATTTTTAATTGGGCATAAGCCCGATGTAACAACAAAAACAAAAAAGGAAGTTCCATGTTTTTATGGCTCGCACATTTCAGTAACTGGTTAACCGGTCTGAATATTTTTCAATACACCACATTTCGCGCCGTCATGGCGGCTTTGACTGCTTTGGCGTTTTCCCTATTGCTTGGTCCGTGGACCATCCGCAAACTCACTGCGCTTAAAGTCGGCCAGGCAGTGCGCACCGACGGCCCGCAAACCCACCTTGTCAAAAACGGTACGCCAACCATGGGCGGCTCGTTGATTTTGACCGCCATTACCGTATCTACAATCCTGTGGGGCAACTGGGCAAACCCATATATTTGGATTCTTTTGGGCGTATTGCTCGCTACCGGCGCACTCGGTTTTTACGACGACTGGCGCAAAGTAGTTTATAAAGACCCTAACGGTGTTTCCGCCAAATTCAAAATGGTGTGGCAGTCGAGCGTCGCCATCGTTGCCGGCTTGGCGTTGTTCTACCTTGCGACAAATTCCGCCAACAATATCCTGATTGTTCCCTTCTTCAAACAAGTTGCCTTGCCGCTTGGCGTAGTCGGCTTCTTGGTATTGTCCTACCTGACCATCGTCGGCACATCCAATGCCGTTAACCTGACCGACGGTTTGGACGGCTTGGCCGCATTTCCCGTTGTACTTGTTGCCGCCGGCCTTGCCATTTTTGCTTATGCCAGCGGCCACTCCCAATTCGCCCAATACCTGCAACTGCCTTACGTTGCCGGTGCAAACGAAGTCGTGATTTTCTGTACCGCCATGTGTGGCGCGTGTCTTGGCTTTTTGTGGTTTAACGCCTATCCGGCACAAGTCTTTATGGGCGACGTCGGCGCGCTCGCGCTCGGTGCGGCGCTCGGTACCGTTGCCGTCATCATCCGCCAAGAATTTGTCCTCGTCATCATGGGCGGCCTGTTTGTTGTTGAAGCCATTTCCGTTATGTTGCAGGTTGGTTGGTACAAACGCACCAAAAAACGCATTTTCCTGATGGCGCCGATTCATCATCATTACGAACAAAAAGGCTGGAAAGAAACCCAAGTCGTTGTCCGTTTCTGGATTATCACCATCGTCTTGGTGCTGATTGGTTTGAGCACCCTCAAAATCCGCTAAATCTCCAAATGCCGTCTGAGCACCTTTCAGACGGCATTTGAACACGCAATAAACCTGCGGCGGCAATCTACCCCGCCCTATCGTTAACGGCGGCTGAAAAACCGCCCCTCACCGAAATAGGAGAGAAAACATGAAACAGACAGTCAAATGGCTTGCCGCCGCTCTGATTGCCTTGGGCTTGAACCAAGCAGTGTGGGCGGATAATATGCCGGATTTTCAGGAAACGCTTCAAGTTGCGAAACAAGGGAATGCTCAAGCCCAATTTAATTTGGGTCTGATGTATGCCAACGGGCAAGGAGTCCGTCAAGACGATGCACAGGCGGTGCAGTGGTTTCGCAAGGCGGCAGAACAAGGGGTTGCAGAAGCCCAATATATTTTGGGTATGGCGTATGCCGATGGGCAAGGAGTCCGTCAAGACGATGCACAGGCAGTACAGTGGTTTCGCAAGGCTGCAGAACAAGGGTATGCCGATGCCCAATTTAATTTGGGTGTGATGTATGCCAACGGGCAAGGAGTCCGTCAA